>CP051152.1:2400000-2757268 GCA_003970805.2 Undibacterium piscinae
ACTCCAGCGGCCAGGCGGTCGCCAATCTGACTTACGGTTCTTACCTTGCGCTGGTGTATGCCGGCGCGCTGTTTGGCGGCTACATCGCGGATCGCTACCTCGGCTATCAACGCTCGATTTTACTCGGCGCGGTGTTCATGGCCTGCGGCTTGTTTGCGATTTCTTTTCCCGATCCCGATGTATTTAAGCTAGCCAGTCTGGCCACCATCCAGCGGCCAGGCGGTCGCCAATCTGACTTACGGTTCTTACCTTGCGCTGGTGTATGCCGGCGCGCTGTTTGGCGGCTACATCGCGGATCGCTACCTCGGCTATCAACGCTCGATTTTACTCGGCGCGGTGTTCATGGCCTGCGGCTTGTTTGCGATTTCTTTTCCCGATCGGCATGTATTTAAGCTAGGTCTGGCCACCATCATCGTCGGCAATGGCATGTTCAAACCGAATATCTCCACCATGGTCGGCAAGCTGTATAGCCTGAACGACACACGGCGCGATTCCGGCTTCACGATTTTTTATATGGGCATCAATGTCGGCGCCTTCTTCGCCCCTATCCTGACCCAATTACTGGCGCAAAAAGTCTTCAATACCGGCGACACCCCTGCTTACAAAATCGTCTTCATCGCGGCCGGGATCGGCATGGTAATCAGCCTGATCTGGTTTGCGCTAGGGCGCAAGATGCTCAAGGGCATAGGTGCACCACCGGCCGGCGCGCACAGCCTGGCACGGGTCGCGTATGTGGCGCTAGGTGCGCTGTGCGTGATACCGCTGATGTATTTCTTACTCGCCGTCGGTGCGCAAAAATTACAAATGCTGCTCACCGTTTTATTCGTCGGCTTATCGGTAATGTTGTTGCTGGAAGGGATACGCGAAGGCAAAGTGGCGCGCGACAAGGCGATTGCGATGCTAATCATGCCTTCAATTATCTTGTTCTGGGTATGGGGAAGAGCAAGCCGGTAGCTCGACAACCTTCCTGCAGCGAAAAACCGCCTGGTTTCAAGCGTCAATTCTATCGCCGTGATCGTCTCTCCGTAAGCACCACGTAGGTACGATTACGCGTAAAGCCTGGGCCTGATCTTTAACGCGATGGCGTTTGCCCTTTATGTTCGCCTTGTCGTCGCTAGACGCAACGAGATCCCGTTCTGGACCCTGATCATGGTCTGTCCAATCGGTAGGCCTATGTCTGTCACCTATCGGCTTGTCGATGGGACCAAGCTGGCACCAAGCCGTCTGGTTCATGGGCGGCTTCTCTCTACCGGCATCGCAACAATTTATCCGGCAGAGTCGGCGCTAGCGGCTACACCCTGGGCTTTTATTCTCTGCTAGGCGCAGGCGTGTTACTGCTATTGATGCTGGTGAGCTTTCATCTAGCGCGGCTAAATCATCGAGCACTAGCGCCGTATGAAATCTCAAAAGCATCCGTGCCACTACGCATATTACATGCGATTCTTCAAGCACACTGGCCTGCGAGCCGCATGGAATATGCGTAATGGCGGCATGCTGTTTTTGGTTTGCTATTGCCTGGTTTTATTTCCATTTCTGTCGTTGATGTGCGATTGCCGACCGGGGGTAGCCCGGTAGCTACTTCCTTTTCTTGCTTCGCCAAGAAACGGAAGCAAAAGAAGGCGACGCAAAGTCGCTGCCCTTCGGGTGCCCAATTATGCAGGGCAAAAAATGGGGAACGAAGCAAACTCGCTACGCTCAGACAAGCTTAATTCCTGATCCATTTTCTGCCAAGCACAATTGGCAGCGCCACATGCGAAAAAACGAAAGTCAACACATCCGTAGTGCGACTGCCGTCTCTCCGTAAGCCCACGTAGGTACGATTAGCGCAGCGTAATCGTACGCATGCAAATGCCGGCAGCGATGGCAGCGCTGATGCGTATAAATCCGGCGTTAATGCGGGCGCGGGCGCAGCGCGACTGCCGGCCAGCGTCAAGCAAGATGAACCATCTGGGTTTATGCATATGCTGCGCATTCTATTTTGGATTGCGGTGTTGGGCGGCTTGGGCTGGGGCCTGGTTCGCTTTTTAAATCGCGGCAAGAGTATGAAAAAATCCCCCAATTATTCACTAGGAAAGGTCTGACATGGCTTGGAACGATGCCTACAAATACGTACGTGGGATAGCGGCACGACACGGTATCGCCGAAGGCGAAAAGCGCGAAGACCAGAGCCTGCCTCTGGGCGCGCGCATAGGCGGCATACTGAGTCTGCAAATGACACCGTTTATTCACGCCAACACCAATGGCTCACTGATGCAGATACCGGCATTGGCAGACAATTTGATCAAGGCGATCAGCCGCGTCGATCTGGATATGAAGGGCATACTGTATCGCTATTACCTGTCCACCGGCGACGATGACAGCGCTGCGGATCAGGCGCAGGAAAAGTTTTTGCAGCTGTACCAGGATAGCGAAGGCAAGGTTAGCGAACTGATGTACTGCACCCGCTTAACCCGGATGATCCCGGAAAGCGCAGAAGACCAGGAGGCCTTCATGGGCAGCGCCGGTTATGGTCTGGGCGATAAAACCTATACGCTGTGGCGCGAACAACTAGCCGGACTGGGTTGGGTTGAGGCTGATCTGGCTGCGGTGTTTGGCGATGCCGATAGCCTCACTTACCAGCGCGATGCGGGCAACCCGGCGGCAGAATTTGTGCCACCGTTTAAAGGCACGGAAACCCGCATCGATGATGCCGCTGGCGAACATGGCTTGAAGCAGCAGATCATCTTCATGCCATATAGCCGCGATGTGGCCGGCACGCCGGAATATTTATTGATCAGCACCGAAATTGTGGCGGATCAGGATGGCGATGCGACACGCCGTGGTATCCATGTCGACTTCATGATAGGCCTGCCTTTAGCGCAAGACCGTGTCGTGATTCGATAGTAAAAAACAGCAGCACGAGTAGTAAGTAGGTAAAAATCTTTGCACCGATAAATGTAGTAGCTGGATATTTTTCTAATTCTTGAGGAAGTAAAAATGAGTAATTTAAATGGTTGGGGCCTGACAGCGCGTTTGATTTCTAAACACTTTGGTGTTTTGGGCGACAAAATTTCTGAAGCCATCGCCAATTTTGATCCGGAAACGGCGACCGAAGCAGATCGCGATCGTTTGGCCGATACGCTGCGCCAAACCGCGCAAAAGCTGGCGGCCGCACGTGCCTCTTTCGACAAAGAACACGACGATGTGATCAAGCTGCGCACCCTGATCGCCACCGATGAGAAAGCGCTGGAAGTGTTAGCCGACAGGCTGGCCTCAGGCAAAATTTCGGAAGCTACTGTCACCATGTTTTGCGACGAACTGGAAGCGAATAAATCACGCTTGCCGGTAGAACTTCAAGAAGAACAGGATGCGCAAGACTACATGAACGAGCTGCAAAAAATCGTCGACGCCTTCTCCAAGCAATTGGCTGATTTTGATGCAGCAGCCAAAAAAGCGCTGCAGACTCGGCGAATGCGCAAAAAGATTTGCAAGCACTGCGTGCAGAACGCCAGAGCAGTTGGCCGGGCTCCGGTTTGCAAGGCCATTCCAGCGCCTTGAATGCCTTAACCAAGCGCGCCCAAACTGTCAGCAATGAAGCGGCCGGCATGAAATCGTGGCCGACATCGGTCAGAAGCCACGACCAGGCCGCAGAGATTGATGCCATCAGAAAATCTGTGGCACTGGGCGACACCAGCCGAAAACCATGGACAGACTCGTTTGTCGGCAAAACCGGCTGCTAGTGCATAAGCAGACATTAGTTTCGGCAGTCATGGTTTCCAGCGGATTGTGGCTGATGCCACCCGCCGTTGCCGCAACGGGTAAACAACATCGCCACATCGGTCATTTTGGCGAGCGCCATGGCGTCATGTCCGGCGCCCGAAGGCAGTTCGAATACCGGCAAACCAGCGCGTTCGGTTGCGGCAGCCAGTTGCTGCCTGAGCCAGCCGGCGCAAGGTGCAGCCGGTGCGGCCACCGTTTTATTCACGGCTACCTCGATATTGCGGCGCTGGCAGATCGCCTCTATCGCATGCAGGATATCGGCCACTGCCGCATCGCGCGTGGCGTCATCGGCGGCGCGGATATCCATAGAAAACTTGCAGGCGCCGGGGATCACGTTGACCGAGCCATTCGGTACCTGCAACTGGCCTACGGTACCGACCAGTGAGTCTGCCAGTGCGCATCTTTGCTCGATATACAGCAGGATTTCCGCTGCGGCAGCGGCGGCATCCTTACGCATGTTCATGGGCGTAGTACCGGCGTGACTGGCCACCCCGGTCAGTTCGACCAGATAGCGGCAACTGCCAGCGATAGAGGTGACAATACCTACCGGTAAATCACGTCCCAGCAATACCGGGCCTTGCTCGATATGGACTTCGACAAACCCGAGAATATCGGCAGGGTTGCGGGAGATCGCAGGAATGGCCGAGACCTCATGGCCGGCCGCGCTCAAGGCTTCGCGCATGCTGATGCCGTCATCATCGCGCTTATCCAGCAAGCTCAGGTCAAACTGGCCGATGATGGCATTACTGCCGAGGAAGGTGCTCTTGAAGCGCACGCCCTCTTCTTCGGCAAAGCCGATGATTTCAAAATGAAATGGCAGTTTTTCGCCGCGTTCATGCAAGTGCCTGACGATGGCGATAGGCAACAAGATCCCCTCACGACCGTCGTATTTACCGCCATTGCAGACGGTGTCGTAATGCGAACCGGTCAGCAGGGTTTTGGCACCGGCCACATCGGACAGATAACGCCCGACCACATTGCCGACCGCATCGATGTTTACCTGCATGCCGGCTTCGCGCATCCAGCTTGCCAGTTGGTTAGCGGTTTTCTGATGCGCCGCGGTCATATAGGCACAGGTCAGCGCATGTTCTTCGTCGCTCCAGGCGCCGATGGTTTCCGACCACGCCATGATGGTCTCGCCCAATTGCGGGCGGTGTCCGAGTAAATCATTGAGGCGTAACTCAGCGATGCGGCTGATCTGGCGCAGGCATTCCGCCAGCTCATCGGCACGCTGGTTTTTCAGGCGGCGGCTGAAGATGCTGATGATGGTCTGACGCGTAAAACCCTTGCCGTCCGGCCCTTTGACCGCAACGATGAAAGGAAATCCGAACTTGTTCTTGTAGTCACTATTGAGCTGCTGCAACAGCGCAAATTCTTCCGCGCTGCAATGGGTTAAGCCAGCCTGGGCTTGCTCACCGGTAGATTCCTTGGTCAGTTCGCCGGCAATCGCCGCTTTACCCGCCAACTCCGGGTGAGCCAGGATCAGACCCACTTGTTCGCTCTCGGCAGCGGTACTGACCACCGCTTGCATTGCCAGTTTCAGGGCAGCCAGGCTGGCAAACGGGCGTTGTGCCGCGGCCCGTTGCGGGATCCACGGCGAATGTTCGTAAATGCCGTGCAACAGCGCCACAAATTCATCGGTGCTGGCTTGATTGAGGTAGTCCAGGGTAGTCGTCATTTGGAAGATGTAGGTGGTTGAACGTAGGGATGGGTGTGATGCCAATGCTCGGCGATATCGATACGGCGGGTAATCCAGACCTTATCGTGAGATTGCACATAATCGAGAAAACGCGCCAGCGCGGCAGCGCGGCCCGGCCGCCCGATCAGACGGCAATGCAGGCCGACCGACAGCATTTTGGGTTGATTTAAGCCTTGCGGATCGCCTTCCGCATACAGCACATCGAAGGCGTCTTTCAGGTAATCGAAAAACTGGGTACCGGAATTGAAGCCCTGCATGGCGGCAAAGCGCATGTCATTGGTGTCTAGCGTGTACGGCACGATCAGGTGCGGCTTACTGGCCGGATGGCCGGCCGCATCGGTGATCGCTACCTGTTGCCAGAACGGCAGATCATCACCGTAATGATCGGCGTCATAGCGGAAACCGCCATGCTCCACCACCAGCTTGCGGGTATTCGGTGAATCGCGTCCGGTATACCAGCCGGCCGGTGCGGTGCCGGTCATCTCCTTGATGATCTGTACCGCTTCGGCCATATGGGCGCGCTCGCTGGCTTCATCCATGTGCTGGTAACTGATCCAGCGCAACGCATGGCAGGCGATTTCATGACCGAGTTCCTGAAACGCCGCCAGCGCTTCCGGATTGCGCTTAAGCGCCATGGAAACACCGAACACGGTGAGCGGCAATTTGCGCTCTTCAAACATGCGCAATAAGCGCCACAAACCGGCACGCGAACCGTATTCGTAGATGCTTTCCATGCTCATGTGACGCATTTCGAAAGCCTGGGCGCCGATGATTTCAGATAAAAAAGTTTCCGAAGCTTTATCACCATGCAATACGCAGTTTTCGCTACCCTCTTCGTAGTTGAGGACAAATTGCAAAGCGATGCGCGCACCGTCCGGCCATTGCGCATGCGGTGGCGTGCGGCCATAGCCGATCAAGTCACGCGGATAATTCTGGTAGGTATCGTTCACGCTGCACCTGAAAATTAGGGGTTAATGAGAGATTAATCAATCGTCGCCAATGATGGCAAGTATTGTCGCTGCCAGGCTTGCGCCGCTGACATGGTTTGTATATGTTCGATAGTATATTGATCGAATGCTAGCGGTATATGATTTGACTGATAGGTATTTTCAACATGTCGATATAGGAGACAAACCATGGGAAAACTCAGCACACACGTATTGGATATCACATTAGGGCAACCGGGAGTCGGTGTCCAGATTGCCTTGTATGCAGTCGAAGCGGAGGGAAAAAGATTACTCAAGACAGCGGTGACAAATCACGACGGACGCTGCAGTGCGCCCTTGCTGGAAGGCGATAGCATGCAGGTAGGGCAGTACGAACTGGTGTTTGCCGCCGGTGATTATTTCGATGCGCAAGGTGTCGTATTACCGTCGCCGAAATTCATCGACCGCGTCACTTTGGCTTTCGGGATTGCCGATGTGACGCAAAATTACCACGTACCTTTGGTGGTATCGCCATGGGCGTATTCGACCTATCGCGGCAGTTAATTTCAATACCTGTATAGCGGTGGCAGCCGGCTGTAGCGCAGCCACCGCAAATTTCCTACTTAACGATCAAGGCCTTGGCCGCATTGGTGATCTGGTCGCGCAGCCATTTGTGTTCGGGCGCATGATGGACACGCTCGTGCCATAGCTGATAAAAGCGCAGCGGCGGAAACTTGACAGGCACGGCAAAAGTCTTGAGCTGCAGGCTTTTTTCGTAATATCGGAGATATTGCTTGCCGGTCGTCAACACCAGATCGGTTTGCGTCAGCATATACGGCATCAGGCCGAAATACGCCGACTCCACCACCACGTTGCGGCGTAAGTTCTGACGTTCCAGATGCGCATCGATCACACCGTGATAGCCGGACAGCATCTGCGATGGCGCGACATGCGGCAGGCTCAGATAATCCTCCAGCGTCATATCATCACTGCCGGTACGCTTGGCATACGGGCTGTCGGCGCGCATGGCGCAGACGATAGGGTCTTCAAACAACTTGGATAAATGCAGGTGTTGCGGCGGCTCATCCCAGTTGGCAATCACCAGATCAAGATCACCATCGGACAACTGGCGGATGTAATCGACCTGCGCGCCCAGACTGTGAATCACGATGCGGCTCTTCGGCGATTCGCGCCGGAAGCGTTCCACCACGCCCGGTAAAAACTGGATATCCAGAGAATCCGGTGTGGCGATGTGAAAGGTGCGGCTCTCTTGCTGAGAGGCAAATGGCAACTTGCGCTCAAACAACAGCTCGGTTTCGTCGAGGATGCGTTTTGCCGGCTTCATCAGGCTTTCGCCATGCGGGGTCGCCACCATGCCACGGCCGCCGCGCACCAGTAACTGGTCACCGGTGAGCTCACGCAGTTTACGCAGCGATGCGGAGATAGAAGGCTGCGGCTGATTCAGCTTGAGTGCGACGCGCGAGACGTTTTTTTCACTCAAAAGCAGATACAGTATGCGTATCAGGTGCAAGTCTAGGTGATTCGGTAAATTGGCCATGGCTGAGCGGTATATTGAAATGTGTATTTTTAATATACGGCAATTCCCATAAAAAAAGCTACCATTACCTTTATCTTGCATAGGCTTTATAAGAATTTTCGTATATCTGATAAAGCCACATCGGTTGCCGGTACAAGAGCGCAAAGGACGGAGGCCCGTGCGATCATGTACCCTGACTATTCATCCGGTCGCAGCGGAGCTCATCACTTTCGCGACCAAACAGGGACTAAATCCCTCTCGTCTGGAGAGCCCGCGGTGGCAGACGAGCTTCAAACATGAGAGACATACATGGAAGCTTTTTTACCGACTTTTATCCTTGCCTACGGCACCGAATGGCTGAACCTGGTGGTGCGCTGGCTGCATCTGATCACCGGCATCGCCTGGATTGGCGCCTCATTTTACTTTGTGTGGCTAGACAACAACATCCGTCCGCCTAAACCCGGTTCGGAACTCGCCAATAAAGGCGTCTCCGGCGAACTCTGGGCCGTGCATGGCGGCGGCTTTTACAATCCGCAAAAATACCTGGTCGCTCCGAAAGAATTACCGGAAGAACTGCACTGGTTTAAGTGGGAAGCCTACTGGACCTGGATCTCTGGTTTCTCACTGCTGTTCATCGTGTATTACTTCAATGCCTCGGCCATGATGATAGACAAATCGGTGGCTGACTTGAGCAACCTGCAAGCGATCGGGGTCGGTCTTGCCACTCTGGTGCTGGGCTGGACTTTCTACGATTTGCTGTGCCGCTCGCCTTTGGGTAAGCGCGAAGGCCTGTTCGGCATCGTGATGTTCGTGTTCATCGTAGCGGTCGCCTTCGTATTATCGAAATTGCTCAGCGGTCGTGCTGCATATATCCATGTCGGCGCCATGATAGGCACCATGATGGTGGGTAATGTGCTGATGCTGATCATTCCCGGCCAGCGCAAATTGGTGGAAGCGATGCAGGAAGGTAAATCACCGGATCCTATCCACGGCCAGAAAGCCAAACAGCGCAGCGTCCACAATAATTACTTTACCCTGCCGGTATTGTTCATCATGATCAGCAACCATTACGCCATGACCTATAGCAATAGCTATAACTGGCTGATCTTGGCGGGCATCATTGCCGCCGGTGTCCTGATCCGTCACTTCTTCAACCTGCGTCACAAAGGCATCACGAATTGGGCTTATCCGGCAGCGGGCGTGGCTTTATTGCTGGCAGTGGCGATCGCGATTGCCCCAAAAGCACCGGTAAAACGCGTAGCGGCGGCAGGCGCAGTCACTGAGGCAAGCGATTTTGCCAAGGTACAGGCGGTCATTAATCAACGTTGCGTCAGTTGCCATTCAGTGCAGCCTAGCCAGCCTGGCTTTGCCACCGCCCCGGCCGGCATCCTGCTAGATACTGCGGCACAGATACAGCAAAACGCCGCCAAGGTGTATCAGCAGTCAGTTGTCCTGAAAGCCATGCCTATCGCCAACCTGACCCAGATCACCGAAGCCGAGCGTGAGCGATCGCTACGGTGCGATCGTCGCCCAGCATGGCCAACGCAAACAATAACTCTTCCATGCTATTGGTGCGCGTGGTGCGGCGTGCCAACAGCGGCGTAGCTTGCGGATCGAGCACGATGAAATCGGCTTCGGCACCGGCCACAAAATTACCGATAGTGCCTTCCAGCTGCATGCTGCGTGCGCCACCCAGCGTGGCCAGGTAAAACATGCGCAAGGCCGGCAGATAAGTGCCACCCATGCGCGCCACCTTATACGCTTCGTTCATGGTTTGCAGCATGGAAAACGAGGTGCCGCCGCCGACATCGGTAGCCATTGACAAAGGTACCTGCAGCGCATCGGCACGTTCGAAATCAAACAGGTGCACTGCAATAAGTTGGAAGTAGGGCATCGGCTTCGGCACCGGCCACAAAATTACCGATAGTGCCTTCCAGCTGCATGCTGCGTGCGCCACCCAGCGTGGCAGGTAAAACGCGCAAGGCCGGCAGATAAGTGCCACCCATGCGCGCCACCTTATACGCTTCGTTCATGGTTTGCAGCATGGAAAACGAGGTGCCGCCGCCGACATCGGTAGCCATTGACAAAGGTACCTGCAGCGCATCGGCACGTTCGAAATCAAACAGGCCACTGCCCAGGAATAAGTTGGAAGTAGGGCAAAACGAGACCGCCGACTGGGTCTCTGCCATGCGCACCCTATCGGCATCATCAAGCCAGATGCAATGCGCATACATGGAGCGCGGACGCAGCATGCCGTAATGATCGTAGACATCCATATAGCTGCGCGCTTGCGGGAACAGGGATTTCACCCATGCCACTTCATCGGTATTTTCTGCCACATGGGTCTGCAGATAGGTGTCCGGATACGCGCGCGCCAGTTCACCGGCCAATTGCATTTGCGCCTCGCTCGAGGTCGGGGCAAAGCGTGGCGTGATCGCATACAACTGGCGACCGCGCTTATGCCACTTCTTGATCAGGTCTTCACTCTCGCGGGCACCGCTTTCGGCGGTATCGCGCAAGAAATCAGGGCAATTTCTGTCCATCATGACCTTACCGGCCACCATGCGCAGATTGCGCGCTTCGCTTTCGGCAAAGAAAGCCTCAACCGATTCCGGATGCACGGTGCAATACACCATGGCGGTGGTGGTGCCACAGCGCAGCAACTCCTTGATGAAAAAATGCGCGACTTCACCGGCATGCGCCGGATCGGCAAACTTGCGTTCGGTCGGGAACGTATAGGTATCGAGCCATGGCAACAGACCCGGTGCCGGCGAAGCGATCATGTCGGTTTGCGGGTAATGGATATGGGTATCGATGAAACCGGGCATGATCAGCTTGCCGCGGTAGTCGTGTACTACGCAGCCTTCCGGCAAACTGGCGTGCAACTGGGCATAATCACCGGCGGCTTGTACTTTGCCGCCCCTGATGATGAGCAAGCCGTCTTCATGCCAGGCAAACGCCTGCTGGTGAAATGCCGGGTCATTGCTGAAATGCAGCACACTGGCGCGGTAAGCTTGTAAGTCGTTGGTAGTGGTGGAATTGCTGATGGCCATCGTGGCGCGTCCTTAAAGTAGCATTATTTTGTCGTTTGTTTGTCAATTAGCTTTGCAGCAGGGTGCTACGGCGCGCAGTCTTCTGGCGCCGTAGCCAGCTAGTGGCATGCTGCTAAAGCATCCTGATTTGGCGCCGCCGGGCTATGCTCAGCCAACTGTGTTTGTATCTGAGTTTGCGTCTGATTTGGCGGCGAAGTTGGCGGCTGTTCTGGTGGCTGTATGTTCTGCGCTGACTGCGGCGGCTGCGCTTGTTGCTGTGCCTGTTGCTGTGCTTGTCTATCCTGCTCCAGTTGTTCCCATACCTGGAGTAATTGTGCCGCGATCGAGGCGGCTATCACTGCCGGTTGCTTGCCGCGTATGCCTGGCAAGCCTATCGGGCAAACCATGCGCTCCAGACTAGCTGGCGTGACACCGCGTTCGCGCAACCTATGCTCAAACTGCATGCGTTTGGTATGCGAACCTATCAGGCCGAACCAGGCAAAATCATTGCGGCGCAGTATATGGTCGGTCAGATGCTGATCCAGCAGATGGCTATGGGTCAGCACCAGAAACGACACACCGGCCGGTGCGCAGTCTATCAGAGCCTCGGGACTATCAGTCGCTTCGACCGTGACATTGCGCGGCAAGACGGCGGGGAACATATCTTCCCTTTCGTCTACCCAGGTGATACGGCACGGTAATTCAGCCAGCGCCCGGACGATGGCTGCACCGACATGGCCGGCGCCAAACAACATCAGATGGGGCGTATCGGCCAGACAGGCATCGAGCAGATAGCGCTGTCCGTTGGCATCCAGCAGCAGTTGGGTGCCCTGGGTGGCGAAGGTCGTTTGTATCGTTTTTGTCAGTTGCGCCAGCAAAGGCGCAGCTAGCTGCGCTCCCGATAACTGGCTGGCGCTTTGATCGAACAGCGCCACCGCATCGGCTGCATCAAGCGCCAGCAGTCGCCAGCTATCTTGGCCGAGATTGAGGCGCTGCCGAATCTCGCTCAGGTTGCGCTCGTCGGTGAGACGCTCGAACGCCAGATGCACGACGCCACCGCAGCACTGGCCCAGAGCCGGTCCCAGCGGAAAACGCTCTAGCCTGCGTTGTGCCGCCAGACTATCGTCCGGCAGCGCCAGCATCTGGCGCGCAATCTCGATAGCACGCAATTCCAGATGGCCGCCACCGATAGTGTCAAAGCTATGCTGTGACGTCACCCGCATTTTTGCCCCCGCTTCACGCGGACCGGAACCGACAACTTTCGCCACCGTCACCAGTATCTGAGGGCAGTTCTGTGCAGCGGGAACATCGAGCCAGTGATGCATAGCGTCCTCTTTTCCGGCTTAGGCGGCGTTAGCCAGTTTGCTGACGGCAGCAATCGACTTCAGAATCGCTTCGCTGGTCGCGGGGGAATTCAAAGGCGGATGGAACTTATGCCCGCCGACGCTGGCGGCGGCATCGCGGATCGCAAAAAAATACCGAGAACGGCAACAGTAAAGGTGGTTCACCAACGGCCTTCGACCTATGGATGCTGTCTTGCACATTGCGGTTCTTAAACAATGCGACGCGGAAGTCTTGCGGACAATCCGAAACCGCCGGAATCTTGTACGTCGAGGGCGCATGCGTCATCAGTTTGCCACCCGGATTCCACCACAACTCTTCGGTAGTCAGCCAGCCCATGCCCTGTATGAAAGCGCCCTCAACCTGGCCGATATCAATGGCAGGATTGAGCGACTGGCCGGCATCGTACAGCGCATCGGCGCGCAGCAGTTTCCATTCGCCGGTCAGGGTATCGACGATCACTTCCGAGACCGAGGCACCGTAAGAGAAATACGAGAACGGATTGCCGCTCATGGTTTTCGGATCCCAATGCAGGCCGGGCGTGGCGTAAAAGCCGTCTGACCACAGTTGCACCCTGGCCAGATAAGCCAACCGCACCACTTCTTCAAACGCGATACTCAGTCCATTTACCTGCACCAGACCATCGCTGAAACTGACCGTGGCCAGTTCGCCGCCATAGGTCTTGACGGCAAATTCCGCCAGGCGCTGACGTATGGTGTGAGCGGCATCCTGCGCCGCCTTGCCATTGAGATCGGCACCGGTAGAGGCGGCGGTCGCCGAGGTATTCGCAACCTTGCTGGTATCGGTGGCGGTAGCGCGCACCAGCGACAGCTTAATCCCCAGCTCATGCGCCACGACCTGGCAGACCTTGGTATTGATACCCTGGCCCATTTCACAGCCGCCATGGTTGACCAGCACCGAACCATCGGTATAGACATGCACCAGAGCGCCGGCCTGATTGAAATGCGTGACATTAAATGCGATGCCGAATTTCAGCGGAGTCAGCGCCAGGCCTTTTTTCAGGACAGGGCTGCTGGCATTGAAGGCCTGCACGGCAGCGCGGCGCTGACGGTAATCGCTGCTCGCTTCCAGTTCTGCCACCAGTTCATGGATGACGTTATCCACCACTTTTTGACCGTATTGGGTAACGTTGCGGCCTTCTTCGTCGTTACGGCCATAGAAATTGACTTTACGGATATCCAGCGCATCCTGCCCCAACTCACGGGCGATCTCATCCATGATGTATTCAATCGCAATCGCCCCTTGCGGTCCGCCAAAACCACGGAACGCGGTATTCGACTGGGTATTGGTCTTGCCGCACATGGCGCGGATATCGACATCACCCAGATAATAGGTGTTATCGAAATGGCAGACTGCGCGAGTCGCCACCGGTGCCGACAAATCAGCCGAAAATCCGGCGCGCGACACCATCTCGACTTTGGCACCCAGAATGCGGCCAGTATCGTCATAGCCGACTTCATATTCATAATCAAAGCAATGACGCTTGCCGGTCACCAGCATGTCGTCATCGCGGTCGGCGCGTAATTTCACCGGACGTTTCAGCAAGGAGGCGCAAATCGCCGCCAACGCCGCCCACAATGCCGATTGCGATTCTTTACCACCGAAACCACCGCCCATACGACGGCATTCGACCACGATATTGTGTGAATGCAGCTTCAGCGCATGCGCCACCACGTGTTGCATTTCGGTCGGATGCTGGGTCGAGCACAGCACCAACATGCCCTGGTCTTCTTTCGGAATCGCGTAAGAAATCTGGCCTTCCAGATAAAACTGCTCCTGCCCGCCTACCGACCATGCGCCCTTGACGCGGTGTGGCGAGTTTTCCAAGGCGATCTGCGCATCACCACGCTGCAAACGCATAGGCGGCACCACAAACGACTGGGCTTGCTTAGCTTGCTGCGGCGTCAGTATCGCCGGCAATTCTGCATAGCTGATATTGGCTTTGCGGGCGGCACGGCGCGCATTGTCATGGCTGTCCGCCACTACCACAAACACCGGCTGACCGACATATTCGACCAGACCTTCCGACAGGATAGGATCGTCGTGGATGATAGGGCCGCAATCATTGGTGCCGGGAATATCTTTGGCGGTGTACACGGCGACCACACCGGGTGATTTCTTTACCGCTTCCAGATCCATGGACAAAATATTCGCATGGGCCTTGGACGACAAACCCAGCGCCGCATGCAAAGTACCTTGCACTTCGGCGACATCATCGGTATAGGTAGCTTCGCCCAGTACATGCAGCACGGCCGATTCGTGGGCGCGCGACAACCCGACTTCAGCCCAGGCGGCAGGGGTAGCAGGGGCAGCGGAAGAGGCGGCGGCTAATGGTGACAGAAAGGCGTCGACTTGCTTGTTCATCGGAGACTTCCTTTCTTAAGAGTTGGCCATGGCATGAGCGAAAGCGCTGATGCTGTTTGGTGTCAGTGCGGCATCCGGACGGGTTTCCAGCCAAAAACGACGCAATAGGTTTTGTGCGGTAGCCATGCGGTAGCCAGCGGAGGCGCGCATATCGCTCAGCGGTGTGTAATCCTGTTCCAGCATCGCCATCGCCTGCTTCAGGCTAGCCTCATTCCAGACCTGGCCATTGAGCGCGGCTTCGGCGTGCGGGGCCCGTCGGGAGGTCGCAGCCATACCGCCGTAAGCGATATGGGCGTCGCGCACAATGTCGCCGTCCAGCGTGATCGCATACGCCGCGCAGACCGCCGAGATATCCTGGTCATAGCGTTTGGCCAGCTTATAAGTGCGGAAATGCTGATTTGGGCGTGGCAACGGAATCCGTACTGCCGCCACAAATTCGCCGGGCCGCATATCTTTTTTCATGTAATCGAGATAGAAGTCTTGCAGCAACAAAACTCGTTGGCCGTCTGCGCCATGCAACACAATCTCGGCACCGAGCGCAATCATCCATGGTGCAGAATCACCGATAGGCGAACCATTGGCGACACTGCCGCCCAGAGTGCCGGTATTGCGGATAGGCTGAGAAGCGAAGCGCTGCCACATCTCCGTCAATTCGTCGGGATAATGCCGGCATACCGCGCCATAGGCATCGTTGAGGTTGACACCGGCACCGATTTCCAGCTTGCCATCGCGTTCCGTGATCGTTTGCAGTTCCGCCACTTCACGTACGTAGATAATGTCACCCAAATCGCGCATCTGCTTGGTCACCCACAGGCCGACATCGGTAGAGCCGGACAAAATGCAAGCCTGCGGCTTGGCGGCGCGGATTTCTACCAATTGCGCCAGCGTACGCGGGGCATGGAAAGTCTGGCTGCCGCTGTCGTTTTGGTAGACAAACATCTGGTCGCGCTGCAAAGCTTGCAGGGAACTCTGTAGTGCGGCCTGATCGAAATTCACTGCAGGCAATTCACCCATGCGCGTAGCGGCATCAATGATGGGGCGATAACCGGTGCAGCGGCACAGATTGCCGGACAGGGTTTCATCAACTTCCTTGCGGCAGGGCGCAGTTTTGCCATCGCCGCGTTGTTCTTTCTTCAGATACAGACTCCACAGCGACATCGCGATACCCGGCGTACAGAAGCCGCATTGCGAACCATGGCATTCAACCAGCGCCTGTTGTACCGGATGCATATCACCATCCGGCTGCTTTAAGTCTTCGACCGTAAACAGCGCCTTGCCATCTAAGGTAGGCATGAACTGTATGCAGGAATTGACCGATTTCATCTCCACTTTGCCGTCCTTCATTTCGGCAATCACGACGGTACAGGCACCACAATCGCCTTCGGCACAGCCTTCCTTGGTGCCGGTGCAATGCCGGTCTTCACGCAAATGCTGCAGGATAGTGCGGGTAGGCGCGACATCGGCGACCTCTTGTAGCTGCCCCTGGAAATAAAATCGAATTGCTTCCGACATAGGTGTCTCCATATTTAAATACTTATGCGTAGAGGTTAGCATTCACGGCACGTGGCACTATACGTAAAATCTGATGTTAACTATCAGTTTTTTTCAATATTTTCTAGAGTGCCTTGCAGCCGGTTTCACGGACGAATGCCAGACGCCAATGGATTCAGCATAACTTACCGATATCAGTATAGGCAGTTTAATAAAAAAGCGCCCGGCTGCTGTGAACTGCACCCCAAAAGTTGGACACCAGTCCTAACTTTTGGGGTGTTTTTATGAGTAAGTACACGAAGCAGTTTAAATTAGGCGTCGTTAAACGGTATCTCAACAAGTCGACCAGCTTCAACGCCATCGGGCAGCATTACTGTATTAATGGGTCGATAGTGCGTCGCTGGGTAAAGCGCTACGAGCACTACGGCGCTGAAGGTCTCGGAAAGAAGTTCAGCCATTACAACCTGGAGTTCAGGCTCTCGGTATTGCAACACATGTGGGATCAGCAGCTCTCCTATGCAGAAACCGCACTCGTGTTTGATATCCGCAGCCCAGGTTGCCTCGGAGTCTGGGAACGCAGTTATCATAGCGGTGGTATCGACGCCTTAACTCCACGCACCCGAGGACGCCCTAAAAACATGTCAGCCCCACCAACACCAAAAGCACCGCACGCCAAAGAAGATGAAAGCCGCAGCCACGAAGAATTGCTGGCGGAAGTGGCTTATCTGCGCATGGAGAATGCCTACCTAAAAAAGTTAAAAGCCTTAGTTCAGCAACAAGCACAGACAACACCGCGCAACAAGCGCAAGTAGTGCAAGAACTAAGGCAGCAGTACCCGATAGCCGGCTTGCTCAAACTTGCCGGTCTGGCACGCAGTACGTTTTACTATCAACAGAAAGCCTTGCTGGCAGCAGATAAATATGCGGATTTGAAGGGCCGCATCCGCAGCATTTACGCACGCCATAAGGGGCGTTATGGTTATAGGCGCATCACCGCGACCATCCAGAAAATGGGTACGCTTGTAAACCACAAGACAGTGCAGAGATTGATGACGTCGCTCGGACTCAAGTCACTGGTCAGAATCAAAAAATACCGTTCCTACAAGGGCGACGTGGGCTGTGCTGCGCCCAATATTTTACAACGTCAGTTCGAGGCACAAGAGCCGAATCAGAAGTGGGTAACGGATGTGACGGAATTTAATGTTGCCAGAGAAAAGTTGTATCTCTCCCCGGTATTGGATTTGTACAATGGCGAAATTATTGCCTATGAGACGTCCAGACGCCCGGTGTTTGAAATGGTGAGCAACATGCTCAAGAAAGCGTTGGTCAAATTAAAGCCAGGCGAAAAGCCAGTCTTGCATTCGGATCAGGGGTGGCAATATCGAATGCCCGCCTACCAACGGCTACTCGGGAAAAATCAAGTCACACAGAGCATGTCACGCAAAGGAAACTGTCTCGACAATGCAGCGATGGAAAGCTTTTTTGCAGTGCTGAAGTCTGAGTATTTTTACCTCGACAAATTTAAAAGCATTGATGAGCTTCAAAAAGGGCTGGCAAAGTATATTCACTACTATAATTACGATCGCATTAAGATGAAACTAAAAGGGCTGAGCCCTGTGCAATACAGAACCCAGCCCTTGGTAACCTAAGCAATTAATCTGTCCAACTTAATGGGGTCAGTTCACTGTCGCCGGGCGCTTTTTTTGAACAAAAATGGCCGCCCCCCAAAAAAAAGGCCACCGCTAACTGAGCCTAAAGATTAGAAATGCGCTTCGAGTTGCACGAAAGGCGCAGAAATATGACCGGCCTTATTCAGGACACCGGTAAATCCAGCCGCCTTTTCATCGTTACCGAATTTATTATTCCAGTAGCGATAGCCTACGCCCGCATAGTAAGTATCTTTCTTGCCTGCCAGCGAACCGACATCGAACATCACCAGAGCATCAAGCAAGGTTTCAGTCGTAGTTTCTATACCTGTACCTTTACCGGTGCCCTTAGGACCGGTAACGCTCATGAAGCCTTTGAAGTTCGCCGGCACACCTGCGTTGAAAGGAATTCCCCACACCACATTGAGCTGAGCCGCCACATCAAAATCCTGCTTGCCACCGGCAAATTTACTATTATTAGTCTCTTTATACGCTTGCAGACCGAGGTTCAGGTAACCGGATGGCAAGGCAAATTGCACCGTAGGGCCAAATAAGAAAGCCAGCGGTTGCGCTGCATTTTCATTATTTTTAGAACCTGCATTGAAACCGGTAGTGATCGCGATATCCTTGACGACACCAAACTTCATGCTGCTGCCGGTCAGGCTGCTCAGATTGAGGTTATTGCGGTAAATCGCAAACACTTCCTGCGCGCCGGCGGTGCTGCCGTTAGCCGGATCCTTGCTGTCCGATTTCAGGATATCGACATTGAAATAATTGCTGCCGTATTTAAATCCGCTGATGTGCTCCAGCGAGACGATGTGTTTTGCGACATCAACTTTATTACCTGCTGCATCAACAATGAACCCGCTTTCTTTTGGGATATAGCGATAATTAATTGAGGTATCGCTCCAGTCGGAGGCAGAAGCTGTAGCACTGCAACTGATTGCGACTGCCATGACAAGGTGTTTTACTGCGTGAGTGTTACGGGACATGTATAGACTCCTGGTGGTTAGGTTTTTCGATTTAACGCCATTTGAAATAACGCCAGAGGAAATTGCGGTGATTGAAATTAGTTATGTCCTGCCACTTATACTGATGACATGACCTGCTACTTTCGGTTCAAAGCTGAGAGCTGCCATGATGATGTGATGCACTCACTTCTCTTCGATCTATGCATCCGTACTTGAATACAAGATACTTTGTATTAGGCAAGTCCCATGCCATCAACACGCATACCAAGCGAATACCAAAGCCACGATCGCTTTGCCCGTACACCAACAAAAAACACGCCATACCAAATCCATACAGTGCCACATAACACCGCATTCTTAAGACCCTTGCACTCTTTCCGTGCATCAATATGGTGACCTTGCATACCCGCATAAGCAGGCACGCCAGTCCCGCTTCGCGGATTCGCCAATTTATTCGCAGACTGAGTGGCTAACTGAGTGATTTAATAGGGACTAAATTTAGCGACTTAAATTTCCTGCCATCAAATAGTTAACATCATTTATTGCATATAATGTGAAGTATCGAGAATGCTAGTCTTTGTGCATAAGAACTTTTTTAGTTCGGCATGAATTTTGCTAGTAATAGCAAATGAACGACGATATTCGGAGCAGTTTGAGAACACTTTAGCGTTTTCAATTCTGCCTAGCAATGCTTCCCCCTATTGATATATTCGTAGCTTTAACAAGGCGTATCGACAGTTAGGCCCAGGCCTGCTGGCTACGCAATTGTGTAAAGCTTGTCGCAGCCGCGTTAAAAAAGAGTGAGGCAGCCCATTTCATGAGCACACCCAGACTTCAATTGCAGGGCATCACCAAAGCCTATCCCGGCGTCATTGCCAATAGCGAAGTATCGCTAACGGTCATGCCCGGCGAAATCCACGCCGTATTGGGCGAAAATGGCGCGGGCAAATCGACCCTGATGAAAATCATTTATGGTTCAGTCAAACCCGATGCCGGCCAAGTCATGCTCAATGGCCAAGTGGTACAGATCCGCAACCCCAAGGATGCGCGCGCCAACGGCATCAGCATGGTGTTCCAGCACTTCAACCTGTTTGACACTATGACCGTGGCAGAAAACGTCTGGCTAGGGTTGACGCGCAGTACGCTGGCGCAGGTGACGGCCAGCATTATCGGCAAGGCCACCGAATATGGCCTGGATATCGATCCTGCGCGTCCCGTGCATACGCTAAGCGTGGGCGAAATGCAAAGGGTGGAGATCATCCGTGCGCTGCTGACCCGCCCGGAGCTACTGATACTGGACGAACCCACCTCAGTGCTGACGCCGCAAGCGGTAGAGAAACTGTTTGTGGTACTCAAGCAGCTCTCCAGCGAAGGCTGCAGCATTCTTTACATCAGCCACAAACTGCATGAGATCCGCGAGCTATGCACTGCCTGCACAGTGCTGCGCGGCGGCAAGGTTACCGGGGTATGTAACCCGCAACAAGAATCCAACGCGTCCTTGTCGCGCCTGATGATAGGTGCCGAGCCAGCTTTGCTGGAGCGCACGGCGAAACTGCCCGGCGCTACCGTGCTCGATGTCAAGGGACTGAGCCTGGCGCGCGAAGACCAGTTTGGTGTCGACCTGGAGAATATCGATCTGCAGGTGCGTGGCGGCGAGGTGGTCGGGATTGCCGGAGTTTCCGGCAATGGCCAGAAAGAGCTGCTATACGCCTTGTCCGGCGAAGACTGTCGCTCACCACGTGGCTGCATACAGCTGGGCGCGGTCGATGTGTCGCATATGCACCCCGGAGGGCGACGCAAGTTGGGATTGCACTTTGTGCCGGAAGAACGACTGGGACGCGGCGCCGTGCCGACACTGAGTCTGGCGCACAACCTGCTGCTGACCCGTAACGAATCGATTTCCATGCCGCGCTTCGCCGGTGGCTGGATACGGGTACGCCAACTGGAAACCCATGCGGCGCGCCTGATCAAGGAATACAAGGTCAAGGCCAGCGGGCCGATGGCGGTGGCGCGCTCGCTGTCAGGCGGCAATTTGCAAAAATTTATCGTCGGCAGAGAGATTGATGCCAAACCCAAATTGTTCATCGTGTCGCAGCCCACCTGGGGTGTTGACGTAGGTGCCGCAGCACAGATACGCGGTGAAATTCTGGCGCTGCGCGACGCCGGTTGTGCGGTGCTGGTAGTGAGTGAAGAGTTGGATGAATTGTTTGAGGTGTGCGATCGCATGCACGTGCTTGCACGCGGCAAGTTGTCGCCCTCAGTACCCATGGCGGAGGCAACAGTGGAAAAAATTGGTGCGTGGATGAGTGGTTTATGGGGTAACGCCGCGGAGGTGCAAGATGGCGCGGCTTAAGCTAGAAGTACGTCCCCAGCCCTCGCAGTGGTGGAGTTACGGTTCGCCATTGCTGGCGCTGTTGTGCACGGTGGTAATTGGTGTGATTCTGTTTTCGCTTCTGGGCAAAGACCCTGTGCGCGGTTTGCAGGTGTTCTTCTGGGAACCGATACGCAATGCGTATGCGATAGGTGAGCTGGTGGTCAAAGCCACTCCGCTGCTGCTGATTGCGCTCGGTCTGGCGGTATGCTTTCGCTCCAACGTATGGAATATCGGCGCCGAAGGGCAATACATCCTCGGCGCCATCGCCGCCAGCGGTGTGGCCCTGCTGGCCGACCAGCATACCGGTGGCTGGATCGTGCCGGGTTTGCTACTGGCCGGGGTATTGGGTGGTATGGCCTGGGCCGGATTAACCGCGTTACTGCGCGACCGCTACAACGCCAATGAAATTCTGGTCAGCCTGATGCTGGTCTATGTGGCGGTACAGGTACTGAGCTACCTGGTGTTTGGACCATGGAAAGACCCGCATGGTTACAATTTTCCGCAGACCAAAAGTTTCGAGCTGGCGACCCGCATCCCGCGTCTGTTTGAGGGCTCACGGGTCAGCATAGGTGTGGTATTTGCCCTGCTGGGGGCGGCCGGGGTCTGGATATTTCTGTTTCGTACCCGCGCTGGTTTTGCATTGCAGGTGGGTGGATTGGCGCCCGCCGCATCGCGCTATGCAGGTTTTTCCTCGCGCCGCGCGCTGTGGACCGCCCTGCTGATCTCGGGTGGCATGGCCGGTCTGGCCGGTGCGCTCGAAGTGGCAGGTCCGATCGGACAGCTCACGCCCTATGTGCCGGCCGGATATGGCTTTGCCGCTATCATTGTGGCCTATGTGGGGCGTCTGCATCCTGTCGGCATGGTGTTCTCCGCATTATTGATGAGCATGTTCTATATCGGTGGTGAACTGGCGCAGTCCCGCCTTGGGCTACCCAAATCGCTAACCGGCGTGTTTCAGGGCTTACTACTGTTTAGCTTGCTGGCATGTGACACGCTGGTCAATTACCGTTTGCGGTGGGTACACACCGCTACCAAGCCCTTAGCGCAAGGAGCAACACAATAATGGAATCTTACGCACTCTTAATTGCGGCCACACTCAATGCCGGCACCGTGCTGGCGATTGCCTCGCTGGGTCTGCTAATCAATGAGAAGGCTGGCATCATCAACCTGGGCGCGGAAGGAATGATGCTGTGCGCCGCGATTGCCGGATTTGCCACCGTGGTGCATAGCGGCAGCGACACCATGGGCTTTCTGGCTGGCATAGGTGCAGGTGCGCTGATGGCGGCCATTTTTGGTGTGCTGGTGATCTGGCTCAACACCAATCAGTACGCAACGGGCTTGGCACTGAGCTTATTTGGCGCCGGCTTTTCAGCCTTCGCCGGGATTGCCTATGTGCAGGAAAAAATGCCGGAGCGGCCTAGTTTTGCCATTCCCTTCCTGTCCGACATTCCGCTGCTGGGTTCGGCGCTGTTTCGCCAACACCCTTTGGTTTACCTGACCGTGCTGTTTGCGCTGGCCCTGATTTGGTTTTTGTACCGCACCCGCGCCGGCCTGATTTTGCGCAGCGTGGGAGAGAGCCCTGAATCGGCGCATGCTTTGGGCTACCCGGTACGTTGGATACGCCTGGCTGCTGTCACGCTAGGCGGTGCACTGTGCGGCTTGGCCGGAGCCTATATTTCCATCGTCTACACACCGCTGTGGGTCGAGGGTATCGTTTCCGGCAAGGGTTGGATTGCGCTGGCGCTGACCACCTTTGCCACCTGGCGTCCGGCACGCATATTGCTTGGTGCTTATCTGTTTGGTGGCGTCACCATGCTGCAATTTCATTTACAAAGCATAGGGGTAGAGATACCTAGCCAATTTTTGAGTATGCTGCCCTACGTGGCAACCATCGTGGTGCTGGCTCTGATCTCACGCAACCCGCGCTGGATTCGGATTAATATGCCTGCTGCGATTGGAAAACCGTTTTACCCAGGCTCTTAGTTTCGTCAGCCTAGCCGCTGATTTTTTTCCACCACCCCGAAGTTTTTTAGAAAGAACTGACATGACAGATTTGCAAAAACGCGCATTACTGAAAATTGCAGCCTTAACGGCCGTGGCAAGCGCTGCCCTGGTTGGCTGCGGCAAGAAGGAAGAACCGGTTGCGGCACCTGTCACGGCTCCCGTCGCTGCCGCTCCTGCAACCAATACTGAACCTCTGAAAATCGCCTTCGCCTATGTTGGTCCGGTCGGCGATGGTGGCTGGAGTTTTGCGCACGATAACGGACGCAAAGCGCTAGAAAAAGAGTTCGGCAATAAGATCACAACCTCATTTGTTGAAAGCGTACCCGAGTCTGCCGATGCCGAACGCGTCATCCGCGACATGGTAGGCCAAGGCAACAAGCTGATCTTCGGCACCACCTTTGGTTACATGGAACCCATGCTGAAAGTCGCTGCCGACAGCAAGGACGTGAACTTCCAGCACGCCACCGGCTACAAGACTGCCGCCAACATGAGCACCTACGACAGTCGCACCTACGAAGGCGCGTACATGGCCGGCGTGATTGCCGGCAAGATGAGCAAAACCGGTACTCTGGGTGTGGTGGCATCGGTACCAATTCCTGAAGTGATCCGCAACATCAATAGCTTCACACTGGGCGCACAAAGCTCCAACCCAAAAATCAAGACCAAGGTAGTCTGGGTCAACGAGTGGTTCAATCCACCTAAAGAAACTGAAGCAGCCACCAGCCTGATCAATGGCGGCGCTGACGTGCTGTTCCAGAATACCGATTCACCTGCCGTGCTCAAGACCGCACAGGACAAGGGCGCGCGCGCCTTTGGCTGGGACTCCGACATGACCGCCTACGGCCCTAAGGCCCATCTGGCATCGGCCATCATCAACTGGGGACCTTACTACATCAAGGCGACCAAGGACGCGCTGGAAGGCAAGACCGCCTCTACACAAAGCTGGTGGGGCGTGAAAGAAGGCGCGATTGATATCGTCTCTATCGCCGAAGATGTACCTGCCGAAACCAAAGCCAAAGTAGAAGAAATCAAGGCTGGCTTAAAGGCAGGTAGCTTCGCCATATGGAAAGGTCCTATCATCGACAACACCGGCAAGGAGCAGATTGCCAAAGACGCGGTGGCCGATGACAAGTTCCTGGGTGGTCTGAATTTCTACGTCAAGGGCGTGGAAGGCAAGATTCCCGGTTCCAAATAAAGCTTTTACAAGTCGTTAAAAAAGGCCGCTTTCGAGCGGCCTTTTTGTATTTATTGCATTTATTCCGTGGAGTTGAAGACGATCAAACCATCCAATGCGGTTTAGTTCAATGAGCTTGGCTGGCAATGCCGCCGAAACACTTCCCCAAACCGTCTCCCCAAGCCACACTACGCGGTAAGCCGGGCCGATGCGCCCAGCCACTCAGCTAGATTAGAAATGCGCTTCGAGTTGCACGAAAGGCGCAGAAATATGACCGGCCTTATTCAGGACACCGGTAAATCCAGCCGCCTTTTCATCGTTACCGAATTTATTATTCCAGTAGCGATAGCCTACGCCCGCATAGTAAGTATCTTTCTTGCCTGCCAGCGAACCGACATCGAACATCACCAGAGCATCAAGCAAGGTTTCAGTCGTAGTTTCTATACCTGTACCTTTACCGGTGCCCTTAGGACCGGTAATGCTCATAAAGCCTTTGAAGTTCGCCGGCACACCTGCGTTGAAAGGAATTCCCCACACCACATTGAGCTGGGCCGCCACATCAAAATCCTGCTTGCCACCGGCAAATTTACTATTATTAGTCTCTTTATACGCTTGCAGACCGAGGTTCAGGTAACCGGATGGCAAGGCAAATTGCACCGTAGGGCCAAATAAGAAAGCCAGCGGTTGCGCTGCATTTTCATTATTTTTAGAACCTGCATTGAAACCGGTAGTGATCGCGATATCCTTGACGACACCAAACTTCATGCTGCTGCCGGTCAGGCTGCTCAGATTGAGGTTATTGCGGTAAATCGCAAACACTTCCTGCGCGCCGGCGGTGCTGCCGTTAGCCGGATCCTTGCTGTCCGATTTCAGGATATCGACATTGAAATAATTGCTGCCGTATTTAAATCCGCTGATGTGCTCCAGCGAGACGATGTGTTTTGCGACATCAACTTTATTACCTGCGGCATCAACAATGAAACCGCTCTCTTTTGCGATATAGCGATAATTAATTGAGGTATCGCTCCAGTCGGAGGCAGAAGCGGCAGCACTGCAACTGATTGCGACTGCCATGACAAGGTGTTTTACTGTGTGAGTATTACGGGACATTAAGGACTCCTGGTGGTTGTAGTTTTTCGACTTAGCGTCGTCTAAAAGTATGGTAAAAATTGAGGGCTAGCCTGATGTTATAGCGGCATACCAAGTATATGTGCAAACGTATGTTTTTACGATTGGCAACTGCTTACCCGGGTATAAATCCAACATAAAACATCGCTGTGTTTGCATGATCGGTTCGTCCGTTTTCCTGGCGTCATCAGCATGTAACACTTGCTTTCTATACTCGCACTCGATGTCAGCGCCATCCTTAAGCTCTGACAATTCATTTTTATCGGTGCAGATGCATCTTGTTGCCACTTACTTTGGAAAAATCGAAACATGTCAGATCATCCTCAAATCGGCCGTCGCCAGGCGCTTAAATTTCTCGCTGGCGCCCCTTTGTTGCCGCTTGGCTCTATGTCCATCGCTTCTATGTTAAGCGGCTGCGGTGGCAGCAGCGAGGCCGCCGCCGCCATCAGTTTTGTGTCTGCCACATTTAGCTCTATGGCTGCGCCTACGCTGGCCAATGCGGCTGCCATGGCCAGCACTACCGTAGGTTCTACCCTGAGCGTAACGATGAGCGACAAGAGCGTAAAAGATTACAAACTCTCGTATCAGCCATTCTTCATTACCGGCGACATGGTCGCTGACGGCAAAGGCGGCACTACCCTGGCCGGCGCTTACTACGACATCAACAATAAAGCCATCATGGATAATTCCGTGGCCGGCAAAGAGCGCCATATTTTTTCCGATGCACCGGACGGCACATCGCTGCTGTCAGTAGCCAATCCTACTGTCCCCGGCATCAAAGGCAAAGCGGTATTTGCGGTAGTGCAATTTGAATATACGACACGCAACCTCGCCGGTGCAGATCTGTATGGTCAACTGCCATCCCCTATCGCCGTACTGACGCTTGACCAGGACCAAACTACCGGTAAGCTTAGCCTGGTCAAATACCATAACGTCGACACCTCTAAAGTACACGGATTATGGATCACTTGCGGCTCCAGCCTGTCGCCATGGGGCACTCATTTGTCGTCCGAAGAATACGAACCGGATGCACCGTTTGCCAGCGCCGATCCACTGTTCAAGGCGTATAGCAAAAACACCTTCGGCAATGAGACTACCGCCAATCCTTACCACTACGGCCACTTGCCGGAAGTGACGGTCAATCCTGACGGCACAGGTAGCATCAAGAAGCACTATTGCATGGGCCGCATCTCGCATGAACTGGTACAAGTGATGCCGGATAACCGTACCGTGCTGATGGGTGATGACGCGACCAATAGTGGCTTGTTCATGTTTGTTGCCGATACCGAAAAAGATCTGTCGGCCGGTACCTTGTATGTGGCGAAAGTCGGAGCGGGTTTCTCCATTGATCCTGCCGCAGCCGGTGCCAAACTGACATGGATTAATCTCGGCCACGCGACCAGCGCCGAGATCGAAATCATGGCCAATACCTTGAAGCCATCCGACATCATGACGGTCTCGAAAACAGACCCGCTCGATGCCAGCTATACCAAGATTTTTACCGGTGGCACAGCCAACTGGATCAAGCTTAAGCCAGGCATGGAAAAAAGCTGCAGCCTTCCTGGAAACCCATCGCTATGCCTATCTGGTTGGCGGCAGCATGGGCTTTAGCAAAATGGAAGGCACTACCGTCAATATCAAGGATAAAGTCGCTTACTCGGCCTTGCAAAACATCGTTGATTCCATGGTTAAAGGCAATGCCAAAGGCTGGAATGAGCAAAGCGGTATCGCACTCGACAAGGCACTGGTAGCCGGTGGCATCATGGCGCACAGCCTGGCTGGCGGACAGAGCGACACTAAGGGCGCAGCGATCAAGAGTGAATGGGTGGCAATGCAAACCAAGGCCTTGCTGGTCGGCGAAGATATCGCAGCGGACGCACTGGGCAATCTGGCCAATCCGGACAAGATAGGCAATCCTGACAATCTGAAATTCTCGGAAAAACTGCGCACCCTGTTTATCGGTGAAGACAGCGGCTACCACGTGAATAACTTCCTGTGGGCTTACAACGTCGACACCAAAGTCTTGTCACGCATTATGTCCATGCCTGCCGGTGCTGAAGCGACCGGTTTGCATGTAGTCGATGACCTCAATGGCTGGACTTACATCATGAGTAATTTCCAACACGTTGGTGACTGGAGTTCTAAATTGCACAGTAAGGTGCAA
This sequence comes from Undibacterium piscinae, assembly GCA_003970805.2. Lineage (GTDB taxonomy): Bacteria > Pseudomonadota > Gammaproteobacteria > Burkholderiales > Burkholderiaceae_D > Undibacterium > Undibacterium piscinae. Next base: position 2,427,631 of record CP051152.1, read on the forward strand.
GCAACCCTCGATCCGCTGGTGAAAGCCAATTACAAGGACAGATTCGGTGCCGCGGTTGGTTACCTGACTGCAGATGCGACTAGCCTGAAACTGAGCAAGTAATCAAGCAAAGAAAAAGCGCCGTTGTCAGGCGCTAATCTGGCCAATACCAACGCTGGGAAAGCCGGGCATGCGCCGCGCTTTCCCAGCGTTTTTTTCTTATTCGTGATTGGTAGTGAGCCCGGAATAAATCGCCAGATAACTACAGGGAGTGCCGCTCGCATCAAAGCTTGGGATGATGCTTACCGCCATCTTGTGCGGGGTACCGGCCTTGGTACAGACCGGTAATTGACCTTGCCAGCTCAAGCCCTGTTTCACGCTGATCCATACTTCCTGCGTAAACATCTTACGCTGATCAGACGGCAGTAACATGCCATGCTCCTGCCCCAGCAATTCATCGGCAACATACTGAGACCAGTTGCAGAATCTATCGTTAACATAAGTAATACGGCCATCCTTGGCGGTGACCGTGAGCAAGCTATGCTGATCGAGTGCCAAGCGCAACTCCCTGATCTTGGACTGGGCATTTTTCAGGGCTTGCTGACTGTTGGCTGCGCAGAGCAAACTATCGTAGGCGCGTAGCGAGGAAATCACCGTGGTAAATAGTTTTTGCGTGGTCAGGTCACTCTTGGTACGATAGTCATTGATGTCGTAATCGACAATCACGCTTTGCTCCATCGCCTGTCCCGACTGCCCGGTGCGCAATACTACCCGCACCACCTGGTTATCCAACTCGCCGCGGATCTGGCGCGCCAGGATCAAGCCAGCGCTATCGGTCTCCATCACCACGTCCAGCAAGACCAGCGCAATATCGGGCGTAGTGCGTAAGGTATTCAAGCCTTCCTTGCCGCTATACGCGTGCAAAAACATCAGCGGCCGCCCTTTGTAGGTGACGTTGCGTAAGGAAAATTTGGTAACGACATGGACATCCACATCATCATCGACAATCAGGATGCGCCACGGTGCCAGTTCCGGCGCTGACTCTGACACTAAAGCGGGCAACAGGCCATCATCATCGATCAACCACTCATCCTGCTCTTGACTGGTGTTTGATTCTATATGTGGATCAGAATTCATACTTACTCCTGATGATTAGGCGGCAACGCCGCATGCAGGGAGAAGATTCGCTAAAAAGGAAACTAAGTATAGGCTATTGCCACAATTTAAGCATAGCAACAGAATAAACCAGGGAAACTGTTGCTTGAGACAAGTATAGTCTGACCGCGAAAAAAAAACGCTCCGCAATTTGCATTACGGAGCGTTTTTTGCTTCAGTGAACCAGCCGGTTAGGCGGCTCACTGATTCAGGCAAGTGCTTACTTCACCGAAGCCGCAGCGTCTGTGTAATCGCTGACTTTATCGAAGTTCAGGTATTGATATACCTTGTCGCTGGCAGCGGTCAATACTGTCATGTCGGCCATGTACTCAGCTTTGGTCGGGATGCGACCGAGCTTGGAGCAAATCGCCGCCAATTCTGCACTACCGAGGTAAACATTGCTGTTCTTACCCAGACGGTTAGGGAAGTTACGGGTAGAGGTAGAGAACACGGTTGCGCCCTCTTTCACTTGTGCCTGGTTACCCATGCACAGGCTGCAACCCGGCATTTCCATACGTGCACCGGCAGAACCGAGTACGCCGTAATGGCCTTCTTCTGTCAATTGCTTGGCATCCATCTTGGTTGGCGGCGCCATCCACAGTTTGACCGGGATATCGCGCTTGTTCTCGAGCAGCTTGGAAGCGGCACGGAAGTGGCCGATGTTGGTCATGCAAGAACCGATAAACACTTCGTCAATCGCTGCACCGGCAACATCAGACAAGGTTTTTACATCATCAGGATCGTTAGGGCATGCCACGATAGGCTCATGGATGTCGGCCAGATCGATTTCGATCACGGCAGCGTATTCAGCATCGGCATCGCCTTTGAGCAACTGAGGATTTGCCAGCCATGCTTCCATCGCTGCGATACGACGCTTGATAGTGCGCACATCCGAGTAACCTTCAGCGATCATCCACTTCAACATGGTGATGTTGCTGTTGATGTATTCGATGATAGGTTCTTTGTTCAGATGCACGGTGCAACCACCGGCGCTACGCTCTGCAGAAGCATCAGAGAGTTCAAACGCTTGCTCTACCTTCAGGTCTGGCAAACCTTCGATTTCCAGGATACGGCCGGAGAAAATGTTTTTCTTACCTTGCTTGGCAACAGTCAACAGTCCTGCCTTGATAGCGTACAAAGGAATCGCATTGACCAGGTCACGCAGGGTAACGCCAGCTTGCAACTTGCCTTTGAAACGAACCAAGACGCTCTCAGGCATATCCAGAGGCATCACGCCGGTAGCGGCACCGAAAGCGACCAGACCAGAACCAGCCGGGAAGCTGATACCGATAGGGAAACGGGTGTGGCTATCGCCGCCGGTACCGACGGTATCAGGCAACAACATACGGTTGAGCCAGCTATGGATAATGCCATCGCCCGGACGCAGAGGGATACCGCCGCGGGTGCTCATGAAATCTGGCAACTCGTGGTGCATCTTGACGTCGACTGGTTTTGGATACGCTGCAGTGTGGCAGAACGATTGCATCACCAGATCCGCGCTGAAACCTAAGCAAGCCAGATCTTTCAGCTCGTCGCGTGTCATCGGGCCAGTCGTATCCTGGGAACCGACGCTAGTCATTTTTGGTTCGCAGTAAGTACCAGGACGTACGCCCTGGCCTTCAGGCAAGCCACATGCGCGACCGACCATTTTTTGCGCCAGCGTGAAGCCTTTTTTGGTATCAACCGGATTTTGCGGCAAGCGGAACAGCGTGGAGACTGGCAGACCCAATGCTTCACGTGCTTTAGCCGTTAAGCCACGACCGATGATCAGGGGAATACGGCCACCGGCACGTACTTCATCAAACAACACATCGCTCTTGACCTTGAATTCAGCGATGACTTTACCGTCTTTCAATGCCTGGCCGTCAAACGGACGCAGTTCGATGACGTCGCCCATATTCATCTGGCTGACATCGAGCTCGATAGGCAAAGCACCGGAATCTTCCATGGTGTTGTAGAAAATCGGAGCAATCTTGCTGCCCAGACACACACCACCGAAACGCTTGTTCGGTACGAAAGGAATGTCTTCACCGGTAAACCACAGCACCGAGTTGGTCGCTGATTTACGGGAAGAGCCAGTACCCACTACGTCACCGACGTAAGCAACCAGGTTGCCTTTGGATTTGAGTTCATCAAAGAACTTGACCGGACCACGCTTGCCGTCTTCTTCAGGCACGATGCCAGGACGCGCATTTTTATGCATCGCCAAAGCGTGCATAGGGATGTCAGGACGGCTGAAAGCGTCTGGCGCAGGAGACAGGTCATCGGTATTGATTTCGCCTTCGACCTTGAATACGGTCAAAGTGATGGATGCCGGCACTTCAGGACGTGAAGTGAACCATTCCGCATCAGCCCAGCTTTGCAACACGGCTTTTGCCTGTGCATTGCCCTTGTCAGCTTTTTCTTTGACGTCATGGAACTGATCAAACATCAGCAGGGTCTTTTTCAGGCCATCGGCTGCGGCTTGTGCCACTACGGCATCGTCCAGCAAATCGACTAACGGGCTGATGTTGTAACCGCCGAGCATCGTGCCCAGCAATTCTGTGGCTTTTTCGCGCGAGATCAGGGCACAGACTTCGGTACCGTGCGCTACGGCTGCCAGATAGCTGGCTTTCACCTTAGCAGCATCATCCACGCCAGCCGGCACGCGATGGGTGATCAGGTCGAGCAAAGTCGCTTCTTCACCTTGTGGCGGATTTTTCAACAACTCTATGACTTCACCAGTCTGCTTGGCAGACAAAGGCAAAGGTGGAATGCCAAGGGCGGCGCGTTCGGCGACGTGGGCACGATAGGCTTGCAACATAATCAACTCCCTTTCAATGAACAAAAACGTAAACCAGCCGGTTAAGGTTGGACGTACATATCAGCGACTAGGCTTTTCCATGAGATTCCTCATCAAATCCTCCATGGTTTGTTCCATGGCTTTTTCTCAAACATCCGCTTATTTTTACCAGCGATACTGGAGCCAGATGAGATTTCATGCGGTTTACGCACTGTTCTCCTCTGAAATAATTGTCAGGAAAATTGGAAATTTAGCATGCTGATTGACGGTAAGACCGACATTATCTCGTAATACGGCAGTTTATTAGGCAATTTCGAAATATAATTTTGAGCCAACTTGCTTTCATACTGCTTACAAGAAGTGGCATTGCCCCCAAATTGGCCAATTATGTTGTCCGAAATAGACCTCGGCGTCGGCCGTCTGTTCTAGTAATAGCATGTAATTCGACCACCGCAAAGCATCGCGACCTTCGGTACCGGCAACAAGTTATGCAATTTCGCTCATCGGCGCGGCCTTGCCCTCGATAAATTTAAAAGCATCGAAGTCGATCAGCACCGTACCATCCGCGCCTAGTATTTGCCCGCTGGGTCTGGCAATCAAACCACGTTTGGCGTCGGCAAAGTCTTGCCCGTCATCGAGTTTGAGTTCTTGCGCGAACGCCTGATTCGACTTCATCGTGCTGCTACTGGCATCGCCAGCCTTGCCGCCGATTCCGGCATTTTTATTGCAGGCGCTCAGCAGCAAAAGCATTGCAGCCAATGCAGATAGACCAGCCAGGCCTGTGCGTTTAGAATTTTTTTGCATTTTGTCTCCTTTTTAGGTTTTTATGTAGAGTAAAACCTGCCTGTGATGCAGTCCAATGCAAATTTAAGCTAGACTTAATGCGCTTTCTGCATGATCTTAGCGAGCTGAGCTCAGCGCATTCCCGATTGGTATCGAGACATATCAAGACAATATGAACTTAAAACGACTAAAACACGTCTTGGCACTGGCCGATGAGCGCAATTTCGCGCGGGCCGCGGCACAGGTGCATCTGTCGCAACCCGCTTTTAGCCGCAGCATACAAGCGCTGGAAGAAGAGTTGGGGATGCGCCTGTTTGAGCGCGGCAACAGCGAAGTCAGCGCCACTGCAGCCGGTGTGTTTCTCATACAAAGAGCGCGCAAACTGTTGTTTGACAGCCGTTGCCTGGAGCGCGATATCGATCTGTATCGCAAGAATCTGATTGGCAACCTCGCCTTCGGTGTCGGGCCTTTTCCTGCCGTGAGCATGCTACCCGAGCTCATGCCCGCGCTGAGGCAAGCTTATCCTGGCATCAAACTGCGGGTGGAAGTGAATAACTGGAATTACCTGCTAGAACATTTGCGCAATGAAGAACTCGATTTTTTTGTTGCAGATACGCGCGACCTGCCGCCTAGCGCGGATTTACAAATCAGCTTATTGGCACGCCAATTCGGCGGTTTTTTCGTGCGCGCTGGACACCCCTTACTCAAGCAAAGCGCGCTTAGCCTCAGTGACATCCTGCCGTTTGGCATCGCCAGCGTGCGCTTGCCGCAAGCGATACGACTAGCCATCGCGCAACTACTCAAACTTCCGGCTGATGCCGAACTGCCGATCGCGCTGGAGTGCGACGATGTCATGACACTGAAACGCACCGCCATCGGTTCCGATACGGTAATGGCGCTGATCCATGCCGCCGTCATCGATGAACTGGCCAACGGCTCGCTGATCCCCTTGCCGTTGTCAGGCATACCGCTGTTGCATTCAGAGATGGGCGTGGTCTCGCTGCAAGGTCGCAGCCATTCCCCGGTCGCCTTATTTTTAATCGAAAAACTGCAGGCTCTGGCCAGCCAATTGGCAGAATTACATCCCGAACAGTTAACGCGTATCACCAGCCTCCTACCTCTAAAATAGATATACTCCCCTTATTTTTTATAGAAATAGCCCATTTGCACAGAAGATATATGTGCGAATAAAATATACTGGGTGGTGTATATAAATTATATTGACACTACTGAGTTTGGCGATACGCGTTCTTGTAAAATTGAGATGCAATTACTTTATTAAAAGACTACAATTATTTTTGAAATTTATACCTAAAAATTTATTGTTGTCGGTCTTAATCAAGGCTATACCATGCTAACAGCAGCTCTTGTTCGCCGTCGTCGGCTCTGTGTATCGTTATTCAGTTTGGCGTTGCCGCTACCGATGTGCGCCGCTGCCGCCAAGAGTGTGACCAATCCGCCCGCCTTGCCGCTGGCACAAAATTACTCAGCACAGTTTGACCCCAGCCTGTATTTGCTCAGTGAAAAACTATGCGTTTTCGCAGCGGTCGACTAATCTCTGCGCCGTCCTGGTTCACCGCTGCCTTACCGGCACAGGCTTTAGATGGCGAATTGTGGATGGGTCGGCAAGTCGGCATTAAGTTCGCCCTTTTTCTGCGCCTGCTGCACTAGCTTCTCTAGTTGCGCATTGAGCTTGAGCACCTTACCCACATATTTCAGGTTGCGCATCAACATCTCGCGCACCGGCACGCTGGTTGAAGGCAAAAATGGCATCCCACCTTCCAGTCGCACACGCAAGGCCCATTCAAGCAAGGCCGATAATTTCTCTTTTGCACTCAAAATGTCGGGCAGTTGCTCCAGTTGTGCGGAAGCGCCGTCTAACAAACGTATCATGGTTGAACCGACTAATTCTTCCTTGGATTTGAAATGCTTGTATAAACTTGGTTTGGAGATGCCGATCAAATTGGCTACGTCGTCCATTGTCATCAGATCGAAGCCTTTCGTCGCCAGAATGCCGGTGGTAGCGTCCAGGATGGAATCCTCACGCAATTTGAATGCCTGATCTTTAAAGCTTAATTTGCCAAATATACTCATTGGTATTTACCTCTACTAATTAGTAGCATTTATTTCGAAACGGTATTAATATTATCACTGAAGTAGATCGGTTTCAATTAAATCGCTGCCCAACACTTAGAGCCAACATCAAAAGTTTCATGACAAACACTAGCCAAAAAACAGAAATGATTTCGCCGCGCCAGCGTATTGCCATTATTGGATCAGGCATATCCGGTCTTGCCAGCGCGTATTTCTTGAACCGCCACCATGATGTCGTCCTGTTCGAAGCAAATTCCTATCTGGGCGGACACACCAACACGGTAGAGATACAACTCGAAGGCAAGACCGAAGCAGTTGACACTGGCTTTCTGGTATTTAATGAGCGAACCTACCCGAATTTAATCGCCTTATTGAAAGAACTTGATGTTGCTAGCTATGCCACCGACATGTCGTTCGGCGTTTCCCTGGATAACGGCAAACTAGAATGGGCCGGCACCAATCTGGACAGCGTGTTCGCGCAGCGTGGCAATTTGTTCTCATTGAGTTTTTTGCGCATGCTGCGCGACATCTTGAAGTTCAATGCGGCGGCCGGGCAAAACCTGGAGCGTTGCCTGGCATCAAAAATCACATTGGGTCAATTGCTGGAGCAAGACCAATACAGCGATGCCTTCCGCAACAGTTATCTGCTACCGATGGCGGCGGCAATCTGGTCGAGCAAACCTGAAGATATTCTGGGTTTCCCTGCCAGCAGTTTCCTGCAATTTTGTATGAACCACGCGCTGTTACAAGTCAACGACAGGCCAAAATGGCGCACTGTGCAGGGTGGCGGACGTGCCTACGTGCGCAAGATTGCCGCTAGCCTGCCGGATATCCGCTTAGACACCCCGGTAATCGCCGTGCACAGAACCGAAACCGGCGTGCAGATCAAGACCAGCCACACAGAAGAAACCTTCGATGCTGTGGTGTTTGCCACTCATGCGCCGGATACCATGCGCCTGCTTTCAGACGCCAGCGCAGAAGAAACCGCCATCCTCTCTACAGTGCGCTATCAAGCCAATACGGCGGTCCTGCATACGGATGTTACGCAACTGCCACGGCGGAAAAAAGTATGGTCTGCGTGGAATTACATCGGCGGCCCACGCCAGAACGGCGCCATCAACGACATGCGTCCGGTCTGCGTCAGCTACTTACTGAATCAGCTGCAAGATCTCTCGATACAACAGCCTGTGATCGTCACGCTTAACCCATTTGTCCCACCCGCACCAGAAACCGTACTGGCGCAATTTGACTACCAGCATCCGGTATTCGATAGCGACGCGATTCGTGCACAACAGCAGTTACCAGGCATACAAGGTAAAAACAAGGCATGGTTTGCCGGTGCCTGGACCGGTTATGGCTTTCATGAAGACGGCTTGAAATCAGCCTTGCGCGTGGTCGCCGATTTTAATGCCATGCCAAGTTGGGCGAGCCTGTAATGCGCGCCGCCTCTAGCCTGATTGTCGGCAACGTCATGCACCAGAGGCTAAGGCCGGTATTGCATCGCTTTATCTACCCGATATTTTTTGTCCGCATCAATCTGGCCGATACGGATCAATTGAATAGCGCGGTATTTGGCATCAATCGCTGGCGCCCGATGTCGCTGTATTTTAAGGATTACGGCGCCAGAGACGGCAGTGACTTATTGAGCTGGATACGTCAATTACTGGCTGAGCATGGGATGGCCGCTGACGGCGATATTTTCCTGCAAACCATGCCCAGAATCTTTGGCTACGGATTTAACCCTATCAGTATCTGGTATTGCCACGACACACAAGGGCAACTGCGCGCGGTGCTGACCGAGGTCAACAATACGTTTGGCGAACATCATCTGTACCTGCTAGCGACAGAAGATGGCACCCCCATACAAAAAAAACAGCGTACTGACGAGCAAGAAAATGATGCACGTCTCGCCCTTTTGCGAGGTCAAGGGCAACTATCATTTTCGTTTCGCTGAACGCGCTGATCGCTGCCAGGTAAACATTGATTATCTGGATGCGGAAACGATCCTGATCAACACCGCGATCAACGCAAAAAAACTTCCGTTCAGCAAAGCCAATCTTCTCAAAGTATTGCTTAAGCAACCCCTGCTGACACTAGGCGTGATGTGGCGCATTCACTGGCATGCGCTGCTGCTGTGGTTTAAACGCGTACCCTTTTTTCGCCAACCTTCAGCGGCCATAGCGACGATCACGCTTAGCCACGAATTTAGCAACGAATTTAGCAAAAAACTTAGCCAGAAATTTAGTAATGAAGTTCCCCAAGCCGCCAGAGAGGAGCAAGACAAATGAATGAAATGAGCTCAACATCAACGCCAACACTCACGGCGAAAATGCCCGCTGCCGCACGACTGTTTTTCAAGATGCTAAAGAATCTGAAAACGGGTCATCTGCAAGTCATTACGCCGGATCATGAACATGTTTTGTTTGGAGATACCCATCACTCCCCTTCTGCGAGTTTGCAGATACTGGACTGGCGCGCCTGTAGCAAAATTTTGCGGGCAGGCGATATAGGGTTTGCCGAATGCGTGCAAGCGGGCTGGATATACACCCCCGATATGGTGGCGCTATTACGCCTGGCGATACGCAACGAAAAGGCGCTAGACCGGGCACTGTTCGGCGGTAAACTGAGCAGCTTGTGGTACCGGATTAAACACTGGTTACGGCCCAATACCCGTAGCGGCAGCAGCAAGAATATCTTTGCCCATTACGACATCGGCAATGACTTTTATCAGCTATGGCTAGACCCAAGCTGGACGTACTCCAGCGCGATCTTTGAAGGTGACTACAGGATCTCCCTGCAACAAGCCCAGGCGCGCAAGTATCAGCGTATCGTCGATGTCCTGAATTTAAAAGCCGGTGACTCGGTACTTGAAATCGGCTGCGGCTGGGGTGGCTTTGCCGAACACGCGGCCCTGCTCGGGATTAAGGTGCATGGCGTAACAATCTCGCCATCACAACTGGCAATCGCACAGCAACGCATCAAGCAAGCGCAGCTCGAACATTTGGTTAAGCTGGAAATTTGCGACTACCGCGATATGCGCGGAACTTACGACGCCATCGTCTCGATAGAAATGTTTGAAGCGGTCGGTGAGAAGTTTTGGCCCGGTTATTTTTCCGCTGTAAATCAGCGTTTGAAGAGTGGCGGCCGCGCCCTGGTGCAGACCATCACCATCGATGAATCGCGCTTCGAGCGCTATCGCAGCAGTACCGATTTTATCCAGCAATATATCTTCCCGGGCGGCATGCTGCCTAGCCCGGTGCGCTTTTGCCAGCAGGCGGAAAAACAAGATTTTGTGGTGCAGGATCAATACGCTTTCGGCAAGGATTATGCCGAGACTTTGCGGCGCTGGAATCATGGCTTCGAAGCGCAGCGTGAGCACATTTCCAGGCAAGGTTTCGGAGCCGAATTTCAGCGTATCTGGCAACTGTATTTTGCCTACTGCGAAGCGGGCTTTGATGAAGGAAGCACCGATGTCATGCAATTCACCCTACAAAAAAATGCATAAGCTATTGCGCCAACTGAGCTTGCTGCTTGCGCTTGGAATTTCGCCTCTCCATGCGCAGGCCGCCGTATGGCAACAGGATTTGCCGCAGGCAAAGCTGCTGGGAAGTGGTGAGCTACGTTGGTTCGGACTGCACATTTATTCGGCGAAACTATGGACAGAATCAGCGGTATTTAATCCCAGAACCAGCTTCGCGCTGGAACTGACCTACCAGCGCAATATCACCAAGGAACGCTTCGTCGATACCAGTGTCGATGAAATCAAACGACTCTACGGCGACAGCATCAGCAATGAGGTGCTACAGGGTTGGCGTACACAGATGGAGAAAGCCTTTACCGACGTGAAATCCGGCGATCAGCTGATAGGCGTACATTTACCGAAAATCGGATGCCGCTTTTATAGCCGCGATAAATTACTCGCCGAGATCAGGGACACCGCGTTTGCCGATGCTTTTTTTGGCATCTGGTTTGATCCGCGCAGCAAGGACAGTGGCTTGCGCAAGCAATTGACGGGCGCGACACCATGACAATCGCAAAGTATTTTTCGCCGCAAGCCTGCTACGGCTTTTTGGGTTTGCCATTAGCGATGGCGGCGTTGCCGGTGTATGTACAGATCCCGGCTTACTATACGACGCAACTCGGATTGCCTTTAGCCAGCACCGGACTGGTGCTGTTTTTTGCCCGCATGGTCGATACATTGCAAGACCCGGTGTTAGGCAGAATGATAGACCGGCGCCAACAAAATATCGGCAGTTGGCTGATTGTTGCCGCACTTCTTTTAGCGATGGCTTTTTATGGTCTGTGGCAACCACCGGTCGAGGCCGGACTGCGCGCAGCAAACTCAACTTTATTGTTGACGTGGCTAGGCGTGATGCTGATAGTCGCCTACACCGCGCATAGCATGATCAACATTGCCTACTTATCCTGGGGGGCGCGTTTAGCCGAAACATCTTCTTCGGCGACATCGTCGAACGCTGGCCTATTAGGTGCGGCAGCATGGCGCGAAGGACTGGGCTTAGTGGGCGTGATACTCGCCAGCCTGGTTCCCAGCTTTATCGTCTTGGGCTTACCGGCCAAAATCGACACTCGCCTCACCACATATGCCATTGCTTTCAGCGCCTTGCTGGCATTTGGTGTGATTAGTCTTTTGCGCTGGGCACCGAAGTGGCAACAAGCTCGCGGCGACACGAACGTCAATCTGCGTACGGCCTTGGCCAATGACAAATTTCGTCGCCTATTACCTATCTATTTATTAAATTCGCTGTCAGTCTCAATTCCCGCAACCTTGGCGCTGTTCTTCATTGCGGACCGCATTCAAGCCCCTCAAATGACCGCTTACTTTCTGGCGCTGTATTTTTTTGCAGGGGCGCTAGGCTTGCCTGCCTGGACCGCGCTGGCCAAGCGTCTAGGGACCATCAAGGCCTGGAAGCTGGGCATGCTGCTTGCCATTATCAGCTTCATCGGAGCGGCATTGTTAACTAGCGGCGACCTGCTCCCCTACATGCTGGTATGCATTGCGTCTGGTCTGGCGCTAGGAGCGGATCTGGCCTTGCCACCGGTGTTATTGGCAGAAATCATTCCCAAAAACCAAGCCCCCGCCAGTTACTACGGGGTCTGGACCCTGCTGGGGAAATTAGCACTGGCGCTCTCTGGCCTGGCTTTACCTGCATTAAGTTTATTTGATTATCAGCCGGGACAATTTACCCATACCGGCAGCCTTGTGCTTGTTTACGCCGTTCTCCCCTGCATCCTGAAACTTTTCGCGTTACGTTCGCTACATAGGTATCCATCATGAAAAAACTATTGCTTATACTCTGCACTTTTTTATTGACATCGTGCGCCATGACCGACGTCCAGCACTACCAAGGCGCGAAACCAGTGCTGGATCTGGAAAAATATTTTGGCGGCACGACCGACGCCTGGGGCATGTTTCAGCAACGTGATGGGGCGGTGCTCAAACGTTTTCACGTGATCATCGAAGGCAAGAAAATTAATAACCAGCTGGTACTGGATGAACGCTTTACCTATGACGATGGCAGCAAACAGCAAAGAATCTGGCGCTTAACAAAACAAAGCGATGGCAGCTGGAGCGGGCTGGCCGATGATGTCAAGGGCGAGGCGGTAGGCCACATCGCCGGTAACGCACTCAATTGGAGCTATACCTTGCTGCTGCCGGTAGACGGCAAAATCTATGAAATGCAAATGGATGACTGGATGTATCTGATCGATGAGGACAACATGATTAATCGCGCCAGCATGCGTAAGTTTGGTGTCGAGTTTGGTCAGGTCACCTTATTTTTCCGCAGGAGAACATGATGTCCGGGTTTGGCTTCGCGCCACTCAATACACCAGTCAGTGATTGGCGCGGCAAACGCATCTGGCTGGTCGGCGCCTCGAGTGGCATAGGTGCGGCACTGGCCAAAGCTTACCTGCAATGTGGTGCGGTAGTCGTGCTGTCGGCCCGGCGCATAGAGCAACTCGAATTCATTGCGGCTAATCATCCGCAGGCGCTGGTGCTGCCGTTTGACGTAGAAGATGCCGAGGCATGGACAGCGGCGCAAGCGCAGATCAGGCAGACTTTGGGAGGACTGGACCTGGTGATATTTTGCGCTGCCAAATACAAGCCCGAGCGCAGCTGGGAAATCGAGCGATCAGATGTGGCGCAAACCTTGCGTATCAATCTCAACAGCGTGTACGAAGGCATCTGCAACAGCTTGCCCGGCATGCTGGAACAAGGCAGCGGCGGCATCGCCATCATCGCCAGCGTAGCCGGCTATATCGGTTTGCCCAATGCCAGCGTATATGGCCCCAGCAAAGCGGCCCTGATTAATCTGGCCGAGCTACTCTACTGCGATCTGCACAGCAAGAATATTGACGTGTACCTGATCAACCCGGGCTTTGTGAAAACCGAACTCACGAAAAAAAATACCTTTCTGATGCCGGCACTGCAAACCCCGGAACAAGCGGCTACCGCTATTATCGACGGCATGCAGAAGGGGCAATTTGAAATTCACTTTCCACGCCGCTTCACCGTTCCGCTCAAGCTATTACAAATGATGCCTTACCGCTGGCGTTTTGCTTTGCATTTGTACCCCGTCTGCCCGGTGTCGATACTTTACGTAGTTGCGCCATTTTGCTGGTACTGATGTATCACTACAAGGTAGTGGCGAGCAAGGCTGACACCTTTGGCTTGTTCAGCCAGATCGGTTGGGCGGGCGTAGATTTGTTTTTTGTGTTGAGCGGCTATCTGATCGGCAACCAGATTTTCGCGGCCTTGCAGCGTCAGGATTTCTCCCTGAAGAATTTCTATATACGCCGATTTTTACGCACCCTGCCCAGTTTTTATGTGGTGTTGGCTTTGTACTTTTTGCTGCCCGTGATGGGCGGGGCGAACTGTGGCGCTTCCTGAGACCGCCAGCACTGCGTTGCACGCCTGGTCACTCTGCATAGAAGAGCAGTTTTACCTGATCCTGCCAGCCGTGGCGCTGCTATTCGTGGCGCTCTCGGTCTACCTGAAAAAATCCATGGCGTATGCCTGGATCACTTTGCTAGGCTTGATCCTCACTGGTATCGCCTTGCGTGCTTATCTGTGGCAACACTTCGTGCGCGACAGCGAAACCTTTTATCAATACATCTATTATTCGTCGATGGGGCGTATGGACGAGTTGTTACCCGGCGTCGCGCTGGCCCTGATCAAAAATTACCACCGCCCCTTGTGGGCCAGGCTACTACAATGGGGCAATCAGTTTCTGGCTTTGGGCATGGCATGCGTAGCGCTGATGTTTTACCTGTTCGCCAACTATCATTATGTTGACGGACAAGGCTATAGCTTTGCCATGACCAGTTGGGGTTATTCGCTGATGGCGATCAGCTTTTCTTTGCTGGTACTGGCCGCGCTAAGCCCGCTGTCGCTGCTGCACAAACTCAGGATCCCCGGCTGTGCTTCTCTGGCCTTATGGTCGTATGCCATCTATCTGGTACATAAGGCGGTTTTTTATATCCTGATCACACCGCTCAGGCAAGCCCGCATAGGACTGGAATCCGCGCCAGGTCTCAGCATCATGTTGTTGGCCAGCCTGCTGGCTGCCTATCTGCTGTATGCGCTAGTGGAAAGCCCTTTCATGCGCTTGCGCGAAAGATACTTCAGCGATGGCAATGTAATGGTCAGTTTTTTTGAAATTATTGCGTCAATGCCGCAGCATTGTGTTGAAATAATTGAGGCGCGGCGTATGGGAACTTATCAGCTTGCAGACTAGCAGTGTTGAAATACTTGAGCGCGGCGTATCTAATTCAGCCTGCTTAACTAAAATTATTAAAAAAAAAAACGAAAACCTCTCAAAGGAGGCACGAGACACAGATAAAAACGAAGAGAACTGCCTTGCTTTCTCTGTGAACTCTGTGTCTCTGTGGCCTCTGTGTTGAGTGTTTTGACTTTTCATAGCAGGCTGAAACAGTAACAGCGTGGTTTAAGGCAAGGGCAAACGCAGGCAGGCGCAAGCGCCGCCTTCGGCGCGGTTGCTGACGCTAATACTGCCGCCATGTAATAAGGCTACCTCGCGTACCAGCGGCAAACCTAAGCCTGTGCTCTTGGCTGCATCCGGCCGCGCTAGTGAGTAAAAGCGCTCAAAAATGCGCTGCTGTGCATAATCGGGGATACCGGGGCCACGGTCGCTGACGCTCAGCGCTATCGCTTGATTATCCTGGCTGGCGCTGAGGATGATGTGACTCCCATGCGGGGCAAAGGCGATCGCATTGTCTAGCAGATTACCGAGTGCCTGACGCAGCAACAAGGCGTCGCCCTTGATGCGGACTAAGTCCGGCGCTAATTCGATGTGCAGATCCAGGGCTTTCTCTTGCAGGCGCACATGGGCATCGGCTTTGACCAGGGCGAGCAAACTCGCCAGGTCTATGCTGTGCTGTTCCAGGCTGTGCTGCTGTTCGATCTTAATCAAGGCTAGCAGCTTGTCTATCAGCTGTTTCTGTCTTTGATTTTGCTCTATGATATTGTTCAAAAAATGCTGTCTGGCGGCGGCAGGCAGGTCTTCGGTCAGCAACTCGGCGAACCCTGAATGAAGCTCGTCGCGGCGATCGCGGCCTCTTTATTGTCGCAGGCATAAAAAAAGCTCGCCGAAGCGAGCTTTTTTACACACCGGAAGCAGTTGATTAGAACTGGTTCATTGTGTTGTCTTTACCAGATGCTTTCAGAGCAGCTTCGCCACTGAAGTAATCTTTGTGATCATCGCCCATGTCTGAACCAGCCATGTTTTGATGCTTAACGCAAGCGATACCCTGACGGATTTCTTTGCGCTGAACACCGGCAACATAACCCAACATACCTTGGTCACCGAAGTACTCTTTAGCCAGGTTGTCAGTAGACAAAGCAGCTGTATGGTAAGTAGGCAGAGTGATCAGGTGATGGAAAATACCGGCTTCACGAGCTGAATCAGCTTGGAAAGTGCGGATTTTTTCATCAGCGGCGATCGCCAATTCAGAACCGTCGTACTCAACACTCATCAATGCAGTGCGGTCGTAAGCGGAAACGTCTTTGCCTGCGCTCTTCATGCTGTCGAACATTTGCTGACGGAAGTTCAGAGTCCAGTTGAATGATGGGCTGTTGTTGTATACCAGCTTCGCATTTGGAATTACTTTACGGATTTCGCTTACCATGCCGCCGATTTGAGCGATATGTGGTTTTTCTGTTTCGATCCACAGCAGATCGGCACCGTTTTGCAGGGAAGTGATGCAATCCAATACGCAACGCTCTTCGCCTGTACCAGAGCGGAACTGGAACAAATTGCTAGGCAGACGCTTAGGACGCAACAGTTTGCCATCGCGCTTGATGACGACGTCGCCATTGCTCATGGATTCTGTCGAAACTTCTTCAACATCAAGGAAGGAGTTGTACTTGTCGCCCAGATCGCCAGGAGTGTTTGTTACAGCGATTTGCTTGGTCAGGCCAGCACCGAGGGAGTCAGTACGGGCTACGATCACGCCGTCGTCAACGCCCAGTTCCAGGAACGCGTAACGGATAGCGCGGATCTTGGCCAGGAAATCTTCGTGAGGAACAGTAACTTTACCGTCTTGATGACCGCATTGCTTTTCATCGGAAACTTGGTTTTCGATCTGGATGCAGCAAGCACCAGCTTCGATAAACTGCTTAGCCAGCAAGTAAGTCGCTTCAGCATTACCGAAACCTGCATCGATATCAGCAATGATAGGCACGATGTGCGTCACGTGGTTGTCGATTTTGTCTTGGATCGCTTGCTTGGCAGCACCTTCAGCGCCGTCTAATTGACGGAACAAACCACCGAGTTCACGTGCATCAGCTTGACGCAGGAAAGTGTAAAGCTCTTTGATCAGAGCGGAAACAGCAGTCTTTTCATGCATCGATTGATCTGGCAACGGGCCGAACTCTGAACGCAGAGCGGCAACCATCCAACCAGACAGGTACAGGTAACGACGATCGGTGCTGTTGAAGTGTTTCTTGATGGAAATCATCTTCTGTTGACCGATGAAACCGTGCCAGCAACCCAGGGATTGCGTGTACTTAGAAGAGTCAGCGTCGTAGGCAGCCATGTCATCGCGCATGATCTTGGCGGTGTACTTAGCGATATCCAGACCAGTTTTGAATTTGTTCTGGGCGCGCATACGGGCAGCGGACTCAGGATTGATAGCGTTCCAGGCACTACCTTCTTTGTCTTTCAGGCCAGCGATGGCTTTGATGTCGTCTTGATACAGTGACATGTGAATCTCCTAAAATAAAGCATGATTAAGAAAATCGTATTGAGTGTCGGCACATCTGTTCACTCTAGTACGACAAACGGTGGGAAAGCGAAGCAAAACTGCATGGAAGAATAATAAACCGTTTTTTGTTTATGAACAAGGTCTTATATAAGACATATAACTTAAATTTACTCGTTTAAATTCAAAGACTTAAATACTATTTTTCATCATGTGACAGCAATTTTCATGAAAATGGAGGAGAATTTTCTAACTTTAGCTGGCGTTGCAGCGGTTTGTGCGAACGCTGTACCCATGGCGAAGGTAGCGGCAACGAGAGTGGCGATCAGCTTGTTCATGTTTAATCCTGTTCTGTGGTTGAGTCATTTTTCGTAGACTATCTACGTATGCCAAGAACGCGGTCAAATCGATTCGCGTTGAAAATCATTTGCGGAAATTTTTCATTTAATTTTTTCTGCAAAATTTCAGGCCACTCGCGAATGTATCCGCTTGGTGCGCAGATTGGTATGCCATCTCTATACCAAAATACGCGCAATGAATCTGAATTGCCTTATGATCTGGCAGACGGAAAAACCCGCATGATTTACCTACGCATAATTTACCTACATTAAAGAGGCTCAGATGACGATAGCAAACTGGTGTGTCCTGGCAGCATGTATGTTGCCCGTGTTAACGATAGGCTTGGCCAAGGCAAATTCGGCAAAACTGGCGCCCAATGCCGGACGCTACGACAATACCAATCCGCGTGAATGGGCCAAGGGTTTAAGCGGCTGGCAACAGCGTGCCAGTGCCGCCCAGAATAACGGCTTTGAAGCGCTGCCGCTGTTATCGCTGCAGTGCTACTGGCACAGCAGTCACACGCCGACCAGGGCCGTATCGATACCTTAGCGCTGATTTTTGTGGCGATGCAAAATTTGCTAGAATGCCTCAGATTTTCTTGTTTCCGTTTTGCACAATACAACATGACCATGAAATCTATGCAAAACGACATTTGTATTTAATTAATTTATTGGCATTATTATTCTCATGTCCTAAATTGACTTCGCTAGCATGCCTCGCGCTGCAGCTTATTTTCCAATTTTATATACGAGGTATATGATGACAACTCAAAAATTACGGGGTTCTGAAAAGCTCCTCAGCGCCTGGAAAAACCGCACATTGAGCGAAGAGTCCGTGCGTGAAATAGCCAAGGCACTCGATGAATCCCCGGCCCAGGTACTGGCTGCCAAAGTGATAGGCGGTAGTGATGCAACGGGCGTGCAATTATCCCTTAGTTATTCGGGGGATGATGTGCCACGCTGCGGTAACGATATTTTGTTTTGGTTCAAATGGCATCATATTCACGGCGGTGAAATGCGTCCACCGCGCATCATTATAGACGGCACCCCATTTCCTGATCTGGTACGCATGGAGCTTGATTTTGGTGTGACCAGAGTCGGTCTGCGTGAAGATTTAAATCTGCCTGGGCAACTCAATCGTGAATTAGGTTTGGGTCACTAAATCCTGTGACAAATACAATGGCGCATTCTGCTGTGGACTCACTTGCTCACTCAGCACCGGACTTCATAGCCGGCAGTTGCAATAGCCCGACCGGTGTGGCACCGGTGCTGCAAGTGCATCCTACACGCTTGTGTAATCTGGCGTGTGCGCATTGCTATACCTCGTCCGGCCCCGGGCTCAGGCAGCAGCTCGATATTTCTATGCTGCGCGCTTGCCTGCGGGACGCTGCGCAACTAGGCTACCGCCAGCTCGCGGTGTCGGGCGGGGAGCCACTCTTGTATCCACAGTTAAGCGGCTTATTAGAGCAGGCGCGCGCACTCGGTATGCTGACCAGCATAACCAGCAACGGCATGCTGGCCACGACCGAGCGCTGGGCAACAATTAGCCCCATGCTGGATCTGGTTGCGATCTCTATCGACGGCAATCCTCAGGAGCATGACGCCATCCGCGCTCAGCACGGTGCTTACGCTAAGACCCTGAATAATTTGGCGGTAATCCGCGCCTCAGGGGTGCCCTTCGGCTTCATCTTTACCCTGACGCAATACAATGTCGATAGTTTGGAATTTATTGTGAAATTGGCGGCCGAACAAGGTGCGCGTAGCGTACAAATTCATCCATTAACCTTATCTGGACGCGCGATCGACAACTTGGCCGATGCCCGACCCGATGCGCAAGAGTTGTTTGTCGGTCTAGCGGAGGCGGCCCGCCTTGGCCAGGAACTGGGAGTGGCGGTGCATGTCGATGCGCTGAGCTGGCAACAAGTGCAGTCGTATCGCAGTCATCTGGTGCCGCAACGACCGGTGACGCGTTTGACAGCTGTAGCACCAGTGCTGGTGGTACAAGCCGATGGCATGCTGGTACCGCTGACGCATGATGTCAGCCAAAGATTTTGGCTGGGAAATTTAAATCAAGCATCCTTGGTCTCTTTGGCACAGAACTGGCTGCACAGCGGTAGCGCCGATCAGCTAGCGCTCGTCTGCGAACAAAGCTGGGAGCAGTTAAGCGCGCTGGAACGCCAACAAAGCCCGGCCGTATATTGGTATGACGTAGTGGCAGAGCGTAGTCATCTGCTACCGTCGTCGTCCTTGGTAAGCGCAGGTACTCGGCAAACTGCCTAAATCAGATTTAGCCGATAGGCGCTGAAAGCGCCGCTGTCCCGCTATCAATCAAGTATTATTTGGCTTCCTTTCGCTTTGCCGATACGCTAAGAAAGCCTACTTTAATGGAAGAACAACAATTACTCGGCTTATTGTGGACGATGCTGCCCAGCACTAGCTATATTCTGGGTTCGCTACTATTTGGCATGGTCGGTTTTGTCGCCTATCGCTATGGCAAAAAAAACCAGCGTCCACGCTGCAAATGGCTGGGTGTAGCTTTAATGTTTTACCCCTACCTGATAGGCAGTGACACCCGCCTTTTATATCTGCTAGGCACTGCTTTGTGCGCCGCGCTGTATGTGTATATAGATGAGTAAACGCTAGCCTACATGGCACCGATTACTTAGCTTACACGCTGACATCGCCGACTCATGGATGCCCCTTGCCTGGGCTTTTGGGGCGCTAGCACACCTGCATTTTTTCGCCAATTACCTATACTCCCCATAAATACCTGACAATATCGGCCTATCGCGCACGAATTGAGTGCGCAATGAAAATATACTAAGGGGAGTATAGTGAGTCTAGTTAGATTGCCAGGGCTGCGCGCGGTCTAGGCGCAACGCTTTGTTGGAAGCTGATCGCAATCCGGTTCCAGCCATTCATGAGGGCAATCACAAACCCCAATTCGGCGATCTCTTGCTCATTGAAGTTTTCTTTCAATGCCATGAACAAGGGTTCAGGCGCATGATTTTTGATGATATCGGTGACCGCTTCGGCCCAAGCCAGAGCCGCTTGTTCGCGCGCCGAAAAAAAACTGGTGTCGCGCCAGCTCGATAAATTATTCACACGCTGAAAGTCTTCACCCAGGCGCAACAAATCATGCGCATGTTTATCTATGCAAAAGGCGCAGCCGTTGATTTGTGAAACCCGTAAAAACACCAAATCAATTAGGAGCGGATCCAGACTCGATTCTTGCAAAGCTGACGCCGTAATGGCTTGATAGGCTTTAGGGGCGAGGCTGGCGCATAGAAGCCGTACCTGGCTTAAGATAAACGCTAGAATTTTCTCGCCATGGCACTGACCGTCGATAGCGCAATAAGCCAACTTCACCGTTAATCCTGGCCATCTCAAAATGCATTAGCTTACACGCTGAGGGCAAAAAAAAGCCCGCACAGTTTGCGGGCTGAAATCCAAACCTTAGGAGGTGTTGGAGGAGACAGGAAGAACTATATCGCAGTACAGTAAATTCCCCAAAAGCTATTTTTGTATACCGGACATGGCTTCTGTGAATATCTGATGTGCTTTATGTACATTTTAAGCAATGCAATTATCGAAACACACAAATTGTTGTCAATGGGGTAAAAAAGGCAAAAAAAAAGCCCGCACAGTTTGCGGGCTGAAATCCAAACCTTAGGAGGTGTTGGAGGAGACAAGTAGAACTATATCGCGGTGCAGCAAATAAATCAGCTCCTATTTTTGTATACCAAACATCACAAATATCGATATCTCGCATGATCTATCTGCTAATTGCCATAATTCCGCTCCGTTCAATTAATGATCACGCAGTTTGTCTGATGCGAGTTGCTTCAGGCTGATCTTGCTTAAGGATAGGAAATAGAAAATGCATTAAACTTTAGTCCATATCACTACAATTAAAACCGTCATACGGAGACCACAATGAAGTTGATTGATCCTATTTTGGCATTTCATGCTGAACTACAGCAAATTCGACGCGATATACACGCTCATCCTGAGTTGTGTTTTGAAGAGCACCGGACTTCGGCCGTGGTCGCACAAAAATTGCAGGAGTGGGGCATTCCCGTCATACGCGGCTTGGGCGGTACCGGTATCGTCGGCAAGATCACCAATGGCGACGGTCAGCGTGCCATAGGCTTGCGCGCTGACATGGATGCCTTGCCTATGACAGAAACCAATACTTTCGAGCATCGCTCCAAACATGAGGGAAAGATGCATGCCTGCGGTCATGACGGCCACACAGCGATGTTACTTGGCGCAGCACATTATCTGTCGCAGCACAAAAATTTTGACGGCACCGTTTATCTGATTTTTCAGCCGGCTGAAGAAGGCGGTGGCGGCGCCAAGCGCATGATAGATGAAGGTTTGTTTGAGCAATGTCCTATGGATGCGGTATTTGGCATGCACAATTGGCCGGGAATTGCGGTAGGCAGGTTTGGCGTGACGGCAGGGCCGATGATGGCGTCTTCCAACGAATTTGAAGTCATCGTCAAGGGGAAGGGCGCGCATGCCGCGCAACCGCATAAAAGTATAGACCCTATCATGGTAGCGGTGCAGATCGCACAGAGCTGGCAAACTATCGTCAGCCGCAATATCAGTCCCCTAGAGGCAGTGGTGCTGTCAATTACGCAGATTCATTCCGGTAGCGCGACCAATGTGATTCCTGACGAGGCGACGTTGATTGGCACCGTACGCGGTTTCAGTGCCGCAAATATTGATTTGGCGGAACGACGCATGCAAGCGATTGCCGAGCATACTGCGGCGGCATTCGATGCCAGTGTGGAGTTTGCATTTAAGCGCAATTATCCGCCTCTGATCAATCATGCTAAAGAGACTGCTTTTGCGGCCGACGTAATGCGTTCGATTGCCGGTGATGATCAGGTTGATGCGCAGGTAGAGCCTACCATGGGCGCTGAGGATTTCTCTTTCATGCTGCAGGAAAAACCAGGCTGTTATGCCTTTATCGGCAATGGCGAAGGCGCGCACCGCGACATAGGCCACGGTCTGGGCCCGTGCAATCTGCATAACCCTAGTTATGATTTTAATGATGATTTACTACCTATCGGTGCGACCTATTGGGTGCGCCTGGCAGAAAGCTATTTGAACAAATAACCTGCTTGAAACATACTCTCCCCCAGTATTTTTTGCTATAGCCTTACAACGTTGCGTATTGGGCGATATCAAGTAAAAATACAGGGGAGTATCACTCACTTCTGAGTTAAGCCAGATCCGATTTAAAACTCTTCCCAGTCATCCGTAGCTGCTGCTGCCGGTTTTTTTGATGCACCGGAGTTTGCCGCCAACTTAAGTGTTGCAGGCTGGCTTTTCGCTTTGCTTGCCTGCGCAGTGCTGGCAACTCTGTGTATCTGTGTCTGCGGAGTTGCGCTGACAGCGCCTGATAGCTTGAATACTTCCAAAGCGTGCGTCAGGTGATCGGCTTGCTCTTCCAAAGATTCCGCAGCGGCGGCGGCCTGTTCTACCAGCGCCGAGTTTTGCTGCGTCATTTCATCCATCTGACCTATTGCCATACTGATTTCCTGAATGCCGGCGCTTTGTTCCTGGCTGGCAGAGGAAATCTCATTCATGATATCGCTGACCCGTTTCACTGAGGCGACAATTTCATCCATGGTTTGGCCGGCCTGATCAACCAATTGCGATCCGGCATGAACCTTGTCTACCGAATCACCGATCAGGGTTTTGATTTCTTTGGCAGCCGCTGCACTGCGCTGCGCCAGATTGCGTACTTCTGATGCGACTACCGCAAAGCCACGGCCCTGCTCACCGGCACGGGCTGCTTCCACCGCAGCGTTAAGGGCAAGAATATTGGTCTGGAAGGCGATACCGTCGATGACGCTGATGATGTCGACAATTTTTTTGGATGACTGGTTAATGTCCGTCATGGTCGCAACCACCTGACCGACCACTTGGCCGCCTTTGATCGCCACCGATGATGCGGTTTCCACCAACTTGCTGGCTTGGCGCGCATTATCCGCATTTTGCTTAACGGTATCGGTCAGGCCTTCCATGGAACTGGCGGTCTCTTCAAGGCTGCTGGCTTGTGATTCAGTGCGGGACGACAGGTCAGAGTTGCCGGAAGCGATTTCGCTACTTGCTACCTTGATGGTTTCCGCAGAAATTTTAATGTCCGACACCATATTCTTCAGCCTGTCCTGCATCTCATTGAGGGCGGCCAGTAAGCTAGTGCTGTCACCGGCATCCATTGCAATGTTCATGCTCAGGTCGCCAGCGGCAACCGCGCTCGCAATTTCCCTCGCATATTCAGGTTCGCCGCCGAGTTGATGCCAGATGGTGCGTACTACAAAGAAGGACACTACACCCAGGGTGAGTGTCACGATTACGGCAACCAGGATGCTGGTATACAGGACATTACGGACATTGTTACCGCTGCCCTCGACTCCGGAGGCGAACTGCTTTTGCGCAGCCTCGACGGTTTTACCTAAATCTGTTTCCAGTACCTTCAGTGAGGACTGCATTTGGGCGATGGCCGCCTGAGGGTCGCCTTGTTCGGTACCCATCATGATTTTTGCCACACTTAAGGCTGGCGCATAGTAGGCGTCAAATTCTTTAGCCAGACGTACAGCGAGCTCTTTTTGCCCCGGAATGGAGCCTAACTGGGTGAATTTTTCATGAACTTTCTTGGCATTTTCAGCAAGGCCATCAATGGCTTTTTTGTCACCTTCACCTACCGCTTGCTTGAGTGCATCGACAAAACCTTGAACATCATTTTGTAATGTTTTCGTTTTGTCTAAGACCGGATAGTCTACGCTTTCCGTGGTCTGGATAGAGTTGATCGCGGTGGTAGAAAAGTACACGCTCACAGCTAATCCGATACCGAAAATGACAGTGGAAACCAAAGGTAAAGCCCAAATTCTTCGTTTAATACTCATCATTGATCCTTATCAGACTAGTTGTTATAGAGAAAACCGGGAAAGGCAAATGCCACTCCCGGCTTGCGCTAATTTTTACGGCAATGTAGCAACCACTTTTACGCTTGCATCTACCGCAGATTTTTCGATGTAGCCGATGCCGTTAGGATCAGCGGCAATCGCTTTTTTCACGTCAGCGTTAGAGTTGTATTCTTTTGGTAAAGAACCTTTGCCGGTAAATACCAGTTTTGACCAGATTGCCTTGACTTGAGATGGTTCCTTGTCTGCGATTTTTTTGTAAAATTCAGCACGGATAGCCGAACTTTCCGCTTGGTCAACAGGCGTGAACATGGTCGATTTTCCGAGGAAAAACTGGGATGCTTGTTCCGCTGTCATGCGCGTCGCGGCATTAGCAGGATTGACCACGATCACAACTTCAGCCAATGCCGGAATCGCAGCCGTAACCAAAGTGGCGGCCAATAAAATTGCTTGAGTAAGTTTTTTCATCTAGGCCTCCTTAAAATACGAAATCTATAGCGACGGCATACACATTGACAGGGCCTTTGAAGGTTGGCTTGGCATTTACGAAAGTGCCTGGGCCTTGTTCTGGCGAGAATCTGTCCATCTGCACCTTGAGCGCTGCCGATTTATAGAAATCCCAACGCAGACCTATGCTGTTGCTGGTTTGGATCGCAGCTTGCGACGCTAAAGCGTTTGCGCCAACGGTGAGTGGGTACAGTGGATTCAAAGGGTTAGTCGTTAAGCTAGCGATTGATCTAGGACTATCCTGTTTGGATGAACCGTAATTATAGTAAGGTAAGAATTTACCTATGCGATAGCCAAACATGGTGTACCAAGACGAAGTATCTGCAATGGATAAGCTATCGCTAGCTCGTTTGCCGAACTCGGCTTGAACCACAATATTCTTCCAATCCATCACCATACCTACGGAAGTGAACGAAGCCTTGGTGTCTTTCACTTCTATGCTGTTCGCTGCTGCATTCAAGCCATATGCAGCATTTAGTGCCGGGTTAGCTCCATACTTGCGCAAACCTCCTGCCACCTTAATTATATTCGCAGAATCCTCGATATTAATTGTGGTATCAGTACGACCGAAACGGAAAGTGAAAGGGCCGTGTTCAGCGACCAAGTTAATACTGGACAGTTTCCCAGCTTCAACTGTATAGCCACCTTTGTTTTTTTCCGAAGTGGTACCTAGGGCCAATTGTGCCGTGAAGGTAGTGTCACCAAATGAATTTTGGTAGACGACATCTGCGCCATCGACGTGCTCTAGCGGAACTTGCGAATACATCTCTACCGGTGGACGTATCATGGTATTGGCATAGCCAACATTGCGGACATCAGAAATCATATAAACCGGTAAACCTATACGTCCCAAGCGAAAACTGACGTTATCTGAAACCTTGGCTTTCGCAAATGCCCATGCTATTTCACCGACAAATTCATCTACCACGACTTTACGCACCAGACCTTGGCCAGTTACGGAAAACATGTCATTAAATTTAGCGGTTGCCTGTATCCCAAAATTCGAATCCGGGCCTGATTTAGCGTCTTTTTTAACGCCATTTAGTTGGTTAGGGCGAGCAAATTCTGCATCTTCGGTGTTGCTAAGCGTATAGGCCGCAGTACCAAAGCCACTGACGGTAATTGTAGGAGCGCTGCTTATCTCATCGGCATAAGCGGAAGAGATTGCCAAAGGCAGAGCCAGCATTGCGAGTAAAGGTTTCACTTTCATAGTTTCTCCAGAAAAAGTTTTTCTATTGTAATTCTTAAGGCCTGAGCAAAAACGGATCGCACACTTCAAAAAAAACGATTGCATACTCTAAAAAGACTTGAACACTTCTTACCCAGGCAGCACACAGGGATGTTTATTGACGGAGATGCGCGCAGGACTGATTTTCGCTCGTCCGCTAAGACCTGTTGATTTAGTGTATTCCTGTATCAACTTTTGGAAAAAAAATCTGGATAACAGCAGATATAAACCAACAAATTTGCGAAAAATTGTGAGTTATTCATACAAGGGCGGCACTTGCTATTTAATTGGATTATAGTAAGCGGTTAAGTGTATTGAGTTTACTTAATGCGCTATTAACTATCGTCGAATGTGCAATGAATCCGCGTTGAAAGTACATCGCTTCTTGCACGTGACTTGCACAAAAAATGGTTTAAGCCATTTGATTTTTCAGCGCGCTATCAATGTTCGCGCAAGGCGCGCCGGTACTGTATGGCTTCCGCCACATGGGGCTGGGCAATTTGGACTGCGCCTGCCAAATCGGCTATCGTACGTGCCACTTTCAATACCCTATGGTAAGCGCGCGCTGACCAGTTTAGCTTGAGCATGGCATTACGCAATAACTGTCCGGCAGTGCTATCTGGCTGGCAATAGAGATCGATTTCCGCGGTCGACAGCAGGTTATTCGCTTTCGTCTGACGATGTAACTGGCGCTCAAACGCTTGCTCGACACGCTGGTGAATACTGGCACTGGGTTCGCCAGTGGCCTGTTTGAGTAAATCCTCATGCGCCAATGCCCCTACCTGAATTTGCATGTCTATGCGATCAAGCAGAGGGCCGGAAATTTTATTCTGATAGCGCGCGATCAGATCGGGTGTGCAGCGGCATTTACCGTTGCTATGGCCAAGGTATCCGCACGGGCAGGGATTCATTGCTGCAATCAGCTGAAATCTGGCCGGGAAATCGGCTTGTTTGGCAGC
Organism: Undibacterium piscinae; assembly: GCA_003970805.2. GTDB lineage: Bacteria > Pseudomonadota > Gammaproteobacteria > Burkholderiales > Burkholderiaceae_D > Undibacterium > Undibacterium piscinae. The sequence continues at coordinate 2,454,639 of CP051152.1, forward strand.
CCGGGAAATCGTGATGTTTCCCGATTCCAAGGGTTCGCGCAGAACCTCAAGCACCTTGCGGTCGAACTCGGGCAATTCGTCGAGGAATAATACTCCGCGATGGGCCAGTGAGATTTCTCCGGGACGCGGGGTGCCACCGCCGCCAACCAGGGCAACCGCGGAGGCCGTATGATGCGGTGCCCGGTATGGGCGGATTTTCCATTTGTCGATAGAAAAGCCACCGGTCAGCGATTGCACTGCGGCCGATTCCAGTGCTTCCTGATTGGTCATGTCCGGCAAAATTCCCGGGAAACGTGCTGCCAGCATCGATTTTCCGGTGCCGGGCGGTCCCACCATCAAAACGCTATGTGAACCGGCCGCCGCCACTTCCAGCGCTCGTTTTGCCTGTAACTGGCCTTTCACTTCGGCGAAGTCCGGGTAGTCGCGACGCACTGTCTTGGCATGGTTGATGTGCCGCTGTAGCTTTGATTCTTGGTCGTTAGCCGCGAAGTGGGTGCATACTCGTAGTAGCGAATCAGCGGGGTAAATCATGGCATCGGTGGCGAGCGCCGCTTCATCCGCATTCGCCCGCGGCAGGATAAAGGATGCTTGTTTTTTTGCAGATTTTTCTGCGCTTCGGCATATCGCAAAAGTCATCGCCAGCGCCCCGCGTATGGGGCGTAATTCGCCCGATAAGGAGAGTTCACCGGCAAATTCGTACTGGTCCAGCGTATCGGCAGGAATTTGCCCGGAGGCCGCCAAGATCCCGAGTGCGATCGGCAAATCAAAGCGTCCGGATTCTTTAGGTAAATCTGCCGGTGCCAGATTTACCGTAATGCGTTGCGCCGGAAAATCAAAGCGTGCATTCTGTAATGCCGCCCTGACCCGGTCTTTGGATTCCTTGACTTCGGTTTCTGGTAAACCGACGATGGTAAAACTAGGGAGACCGTTGGCTAAATGAACCTCAACGGTCACCTCTGGCGCGTCCATGCCATTGAGGGCGCGGCTTTTTAAAACGGCCAGTGCCATGGGCGTCTCGCAGTTTAACGCAGTTTAATTGACTTACTTCGCTTCCAGTTGGGCGACGCGTTCTTCCAGCGCCTCTAACTTGGCACGTGTCTTCGCCAATACTTGTGCCTGAATATCGAATTCTTCCCTGGTGACCAGATCCAGTTTAGAGAAACCCTGGCTCATCATTGCCTTGACGTTTTTCTCTATGTCTTTGGCGGGAGAGTTTTCCAGGGCATGGTTGATTTTACTTTGTACGTCCGAAAAAAAATTCTGCTTATTCATGATCTTCCTTTTTTAGTGATTATTTTTTGCCTTCACCTGCATCTGCACGTTCTTGGTGCAAGTTGACGTAGGGAGGAAATTGAGTTGCCTTAAACTGGTGCTTTAAACTGGTGCGTTAAATTGGTGCGCCTATTCTTTAAGCAGTATTTTACGATCTTTTTATCTCGTTTTAAGATAACAATCATAACGCATCATGACTGAGGATCTGACAGATTTTTATCCTAGCCTATCGAATTTTCCCTCTGGCAAAGCATATTCCATGACTACATCAAGAAGTCATGGATATAGCACTTGGCACGACTCCTGCTTATAGCTCATTAAGAGTAAAAAAAACAGCAAGAAAAATCGTACGAAAATCTTTTAATTTGTTATTCAACCAAAGAGGGAAGCGCAATGAAAAAATTACTGATCGCTGCAGCGATTGCAGCAACTTTCACTGGCAATCTTGTTCATGCAGAAGATGTTAAGCCTGATCATGAATTAAGTTTTAATCTTGGTGCGGTTAGTGATTACCGCTACCGCGGTCTTTCACAATCCCGCCTCGACCCTGCGATGCAAGGCGGTGCCGATTATGCGCACAATCCTAGCGGTTTTTATGCCGGTACCTGGATGTCCAGTATTAAATGGGTAAAAGACGCTGGCGGTAAAGGCAATCTGGAAATGGATATCTACGCCGGTAAAAAGGGCGAGATCGTTAAGGGGGTGTCTTACGACATTGGCGTACTTAGCTATGTTTATCCATCGAATGGTTTAGCAGTTGATGCCAACACCACTGAAGTTTACGGGCAAATTGGATACGGTCCTGCCTATCTGAAATATTCGCAGTCCGTGACGAATCTGTTTGGCTTCGATAACAGTAAAAATAGTGGCTATCTTGATCTGGGTGCGAATTTTGAAGTGATGCCGGGTTATACCCTGGGTTTGCACTACGGTCATCAATCGGTCAAGAACAATAGTGCCGTGGCCTATGACGACTGGAAGGTCGGCGTAAATAAGGAATTTTTTGGCGTTAATGTCGGTTTGGCCGTGATTGGTACCAATGCCAATGAGAATTTGTACATCACTCCTGAAGGTAAATTTACCGGTAAGACAAGCGTAGTTTTGTCTGCGGCTAAAACATTCTAAACGAGGCAAATAACATGAAACTGATTACAGCAATTATCAAACCGTTTAAGCTCGACGAGGTGCGTGAAGCGCTGTCTGCGATAGGCGTGCAAGGCATTACTGTCACTGAAGTAAAAGGTTTTGGCCGTCAAAAAGGTCATACTGAACTGTATCGTGGTGCTGAATACGTCGTCGATTTTCTGCCTAAGACAAAAATCGAAGCGGCAGTCGACGATGCAATTGTCGACCGCGCGATTGAGGCGATAGAAACATCGGCACGTACCGGCAAGATCGGCGATGGTAAGATTTTTGTCTATTCGCTTGAACAAGTTGTACGTATCCGTACCGGTGAAACCGGCAACGACGCTCTTTAACCGGCATCCAGGGATATTCCATGAAAAAATTACTCACTAATGTACTTGCGGCTGGTGCCTTGTTGTTGTCGGCTGGCCTGTTTTCTTCCGCCATGGCGGCTGATGAGGTAGCGGCATCGGTTGCCGCAGCTGCACCAGTTGCAGCTCAGGTAGCGGACGCAGCGTCTGCCGTTGTCGCTCCTGCTGCAGCGCTTCCTGCTACTGTAGAGGCCGCTGCCGCATCTGCGGTGGCCGCACCGGCAGCGGTGCCCAATAAAGGTGATACGGCGTGGATGATGGTTTCCACGTTGCTGGTGATCTTGATGACTATCCCTGGCTTGGCCTTGTTTTACGGCGGTCTGGTGCGCTCCAAGAACATGTTGTCGATATTGATGCAGGTGTTCATGATTTTCGCCGTGATTATCGTTTTGTGGTGCATTTACGGCTACTCATTGGCATTCACCGAAGGTGGCAGATTCATAGGCTCGTTTGATCGCCTGATGCTTAACGGCATCTGGGATCCGGCCAAGGCCAGTTTCAGCACCGCGGCAACGTTTAGTAAAGGTGTCGTGATTCCTGAGTTTGTGTATGTCGCGTTCCAGGCTACTTTCGCTGCCATTACCTGTGGTCTGATCATCGGCGCTTTTGCCGAACGTGCCAAGTTCACCGCTGTTTTATTATTCGTGGTGTTGTGGTTCACTTTCAGCTACCTGCCTATCGCTCATATGGTGTGGTTCTGGACTGGTCCTGATGCGATCAAGGATGCCGCTACCCTGGCCACTGAAACGGCAAAAGCGGGCTTCCTGTTCCAAAAAGGTGCGCTCGATTTCGCCGGCGGTACTGTGGTCCACATCAATGCGGCGGTCGCTGGTCTGGTCGGTGCTTTCCTGATTGGTAAGCGCGTCGGTTACGGCAGAGAAGCGATGGCTCCTCACTCCTTGACGATGACGATGATAGGTGCGTCGTTGTTATGGGTGGGCTGGTTTGGTTTCAATGCCGGTTCTGCGCTCGAGGCGGGTGATATCGCTGGTTTGGCTTTCATCAATACCCTGCTGGCCACCGCTGCAGCGACGGTTTCCTGGGTCTTTGGCGAGTGGATGTCTAAAGGTAAGCCTTCCATGTTGGGTGGCGCTTCCACTCCAAAACCGCTGCCAGCGCCTCTGCTTCAGCTTCCGCTAACACCGTCGCCGCCACTGTCAATGGCACCGCCATCAGCCAGAAACAAGTCGAGCTGATCTTGAAACAGCAAGCCGCACAAGGTATGCCGGACAATGCGGAGTCGCGCAAGATGATCATCGACAACCTGGCGATGCAATTGCTGGTCGCGCAGGAAGCGGCGAAAAAAGGCCTGGAAAAAACGCCTGAAGTTGCCGATCAACTGGAAATGATCAAGCAATCGGTATTGGCTGATGCATTTGTGCAAGACTACATGAAGAGCAACACCGTCACCGACGAGATGCTCACTACCGAATACGAGAAAATCAAGACTCAGGCTGCCGGCAATCAATACAAGGCACGCCATATCCTGGTTGAAAAAGAAGCCGATGCCAAAGACATCATCGCCAAGCTGAACAAAGACCCGAAAGCGTTTGAAGGCTTGGCAAAAGCCAAATCCAAAGATCCTGGCTCGAAAGACAAAGGCGGCGATCTGGGCTGGTTTGACCCACGCGGCATGGTCCCTGAATTCGGTGCGGCAGTCGCCAAACTGGAAAACGGCAAGTTTACCGCTGAGCCGGTCAAATCACAGTTTGGTTACCACGTGATCATGCTGGAAGACACGCGCGCCAATCCTGTTCCTACTCTGGAACAAGTCAAGCCACGTCTGGCCCAGCAAGTGCAACAGCAAAATCTGAAGAAGATGCTGGATGATCTGAAAGCCAAGGCCAAGATAGAAATCACCGCGGCACCTGCAGTGGCTGCACCAGCGGATGCGACAGCAGCGCCAGCGTCTGTAGCGGCAGAAACTGCCAAGAAGTAAATAAGTAAGAAAGTAACAGCGTATTCGCGGCACCCATAAGAAAGCCCCGTCAGATTGCTCTGACGGGGCTTTTTATTTACTCAAACGCTGGTATTAAACCAATATTAACCTGGCTTAAAGGTCTTGCGCGGTGGCTTGCTGCCAGCGCCATCGGCCTTGAACGGACGTTTTACGCTGTCTTTCTTGGCGTGCGGTGCCGATTTTTCCTGCACACGACGATCACCGCCCGCTTTTCTTTCGCCAAAGGCGGAAGGTGCAGCGGAGAACTTGGCAGGCTTATCGGTATTGATACTGCCTGGCGCTACCGGGCTGATCTTCAACTGACGATTCGCAACCCACACGCCTTTCAGGTGTGTCAGCACTTCCGGCGGCATGCCATCAGGCAGTTCCAGCGTCGTGTAGTCATCAAAAATAGCGATCTTACCGATATGCTTGGCTTCCAGACCGGCTTCGTTAGCAATCGCACCAACGATATTGCTCGGTGTAACGGCGTGTTCGCGGCCGACTTCTATGCGATAACTGAGCATAGGGATCTGTACTTTGCCTTTATTTTCCAAACGTTTTTTCTCAGACTTGGCCGGCGCTTCTTCTTCGCCCGGGAAACGCGTAGCACGCTCCACTACCTTGCTCAGCTTGCTCGCCGGTGCCGCAGGCGCTTTGCTGAAACTCGCGGCCGCCGGTGCGGAACCACTCGCGCCATCGGCACGGATATTCAGAGCCTGACCGGCAACGCGTACCGATTTCAGGTGCTCCATCATGTCTTGCGGCAGACTGTCTGGCAAATCGAGTACCGTGTAGTCGTCGTAGATATCGATGCGACCGATAAACTTCGAGTCGATATTGGCTTCGTTGGCGATTGCGCCGACGATATTGCCAGGTTTGACGCCATGCTCATGCCCTACGGCGATGCGGAAAGTGCGCATGCCAGGCTCAGCGGTACGCGGGCTATGCTCACGACGCTGACCGCGCTCTTCGCGCTCAGGACGGTCACCACGATCAAACCTGTCGCTGCGCTCGCCACGGGCAGGGCGGTCGCCGCGCTCGGTGCGGGTATTGCGTGCCGGTTGCTCATCGCGCCAGCTATCGTCGCTCTTCACTTCACGCTTGTTTTTGTCGAGCAGCAAAGGCTCAGAGCCACGCGCCATTTTCGCCAATGCGGCAGCGATTTCAAAAGCCGGCACATTTTTTTCGCGCTCATAATCTTCTATGATCGCCAGGAACTGTTCGAGTTCGCCTTGCGCCAGAGTCTCGGTAATCTGATCCTTAAAGCGCGCGATACGCACGTCATTGACGGCTTGTATGGTCGGCAATTCCAATGGGGAAATTGGCTGACGGGTAGCGCGTTCAATGGCTTTCAGCAGATTTTTTTCGCGCGGGGTGATAAACAAAATCGCTTCGCCGCTACGGCCGGCACGGCCGGTACGGCCGATACGATGGGTATAGCTTTCCGGATCATGCGGCACATCGTAGTTGACCACATGGCTGATGCGTTCCACATCCAGACCACGGGCGGCCACATCGGTAGCGACCAGGATATCGATCTTGCCGTCTTTCAGTTGCTGAATGGTGCGCTCGCGCTGCTGCTGCTGGATGTCGCCGTTAATCGCCGCTACCGAGAAGCCTCTTGCCGACAGTTTGCCGGCCAGCTCTTCGGTACCCAACTTGGTACGGGCAAAAATGATCATGCCGTCAAAAGTTTCGGCTTCCAGAATACGTGTCAGGGCATCAAGCTTGTGCATGCCGGACACCAACCAGTAACGCTGGCGGATATTGTCGGCAGTACCGGTTTTGGCGGCAACGGTAATCTCGGCCGGCTTGTTCAGGTAAGTCTGGGCAATGCGCTTGATGGCGGACGGCATGGTGGCCGAGAACAAGGCAACCTGACGGGTTTCCGGCGTGTCTTTCAGGATGCGTTCTACGTCATCGATAAAACCCATGCGCAGCATTTCATCGGCTTCGTCCAGTACCAGCGTTTTCAGCTTGGACAAATCGAGCGAACCTTTGTCCAGATGGTCAATCACGCGACCTGGCGTACCGACTACCACATGCACGCCACGGCGCAAGGCCGACAATTGCGGGCCGTAGCTCTGGCCGCCGTAAATCGGCAAGACGTGGAAACCAGGAATATGCTTGGCATAAGTCTGGAAAGCTTCTGCGACCTGGATTGCCAGTTCGCGCGTAGGCGCCAGCACCAAGGCTTGCGGTGCAGTTTGGCGGATATCGATACGCGACAAAATCGGCAGGGCAAACGCAGCGGTTTTACCGGTACCGGTTTGCGCCTGACCGAGCACGTCACGGTTTTCCAGCAAAACTGGAATAGTGGCCGCCTGGATAGGCGAAGGGGATTCGTAACCGACATCTTTCAGGGCGCGGATTAGCGGCTCGCTGAGATTAAGATCGGTAAATAAGGGATTGGTTTCAGACATGGCGACACTCACAGATTCGCTCAAATCGCAGGATGCGACAGGATATATAGCGCGTAGTTTACACTCACATAGGAAATATAGGGAGTGAAATGCGCTTTTAAGGGCATTTTTAAGGGCGTTTTGCGATCTTGGCTATACAATGGCAGCTTGAATCGGCGCTCCCTGAAAACTTTTCCGAGCGTCACGAACCTATGCATTAAGAAAAGAATAAGATGAATAAAGCCGAAGCCATACAAATCGCCAATGAATCGATGCGTAGCAATCTCCTCAACGACAGCAATACCCAGTTTTCAAATGTGGTGCGCTATGTCAATGACGAAGGTTGGTGGTTAAATATTCCGCTGGCAAACTTCCGGAAAGACAATCATTTCTTGATTTGCAGCGAAAAAGCAAAGATCATCCGCCATCTGACGATAAAAGCGAACAACATTCTCAGCCCTGCGACTAAATTCCGGGTCAAGGATGGGATTGCCGATATCTTTATTTCAGCCGCCAATCCGAAAAAACTGGTCGATGTGCTGCAAGGCGGCAGCAAATACAGCTTTCATAAGCATCTGGTCGACGAACATCGCTTTTAATACGGCTTGATGCCAGCATCAGCTACCATCGGCTACCATCACGATGTTCCATGCAAGGGTTCACACCATCAAAGGTAAATCAAGGGTAAAAGTGGTGCCGTTATCAATGATGCTGCTGACGCTGATTTGTCCGTGCAGGATAGAGGTCACGATGTTATAGCAGATATTCAAGCCCAATCCGCTGCCACCCTGCCCGAGTTTGGTGGTAAAGAACGGGTCAAAGATACGCTGTAAATTCTCTTGCGGAATGCCACTGCCGTTATCGGAAAACTGCAGCACTACCCGTTTGCCGTCGAGCGCTGCCACCTTGATCTGCATCTGGCCGTTCTGACCCGAGTCAAACGCATGCAGTATCGCATTCTCGATCAGGTTGTTAATCACCTGCCCAAGTGAGCCAGGGTAGCTATCCATCACAATACCGGGTTCGACATCCAGGCCAATCGTATGACCGGCATGACCGATGCGAATGTTTAAGGTCGCGATAATTTCCTGCAACACCTGTAACAAATCAAAATTGCGGCGCTGCTCCGAAGTGCGGTCTACCGCCACCTGCTTAAAACTACTGATCAGGGTCGCGGCACTACCGAGGCCACGCATCATGATCTCAGCCGACATTTTCACTTCATCAAAGTAAGCGCTCAACTCCGAGCGCCGCAGATTTTGCCCGGCCAGCTTACTGATCATGTTCCGGCTATTGTCTTGCACCGTACTAGCCACCAACAGGCAATTACCGATAGGTGTATTGAGCTCGTGTGCCACACCAGCAACCAAGGCTCCCAGTGCCGCCAGTTTTTCCTGTGCCACCAGATAAGCCTGGGTTTCCTTGAGACGCAGATAGGCATCGGCGTTGCTCAAGGCGATCGCGCCATAGGCGCACAGCGAGCGAAAGATCATGATTTCAGTGGCACCGTAAGCATGCTCGCGTGAAGACTGTATGGTCATTACACCCAGCACTTTATCGGCAATGATCAGAGGCGCGAACAGCATGCTCAAGACCCGTTCGGTGCCGGGGATCAGGCTAGGAATTTCATCGTCAGGGGCAAATTCAGTCAAAATCTCACTACGCCGCACGATACATTGCACGGACCTGGCCCCGGTGTCGGACATCAGGATGGTATCGGGCTCTATCGGTTCGCCATTTTCCATGCCAAACGCCGAAGTCATGCTCTGCTGGTCAGCGTCCGTCAAATAAATCACAAATGCGGTGACATGCAACAAGCCCTGCACGTGCCGGTTAATCGTCTGAAATACAGCATCGGCATCAAGGCTGGCGGTAATTTCCTGACCGATATCACCGAGCAAGGTCAGAATGGCACTGGATTTTTGCAATACTTCGGCGCGCTCCGCTTCGGCATTGGCAAGTTGACGCAAATACTCGCTCTCGGCCCGCATACGCTCGGTATGGTGGCTCAGCTGCACCGCCGTGGCGCGGTTAGCGGCCTCTTGCGTGTGGATTTTTTCACGCGCAGCGATCGCCCGCCGGCTCAGCCTGAACGCTCTTTGATAATTGCCGCTAGCCGCTTGCGCATCGGCGATTTCTTCCAGTAACTCTCCGGATATGGTGTAGCCGCTGATGCCGCCGGCAATTTCTAATGCCTGCTGCAAATAATGCAGTGCCGCGCTGGCAGCATCTGTGTCCAGCGGCGTATCTGGTGACATGGCCAGATTATGCCGGTTATGTATCGATGCCAACACCCGCAATATATCAATTTTCCTATAGTTGTCGCGGCTTTCCGTCACCAGTTGCAAAGCCTCGTTTGCCACGGCCAAGGCTTCCTGCGGCCGCCCCAAAAACGATAGCGCATGAGCCCGGCCGCGACGCGCACCAATCCGAAAATCCTGCTGACGCTTACGATCGGCGCCCTGCTGCAATTCAGAGAAACAATCCAGTGCGGCAAAGTGTTCACCCTGATCCAGCAGCAAATCCCCCAAATACCTTAGCGCCATCAGGTGCCAACGCGAATCGGGCATCGACGCCACTAGGGGAAGCGCTTCGTTCAGCATGTCTTTGGCGGTATCCAGGCGCCCCAGTCGCCTCAGGGTTTCCGCCATCTGGGTCAGGCAATTGCCTATGCTGGCAGGCCAGGCCATTGATCTGGCCAGATCCAGGCTAAGCTGCATCCATTGCAGCGCCGACTGATGATCATTGAGGCTATTGAAGGAGTCACCGATATTACTGGCGATACTGATCGCCCGGCGTACCTGACCGCTTTGCAGGGCAAAATCATAAGCCTGTATGCCATACGCGCCGGCTTGCCCAAAGTTACCGGAAAACGAAGCGCTATACGCTAAAAACTCATTGGCACTGGCGGCAATGGCCGGCGTAAAATTATTCGCTTCGGTCTGAAAATGCAATTGCCAGCGCTCTATCGCCAGCGGCAAATCATGGTAAGCAGTTTGTATTCCCTGAAAGGCCTCGATGATGGTTTCGCGGGTGGTATCCTGACAAAGCTGTGCCAGTTCGGCGGCCTGCTCCAGTTCACGCTCTACGATGCCTACCTCGCCTTGATGCAGGCTCAGCAAAGCGAGTAAATAGTGAGCGTCAAGACAGCCCAGATGCGCTTCACTAGCGCCGAATCGCTCAAATTCACGCAATGCCGAGGTGGCCATTTCCTGCGCCTTACCCAACTCCGAATATAGCCATCGGGCCTCTGCGCGCACCAGCAACAACCGGGCGCGGAACAAGGATTTCTCATCCTCCGGCAACTCAGCCGGTGAGATGCCAGGCATCAGCAGCTCGGCCTCGTCAGCCAAGCTCAGGGCACGCATGGTATCGCGCTGACGCTGATGCCATGCCAGAATCACCAGCAGATTCAGACGGGCACGCTGGCGCAGGCCGGGCAACTCAGCCTCCCACTGCGCTACTTCGTCATTGTTAACGAATATCTCCATCGCTAGTACGCTGTCGCCTCGGGTTATGGAACGTCGGAAGAGGATTTGTTTATACAAATTTTGTAGCGAAATAATACAGCGATTATTGCCGCCGAGCCAAATTTGTTCTATGGAAAGTATCCTCTACCAAGTCTGCTGATTTTGGTTAACTATAGGAGTATTTTAAAATGCGCCGGTCCGATATGCCTGATACGACATTTTTCACCGATACCCACCGGCAGTATCAGGGCAAGCTTAAAGAAAACCGCGGGCTCCTTGCAGACCGCCGGTATGCAGCGCAACCACCCGCTCGCCCGGATGAAATTTCCCGGCCAATACCAGCTTATGCAGCGCGTAGAACATTTTTCCGGTGTACACAGGCTCTAGCGGCAAGCCGGTTTCTGCGCTCAACTCCAAGCAGAATTGGCGCAACTCCGGCGGCGCCTTGGCATAACCGCCATGATGAAAATCGGTCAGCAACTCATAGTTCAGATATGCCGGATAGCCGGCCTGTTGCAATAGACCGGCGATTTCCGTGTGCAGGTAAGCACCGTTCTTGATCGCCGCCACCCCCAACACCCGCCCGCGACCCTGCAGACCCGCCAGTAATCCGGCCAATGTCGCGCCGGTACCGCAGGCGACCATCACGGTAGCGGGAATGAAATCGAGCTCCTGTATCACTTCGGCCACGCCATGCAGGGCAGCCGGTGCGCTACCGCCTTCGGGCAGCCAGACGTGGCGTTCGGTCACCTGCGGCACATGCTCACGCCAGGCCCCGGGCACATCCCTCAGGCGCCGGTAAGCCTCGCGTGCCACAAATACGATCTGCATACCCAAACGCCGGCAATCATCGAGGGTAGCGGTCGACACTTCGCCACTGCCATCATGGCCACGCACCAGCGCAATCGCCGGATAGCCGGCCAACTTGGCGGCATGCGCGGTGGCGTGTAAATGATTCGACCAGGCACCGCCCATGGTCACCAGAACCGGCTCCTGATCGCGCAGGGCCAGTAGCGGGTACTTCAACTTCCTGAATTTATTTCCCGAGACATCGGGATGCAGCAAATCGTCGCGCTTGACCCACAACTCTATGCCGGGAAAAAACCGGCTATGCAGCGCTTGCAGGGGAGAAGCGCGATGATTATCGTGAATAAATTGCATGAAAGCTTGCCCAATGACATCCTAATGGTAGAGTAGACATTTTAGCGCCATTCAGACTATAGAACGGAGACCCGCATGTCCCGCAATGCCAAGCAAACCATACCTTACGCGCAGCAACAGCTGACTCAGGCGATCACGCAACTCAAGCAAGGCGGTCCGCGCGAAGAAATTTTGCCCATGCTGGAAACCGTTTTATCCCAATTGCAGACGCTGGCAACCCATGATCATTTAACCGGGGCCTTGAACCGGCGCGCCCTGATTGCCAGACTAGAATCCGAGCTGGAGCGCTCCCTGCGTACCGGCCATACATTTACCTTTGCAGTAATCGGCATAGACCGCTTACCGGAAATTATGGAACAGCACGGCCAGGACGCTACCAAGCGTGTGTTGCAAGTCGTCACGCTGGAAGCCGGCCGTATGTTACGTACCCTAGATTCCTTCGGCCGTATCGCCGCCACGGAATTTGCCATCGTGATGCCGACCACCTGGCTGGACCAAAGTCTCAAAGCCATCCATCGCCTGCAAAGCTGTATCACTGCGGTCGACTGGAATAGCATTACCCCCGGAGAAACCATCAGCTTTTGCACCGGTCTGACGCCCAACTCCCCCGGCGATACCGCTGAGCTAATGCTGGCGCGCGCCAGTGCCGCGCTGATCCAGGCAAAAGCCAAAGGGCCCGGCGGGATCGCCCAGCAAGAAACCGAACTACCCGATTTTGATCCCAGCTCAGCCGATTGACGCACACGGCAACGACCTTATCGCGGGACTGCGCTTGCACTGCGAATAGTGCATGCGAGATAGTCGCCCGTGCCTGAGATTTCTTTCTTCTGTACAATAATGGTTTTATTTGCCACACCATTTTTTTTCAAGCAGAAATTAGGTCTATGTCGCATCACAAATTTGGTCATTCCCGTTATCCACAGGTAGCTAAGCCGTGAGAGCAGATGCACGAAAACTATGCCAATCTTTACGCATTAATATCGACGATCTGCGTGCTGGCATGTTTGTCTCGGAACTCGACCGGCCCTGGACTCAAACTTCGTTCATGCTGCAAGGTTTTCTGCTGACCGAACTACTAGACTTACAAAGTCTGCAAGCGCTGGTCAAGGAAGTGCTGATCGACCCTAGTCGCAGTGACCCACAATCCCTGCTACACCTGCCCTGGGAATTGCTGCACGAAGCAGCGCCGGCGGAAGCTGAAGTCAGTAATGCCAGCCAGGTGCGGCTAGTAATGATGCCTGCGCCGCAAGTGCAAGCCTCTTGGTTAGCGCGGCTACAGGCATGGTTTGAGCCCGCCAAATATCAGCGCAGATCAGTGTTTGCCGCCAAGAAACCATGGCAAGGTGCAGCCGGCCCAAAAGCCGACTATCTGCAATACGACAGCAGACCAGCGACAAACACCGGGCTAGCGCCGAAATCAAGAAAGCCCGACAGGCTATCGCGTTTCCCGCCGCCCTCCACCACCGAGTTTAGCCAGGCGATACAAACCCTGTACCCGCGCGATGTGGCATTTGCCCGCTTGAACTTGCTCGAACACTGGAACAACTGGTGCGAGCAACGCGCAAAAGACAAGACTCGTGTACGGGGCAAAAACATTCGCCCCCGTCCGCCGTGGAAACGCACCCCAGACTATTTATCGAGCACCGTCAGTCTGGTGGTGTATCAGGATCAATCGACGATACAGGATGAAATTGTCTTCGCCCGTACCGTCATAGAAAAAGCCGATAAACTGCTCAGCAAGCTATCGGATGAAATCAGGAACGACCGCAGCATAGAATTGGAAGAAGTGCGGCCCACCTTGCAATTGCTGACCGAGAGCGTGATCGCCAACCCGGCGGCCCTGATGTGGCTGCTGCGCATGCGCTCGAAAAATTGCGGCACCTACGCTCACGGGCTGAAGGTTGCGGTATATATATGATGACGCTGGGCCGGCAAATCGGTTTTTTACGCCATCAGCTCACTGAACTGGGCTTTATCGGCCTGCTACTCGATATCGGAAAACTGGAATTGCCGGAGACGCTGTGGAGCACTCCGGACAAATACACGGAACAGCAGCAAGCCCTGATGCAAACCCATGTCCATGAGGGCATCAAGATCCTGGAATCGGGCCAGCCGCTGACCAAAAATATCCTGCGCGGCATCCGTGAGCATCACGAACGGATGGACGGCAGCGGCTATCCGCAAGGTTTATTTGGCATGGAGATCAGCCTGTTCGGTCGCATCGCCGCGATTGCCGACAGCTTTGCCGCCATGACTTCAGAGCGACCTTATGGGATTACGCGCTCCTCGTTTGACGCGATGAAAGAGCTGTTCAAGCTGGCCGATACGCAGTTACATGCACCGCTGGTAGAAGAGTTCGTGCAGGCGATAGGGATCTTCCCGGTCGGCAGCATCATAGAATTGTCCTCAGGCGAAGTGGCGGTGGTACTCGAGCATAATCAGGTCAGAAGGCTGGAGCCAAAACTACTTATACTGACCGGTGCCGACAAGAGCCTGCTGGAAAAACCCAAATTGCTGGATCTGATGCGACAAAAAAACAGTGCCGGAAAAGAACGCGTAAAAATCCAACGCGGACTGCCGGACGGTGCCTATGGATTAGTTTATCGTGATTTTTACCGGAGCTGATGATGCCGCAACTCTCTGACCTGATACCTGCACCTACGGCTGCGGCCCGGCCTTTGCAGGACACCGAGTTAAGCTGTCTGGACGCGTTTATCGAAAGACTCGATGACGAGGTAGGCGCAGCCAGCGCAACCGCTTCGGTGGCCGTGCTGGTGCTGTCGCTGCGCCGCTCCGACCGCATCCACGCCTTGATGCATCCTGACTACGCGCTGGCAGCGCGCCAGAGTTTTTTCGACCGGGTACAAAACATTTTGCGCGACAAGGATCAGTTCGTATTTGTCAGCGAAGATGAATGCTGGTTTATCCTGCCTCAATTATCTTCGGAAGCGCTGGCGATACTGGCCACACACCGTCTGCTAAATGCACTGAGCAAACCGTTAAAAGTCGATGCCCATACGATTTTCTTCAGCCCCTGCATAGGAGTAGCCTGCGCGCCGATGCATGGCCAGAGCGCGATGTCTTTATTGCGTGCAGCTGATAGTGCGCAACAGAAAGCGCGGCGCGACAACCATCCATTTTTGCTGGCCGAAGCGCGCCACGGTCATGGCAACATGCAAGCAGATTTACAAACCGCTCTCGAACAAGTGCTGGACAGCAATCAACTGAACATGTGCTATCAGCCCAAGGTCGATTTACGCAGCAGACGCGTGGTATCGGTAGAGGCGCTGGTGCGCTGGCCGACCGAACACGCGCTGGCGGTAGCGACCAATATCCTGATTGATACCGCAGAACGATGCGGACTGATAGAAATGCTGACGATGCGGGTCTTCAATCAGGTATTGGCGCAACAGGTCGCATGGAAAAATGCCGGCATGGAGATGCTGGTATGGGTAAATCTGTCGGCCCATTTGCTAAGCCATGAGCAATTGCCGAAAATCTTGTCGCGTGCCCTCGATATCTGGGGCATACCGGCCGCAGCGATCGGCCTGGAAATTACCGAAAGCGCGCTGATCAACGATATTGAACACACCACCGACCTGCTGTTCGAATTAAAGGACCTGGGCTTTCATTTGTCTATCGATGACTTCGGTACCGGTTATTCTTCACTGGCGTACTTGCGCCGTTTTCCGATTGATGAGCTGAAGATAGACCGCATGTTTATTCATGGCATGACCGAGTCTATCCAGGACAAGCAGATCGTCCAGAGCATCATAGGCCTGGCGCATAATTTCGGGCTGCCGGTAGTGGCCGAAGGCGTTGAGCAGGAAAACACCCTGGACGCGCTGGAGCAGATGGGCTGTGACCAGATCCAGGGCTATCTGTTTGCCAAGCCCATGCCGGGCGAGGCATTGATAGACTGGTGCCACAATTTTCATCTGACACGCTAACGGCAACACTAACGGTTTATTGCAACACCTGCGGATATTTTACTCACCCTAGAATGCGAGACCTTGCTTATGACTACCAACTCTTCAGCACCATCGGCCACCACGCGCCCGCTACGGATAGGCCTGATCGCCAATCGCTCGCATCAGGATGCGCCTGATTCCGCCCTGGTGCAGTTGCTGCGCGGTGCACGTCACTCGATAGCGCAGTTGCAGCCGGAATGGATAGTGGTAGGCCGCACCCTTGATGCCATCATTGCGCATGATCTGCTGGCAGTCTGCGGCAAGCATCAGCGCTTCCCTTACGGCCGCGAAGGCGGCTTGATGAAACTGGTGTCGCGGGTAGTCGATAACGATCCGGCACGCACGGTAGACGCGGTGATTTACCTGATCGATCCGGTCGACCCTTCCTCGGTTTTCCCGGAAGCGCAAGCCTTGAAACGTCAATGCGTAATCCATAAAAAACCCTTTCTATCGACGCTGGCAAGCGCCCGTGAATGGCTGGATCTGGAAGCCTTCAATGCCGGTGCCGCAGCTGACGCAGCGCTGAATCCTGGCTATGCACTGGCCGGCGAAGGCATCGCGCTGATCGCCCATGATGCGATGAAAGAACGCATGCTGGCACTGGCGGAAAAACACTTCACCTTGCTTGATCAGTTTGCCCATCGCTATGCCACCGGCACCACCGGCGGCTTGCTGAATCAACTGGCACAAAAAATCAAAGGGGAAGAAGCCGGTCGTCACTGGGTACAGCCATTTTTGTCCGGGCCCCTAGGCGGTGATGCGCAAATTGCCGAACTGGTGCTGGAGAAAAAAATCCGCCGCATCTTGTTTCTGGAAGACCCGCATGTGGCACGCCAGCACGAAGCCGATATCCAGTTACTCGAACGTGCCGCGCGCACCGTCTCCGACTTCGCCCTGGTCGTCAGCGACGCCGGCGGCGCCGACCGCTGGCTGGAACTGATCTCCAAACGCATGGCACCAACCACTTAAGCCAGCGGTTTGCCGTAGAGCCCATAGTTAAACCGGCATCAAATCTGTACAATTCATCCACTCTCGACCGGAGTGCATGAATTGATCAGACCCGGCTTGGGCTAAAAAAGAGAACAAGGATACTTACCATGACACGCAAATACTCAGACATGAACCAGCACGATGCCCTGTACAAGGTAGCGCGCGCCTATCCCGGTGGTCTGGAGGCTTTGGCAGCACGCCTGGAAATTTCCGTGAATGTCTTGCGTAACAAATTGGCGCCCGGCATAGACACCCATTACCCCTCGTTTGAAGAGGTCTCGATGATTATCGAGCATTGCCACCAGGCCAGCGTCAAGGATGCCTTATTGCCGCTGCATGCCTTATTGGGGCGGCATGGCATGGCGGCATTTCGCGTGCCGGAGCCCGAGCAGATCAGCAAGGACGATTTATCGCAAACCGTTTGCCGTGTCATGAGCCAGGTAGGCAGCGTAGCCGAGGCGGTGTCAGATGCATTGATGGATGGCGTCATTACGGTAGCCGAGGCGGATCTGATAGAAAAAGAATTTCAAGGCGCCTTAACCGCACTGGGCGAATGGCGTGCCCGCATCCGCATCCATCACAAGGGTGAAGGCGAGTAATAGCAGAATAATAGCGGAGAGCGACGCAATGACTGCTTCCTACAGGCAACAGTAGCCTGCCAGCAAATTTATCCGCGCTGTTTTACAATGAGGCTAATGTGGCGCTGTCCCGGCGCCTATAGAGCCCCCTTGAACTCTAGCGCATCATGCCGACCACACCCACTGCCCCCATCGTTACTCCCGCTCCCGCGACTCCACATCCGCAGCCGAGCTCACTGGCGGATTTATTTTTCTCATTTACTTTGCTGGCCTTGCAGGGCTTTGGCGGCGTACTGGCGGTAGTCCAACGCGAACTGGTAGAAAAAAAGCGCTGGCTAAGCAAGGAAGAATTCGTCGAAGAATGGGCGGTAGCGCAAATTATGCCCGGCCCTAACGTAGTCAATCTGTCGATGATGATAGGCAGCCGCTACTTCGGCCTGCCGGGTGCCTTGGCCGCCCTGGCCGGTATGCTGACCGTACCGCTGATCATCGCGCTGATGCTGGCGGTGCTGTATGCGCAGTTCGCCACTCACCCCGGAGTCGCCGGAGCCTTGCGCGGCATGAGCGCCGTGACCGCCGGCATGATCATCGCCACCGGGCTCAAACTGGCACCAGCCCTGAAAACCAATCCCTTAGGATGGCGCGTCTGCCTGCTGTTTAGCGCGCTGTGCTTCCTGGGCGTGGCGCTGCTGCGCTTGCCGCTGGCGTATATCCTGATCTGCCTCGGCGGTGCCGCCTGCACCCTGGCTTACCGGAAGCTGGCCGCATGAGCGCCGCGGCCACCACCCTGCAACTGAGCCTGCAATGGCAGGACTGGCTAGATCTGTTATTGCACTACATGATGCTGTCACTACTGTCGATAGGCGGGGCGATTTCCACCCTGCCCGACATGCACCGCTATCTGGTCGATCAGCAACACTGGCTGACCGAAGTGCAGTTTAATTCCGCGGTAGCGATCGCCCAGGCCTCACCCGGCCCTAACGTGCTGTTCGTCGCGCTGATGGGCTGGAATGTCGGGCTCAATACCGGCAGCGTCTGGGCGGGCCTGCTCGGCGTCATGGCCACCATGGGCGGCATCTTGCTACCGAGCGCCACACTGACCTACGTAACGGCGCGCTGGGGCCACCAAAACCGCGAACTGCGCGCAGTACGCGCCTTCAAGCTAGGTATGGCGCCTATCGTCATCGGCTTGCTGCTGGCTACCGGCTGGATCATGGCGGGCGCCCATCATCAGCTCAGCCAGGATGGGCCGATCTGGCTACTCACCGCCACCTGCGCCGTAATCGTCTGGCGCAGCAAACTGCACTTGCTATGGCTACTGGCCGCCGGCGCCACCTTAGGCTGGTTCGGCCTGATTTGGTTCGGCCTGATTCCGCGGCCCCGGTCAGCAGGTGTCGCGATCAGGCGCAACAACTGCGCGTACGCAAGGCATCCTGGCATTTTTTACGGCTTGTTGACGGGCTTATTTTATCGCCAGCTATACGGTGCTTGATGGTTATGCCGTCAAAGTGATGCTGATCTCGCCGATACTGGTCGACTACTTCGGTAATTTTATCCGGGTAGGCTTGCTGATGCCGGCACTCTTGCGTGATAAGCAGGCCACGCTGGCATCCTGGCGCACCGAATGGAAATACGCGCTGATCGTCGGCGGCATTAGCCCCATCTCTTACGTGCTGGTGCTGTATGCCATGCAAAGCGCACCGCTCAGCCATGTGGCACCGGCGCGTGAAGTGTCTATGCTCTTCGCCGCCCTGATCGGTGGCCACTTGCTGGGCGAAGGAGCCAGGCTACCAAGGATATGCGGCGCGCTCTGCATAGGCGCCGGCGTGTTTGCGCTGGGGAATTTTTAGGCATTGCCGGGTGGGTGCAAGCTGTGCACACTAGGCTTGCTGAATTTTCGTAAAGCGGTATCCATTACGCCCGCTCTGCCAGGCTGCGATCTAAGGTCGGGCTTAAGGTCGGGCTACCTTGCATCAGCGTGTTTGGCTCAAGGACGTTCACCCATAAAAATCACGCGCGGGCAGGCGGTTTTTTGCGGCGTCTTCGGGCACCAGAACGACACCGTGATAGCCCAGCGCTTGCAGGAAATTTCTATCAGGTCGGGCTTGTCGCCCATCCCCATATTGCAGGTCGATTGCAAGGCTGCGTCTAGCGATTTGCCCTGGAAATAGCCGTAGCCGCTGATTTTTTGGATGGCGTCGTAGGCTAGTTTCGGCTCTAGCGTGCCGGGGCGTATCGCCAGTTCACGCGCTGGTAGCTTGACCAGGGTTTCCAGTTCTGCCTGTCCGCAACTCCACAGCTTGCCGCTACGGGCGCACTGTGCCACGTAGTATAGCGGCTGATCCCTGAGGCTGGCGTGCGGGCGGCATTTGACGTCGGCATAATTGGCCTTGCCGCCCTTGGCCTCGAACGAGCGCGCATCGATCTCTGCTACCGCCACGCCATATGCTTGTCCGCGCGCATCGAAAGCCTCTCTGCTATGAAGCAGATTTTTTAATGCTGACCGCCACGCCATATGCCACTCAAACTCAGCCAGTCCGCTCAGATGCACGCGGATCGCACTTGCGCCAGCAGTCCCATAAATCGCTTGTGCGAGGTGGCTGCTTGAGTCTACATTGCCACTTCAAACCGATAAGATTGAAAAATGCTTAGTTTCCGTACTTTCTGGACGCCTCTGTTGCGCTTGCTTATCTGCGGGTCTGTCGTGCATTACTATCGCTGCAATCAGCACTCAGGCCAGGCATTTGCGGGTTGGTTATTTTGATCTGCCGCCGCATGCTACGCCGGATGCGGCAGGCAAGGCATCGGGTGCCGCAGCGATATGTTCCGGCCAAGTGGCGCAGCGCATGGGGGCACCAACAGTCAATTCCAGCAACTTGCTATGCCGCGTCTGCTGAAAATGCTCGATGCTGGTGAACTCGATTTACCCATTTTGCTGCTCGTCAAAAACCCTGAGCGCGAAGCCAAGTATTTTTTCCCAGCCCAATCGCTGTACCAAGCACGCGCCGGTTTGGCTGTTGCTGCGAGCTCTAAGGTGACCGTGCTGCCATCCGCCGATGCACTCCAGGGCATGCGAATTGGTATTTTTCTAGGGCAGTATCTATCGCCCAGCATGCGCCAAGCTGGCCTCAACCTGGAGCTCGTTGGCGGTGGTCAAGATATGTTTGTGCGCAATTTTAAAAAATTGATGCTAGGCCGTCTGGACGCGGTCTATGCACCAGATACCTTCGTGTTGCGCTACGAAGCCAAAGTCTCAGGCGTGGCGGCCGCGATTCGGATTGTGGAGCTACCCGAGCCTGCCACCCCCGGTTACACCGTTTTCAATAAAAAAGATGCGGCAAACTTAGGAGCCCGCTACGAAAAAGCCCTAGAGGCCGTGATCAAAGAGCGCGGCGATTATGTAAGTGCCTTCCTGCGATTCTAGGCAAATATTTACTCAGCCTGCCTAGCCTGGATGAACGCTTAAGCCGGACTTATTGCGCTGGCTTGCTTTGCGAGCGTCAACTCCATAGCTCTATGTCCGCCTTTGATTCAGCGAGCCCGCCTGATTGTATGTGCATAGCCTGTCACTAGCAGCGCCAGCGTGATCAGGGCATGCTGCGTGATCGATGCGCTATCGGCGGCACCGTTAAAGCCCAGCAGGTCTATCCAGGCGACGTCGTTCGCATTGATCGCCACATATAACCAAAACAAAGAGAGTGCCAGAAAGCTGCGCGCGCTGCCGGTGCAGCGCCCCAGCAAAGTGGCGGCAGCGGCCAGGCTGCAGATACCGACCAGCAAGGCCAGCAGGCTGGTCGGCTGGCTGGCGAACAAGGGCAGGCCAATTGGCAGCAATAACAGCCAGCCGAGTAGGATCGGTGTCGCCAGATGGCGCAGATAGCGGCTAGTCGCGCCGCCGCGGGTGGCGTGTACCAGGTGCTCGGTATCGGCCTGATAATCGCGGCTGGCGATATCTGCAATCCACAATAACCATACCAAAGTAGCGACCAGCATGAGGCCAGACAAACTGGCGGCGGGTGCAGCCAGCGCCAGCAGCGGCATCAACAGTAAGGCTAGGATAGCCGCTGGCGCACTGGCCAGACTTAGGGCCAACTCCGCAATCAGTTGGCCGCCCAAGCCTGGCACGCGCGTGGCCAGCGCAAACACCGGCCGCGCCAGTGCCGCCAGCGGGCGCAAGGCCTGATTGAGCCACTGCAAAGGGCTACGGCGGCTGTTGCTGAGGCTAGGCTTGAGCTTATCGCCTGAATAGCGGTGAAACAGCAGCAGCGCCGGTACTAGCGGCGTCAGTGCCACCGCACCGCAAGCGAGCCGGTAATAAATCGGCAGTGACCACCACAGCGCGTCGGGTAACAGCAGCGGTGTCATGGCGGGATTAAACGGGCCGCCGCCTAAGGCAATCGCGGTGGTTCCAAAATGATGCAGCAAGATCAGCATGATGCTGCTCATGCCGAAAAAATCGAACAGCATAATGGCTGATCCATCGGTGCTAATGGCGCGGCCCGCCTCGCCTTGCGCCACCAAGACCACGCACCAGACGATGAAATACAACAGATCACCGAACTTACCCATCAAAGGCACAAAGCTATCGAACAAGAGCGCGCAACTACTACAAAAAAAGATCAGCGGCAGCAGCATCAGGGCATAGCTTTGCAGATACAGCAGCGGCTGTATAGCGCCGACACCAATTAGCGCTTGCTTGAGCATGATGGTCAGCATCACTACGCTGCCTATCAGACTCAGGTAGGCGACATTGCCTAGCCAGCGTCCCAGTAAAAACCAGGCGCTGCTGACTGGCGTGCTGGCGATCACGCTGGCGAGGCCCTGGCGCAGATCTTCGCGCACCCGGCCGCGCACCAGATAAAAGCCAACAAAGCCTAATAGCATGGCGCTTAAGGTGGCGCTGCCCAGCGCCAGTGCGGCACTATTGTAAGCAGTGCGGGTGCCATTGACCACCATCATTGCGGCCCCGGTTTTAGGGTCAAGTATCATGGCCCAGGTACCAGCCGCTACCAATAGCAACACCAGCACGGTGCTGAGGCGACGCAGCCGCAGCCTTAGTTCTAGTTGCACCAGGCTAAGCAGAAGATGTAAATGCAAATGTAGATGCAGCTTCATGCGGCTTGCTCCAGGCTGGCGTAGCGTTGCGCCATCAAGGCTTCTTCCAGACTAGGTTCGGCCAGCGCGGCGTCTGCGCAGGGGCTGTGCGGATGGGCGATACGTAGATTCACGCTGCTACCGCTACGCTGTGCCTGCAACACATTGACCCTGGCAGAGAGCGCCTCAAAATCGCTGTGGGCGACCTGTGCCGACCAGATCTGGCCGCGCGCTTGTTGCAGGAAGACGTCCGGGCTTTGATGGGCGATCAATTTGCCCTGACGCATAATCGCCAACTCGCTGGCGATACTCGCCACATCAGAGACGATATGGGTGGACATGATCACCAGTTTTTTAAACCCCAGCTCGGCCAGTAAATTGCGAAACCGTAAGCGCTCTTCCGGATCGAGACCGGCGGTGGGTTCATCGACGATCAGAATATCGGGATCATTGATCAACGCTTGCGCGATGCCTAAGCGACGCCGCATACCGCCAGAAAAAGTAGATGCCGGTTTATGCGCGTGTTCATGCAGGTTCAGCATTTCTAGCAACTGCAACAGGCGCGCCGGATTGCGCACCCCTTTGAGCGCTGCAAAATACTGCAAAAATTCGAGCGCGCTGAGATTAGCGTACACGCCAAAATCCTGCGGCAAATAACCCAGGCGTTGGCGTATCGCATTCGGGTTTTTGACGATGTCGACGCCCTGAAACAAGATCTGCCCGCTGCTGGGGCGCGTGAGCGTCGCGATCATCTGCATCAGGCTGGTTTTACCGGCACCATTGTGGCCGATCAGACCCACCACGCCCTGCGTCAGCGACAAGCTCACATGGTCAACCGCTGGCGCATTTTTTCCATAGGTTTTTACTACTTGGCGTATTTCCAGCATGATGCGCTTCCTCGCAGAGTCTGTAATCAGGCTAGCACTGTACTGCGCCAAGTGAGGGCAAGCCAGCACCACCCGACAGGCTGCCTAAAGCTTGGGCCAGAGCGAAAAATAGGCGGTTTAAAGCGCAAATCGCGGTTTAAGAAAATGAGGACTTAGGCAAAATTGCTGCGGCTAGGCGCTTGCAACGACGCTGGGGCGGTATTGCCTAAGTCCTAAAAATATATTTTTCCAAGCGCGTATCCAAACTGCAGATACTCGCCTCTTAGTTGGTGAGGGATGTCCTCATCACCTGGAACTGGAAAACATCATGTTATATGCAAAAAATTTACCCGCGTGGGAACGTCTGGCACGTATCATTGCTTCAGCCTTGGCAGTGGCAGCGAGTTTTTATTTTTTTAGTGGCAACACCGCGCTGTTGCTAGCCGCTTCGGCAGTTGGCTTCGCTCTCACTGGCCTGGTCGGCTTTTGCCCTATGTGCGCCATGGCCGGACGCCGCATCACTAAAGACCAATAAGTCTAAGAAAAATAAGCACAACCGGGCGCATCATCTGCCCCCGGTAGTGCTAGCAAAATCAGCAGCAAAATTGCTTACAAAATGCGGGTAAAACAGCATGAAATTATCAGAACAAAATCTCGGCTTACTCACTGCCGCCAAGATCGGTGACCCCAGCGCGCTCAATCATGTGCTGATCTTATGCCAGCCCGATATACGCCGCTATGCACAACGCCATTGCGCCATCAGCGATGTCGACGATGCGGTACAAGAAAGCCTGCTGATACTCTCGCGCAAAATCGGCACGGTACAAGCGCTGGCGGCATTTTCTGGCTGGCTGTTTAAAGTAGTGGCACGCGAATGCCGCCGGCTCGGTCGTAAAATGCTGCGCTACGATCCCTACGAAGAAGAAAAACTAGAAAGCTGGCTAAACACACGCAGCACCGATCAATTGCGACTAGAACTGATACAGGCACTAGAATCGCTGCCGCAAGACTATCGAGAGATCATCTTACTGAGAGATTTTGAAGAACTCACCATAGGCGAAATCGCCCAGCATTTAGGACTAACCCCAGGCGCCAGCAAAAGCCGCCTACACCGCGCCCGCCTGCTAGCTCGCGAGTATTTGCTGGGTAGCCAATAAGCAGCTTGCGCCAAGCCTAGCTTACGGCAAGCCCACATTTAAAAACGATCACGCAATCTGGCTGCGCCTGCTGGCAGCATTTCGGCCTGTAGGGCGCGTGGGATATGCGGGATGGGTTTTCGATTTGAGAAATCGTTTGCGTGCGCTTGCACGATTGCATGTCAAATTGCTAGTAATTTAATAAACGTTTCGCTTACAATTCCATTCCTAAGCGCCCTATTGGCGCTAAAGTCGAACAAACTTTATCCGCCGCAAGCTGCTCGCGGATCTTATTTTTTTGCGTTCCGGTGCGGCGGGTCTACGCTATTAAACAGTATTATCAATGAGCACTGATGACACCGCAGCGCAGCAAAACGCTGCCGAATTCGCATGGCAGAACGATGATGTCTTTGGCCGCATTGCGGCTCGCTACGACCAGCTATGCGATGTATTTAGCTTTGGTATTCACAGACTCTGGAAACGGCGCGTCGCACGGCGTATAGCAAATGAAGAGTGGCGTACGCTACTCGATGGCGCGACCGGAACCGGCGACATCATTCTTCGCGTACTAGCCGATGCTTCAACTCAAGGACGCACAGTCATCGCATCAGACGTGAGCACAAAGATGCTCGCAATCGCAGAACAACGCCTACGCTCCTTCCAAGATACGCTGAGCCTCAGACTGCTTGATGCCGAGAACATGCCGTCCATACCGACAGATAGTATCGACGCATACTCTATTTCACTCGGCCTGAAAATCTGCAACCGCCACCTAGCAATCCAGGAAGCGCTGCGAGTTCTCACGCCAGGAGGCAGACTCATCGTCTTAGAAGCATCCAATATTCGCTGGAAGTTACTACATCGCGCCTATCTGACATACATGGCCGTCTGCATGCCAGCGCTCGGCTGGCTGGCAAGCGGTGGTGACGCGTCTGCGTACAGCTACTTATTACAAGGTGTTCGCGACTTCCCATCCGCCGAGCAGTTTGCTCAAGAGTTGCTAAACCATGGCTTCGAGGAGGTCGAATTCGAGCGACTATCACTTGGTATCGTCGCGATACACAGCGCGCGCAAACCACGCAAGAGGCCTTAACAAAGCGCGGTCGGCTGGGTTAAAGCTTCATCAACCCAGCAAGAACATGGTCACAATGAACAGCGGCAAATTGAAATTGTCGGCTAGATGTGGATAGGGATACTGGGCTGACCAGCTAGTGATTTATCAAGAGGAGAAATGCGTATGACACCGACAGAATTGATGAGAGAGTGGGTCGCCAGGTTCAATGCAGCAGACATACAAGGCTTGGCGGAGATGTACGCGGAAGACGCTGTTAATGAGCAGGCCGTTCTTGCTGAACCTTTGGTAGGCCGCTCGGCAATCCGCAAATTGCTTGAGGTCGATTTCGCTCGAGCAAAGATGGTGTGTATCGAAGAGCGTATCTATGAGTGCGGAGATACTGCGATTCTTCAATGGCGAGACCCACTCGGTTTGAAAGGTTGCGGGTTCTTCCAGTTTAGGGATGAAAAAATCTGCCATCAGAAGGGATATTTTGATCAACTATCGTTCTTTAAAGCGCAGGGTTTACCGGTTCCGCATGACTATCTCAATTCCTAAGCACAACGCAACACACAACAACAAAGAGCAGCAGCAAATTAAAATTGTCGGCTAAATGTGGATAGGAATGCTGGGCTTACTAGCCCAGCCTACGAGTTACGCCGCACACCCATTTACTTTCAAACATAGTTGTCAACCACAAGGAGTAAGACCATGAAAATTTCGGTAGAAACCATCGTCAAAGCGCCCATCGCCAAAGTCTGGAGCGCTTACACCACGCCGGACGACATCAAGCAATGGAATGCGGCTTCTGATGATTGGCACACGACCCAAGCCAGCGTCGATTTGCGTGCCGGTGGGGCGTTTTCATCGCGCATGGAGGCCAAAGACGGTAGCTTCGGTTTTGACTTCGCAGGTACCTATACCAAGATCGTGCCTCACGAGCTAATCGAGTATACCTTCGGCGACCGTACTGGGGTAGTCGAATTCATAGAGAACGAACTTGGCGTCAAGCTACGCGTCAGCTTCGACGCCGAAACCGAGCATCTGGTGGAACAACAACGTCAAGGATGGCAAGCTATCTTAGATAATTTTGCCAGACACGTTGAAGCCAAACAACCCGGTAGGCTGGGTTAAAGCTTCATCAACCCAGCATGCACATGGCAACAAAGAGCAGCTGCTAATTGAAATTATCGACTGAATGTGGGAAGGGATGCTGGGCTTACTAGCCCAGCCTACGAACTGCACTACAAAGCTTATTTATCGAAAAGTGCTTTTGCGTACGAATAGCTTGCAGCAGCATTGTCGAGGCTTGGCATTAACGACTGCCGGGTAATTCCCAGATCGAAGAGTCTGCGTAATAACTCATCAGCTTCAGCGCGGTAGGCTGGGTTAAAGCTTCATCAACCCAGCATGCACATGGCAACAAAGAGCAGTCGCAAATTGAAATTATCGGCTAGATGTGGAAAGGGATGCTGGGCTGAATAACCCAGCCTACGGGCTGTAACCGTTAGGTGTTGTCAGGCATGTGGTCGCTCTTGCCATTACACGCGTAAAACTGTCGAAATATTTTACACACGCACGCAATAAAAAAGATAAGCTATTGATTTATAACATATTTCTATGAGTGGCATAATAATTGCTTATATTGAAACTTCTAAATCTCACTATTTTAAAGTCTCATAAATGAAAAATTCCAAACTTATTTCTATCATTTTAATGGCTGCGTTATCCTCTATTTTGATGACAGCGAACGCTTCCCAAATCACCCAAGCAGAATATGATGCTGCGTCCAACTTGGTTAACTTTAATACGATTGGAGACGGTACTTTAGTATCAACACAATACACTGCTAATGGCGTTACGTTCAGTGGTCAAATCGTTGGACAGACAAGTGGTGATGGCGTTTTTTCATCGACCTCAGCGAACACTTACTATGCACCTAACCGCACTGATACATGGGGGGCTAAATTCTCCAGCACAGTTAGCTCTGTTGGTTTCTATGCAGAATATTGGCAGCAAGATGTGATCACTTTAGGTGTCTATAACAACAACGTACTTTTAGGCACGTACAATTTTAACAAGCCAAACGATGATATCTACTCCACCTATATGATCGGTGTCACGGATAGCAATGCGTTTGATGAAATTCGTTTCTCAATCTCAGGGAGCTCCAATCATTTCTTCAACATGGATAACTTCAAATTTCAAACAGCGACGCAACAAAATGTTCCAGAACCAACATCGATCGCAATGTTTGGCCTTGGCCTCGTTGCTTTAGCATATCTCCGTCGTAAATCTGCATAAGCATACTTCTCGGTAAAAAAGCCACCTGTTCTAAGGTGGCTTTTTTTGTTTGTTGTTTGCGTTAGTTGAGATTTGACCTGCACTCCCAATCATGGCGAATGCAATAGACCCTTTAAGGTACATAGCAATTAGCGATAGTGCACGCCGTTTGATTATGGAACGGTGCGATTTAAAAACTATTTGCTTACCGGCGCAGTTGAATTTGATGGAGTGGCGGGGAATCGACTCGGTCGTGGGCGCTAGGACATGAATGTCCCCTTTTTCGGCGCGCTAAAGCACGCAAAAAGCCTGGTTGCCGGGCGTAATGCCCTTCAGCAAGCGTAGCGTGCGTAAATCGTAGGGTGCGCCATGCGCACCACGCACACCATTAATCGCCAATAATTTCCAGCTTTTGATTTTGAGTCATTGGTGCGCATGGCGCACCCTACAAATGTGAACGCACTATGCCAGTAAGGCGTCATGGGCTTCGTCTATTTTGTATTTAAAATCGCAGCGCCTGCCTGCCAATTCAAGCCCGGCCAGCCAGCAATCCCTGTACCAGCGCTAGTAAGGCGGCTTGTTCGGCTGCCGGGCTGAACAAGGGGGCGCGTTGCGTGCATGCCTGGACGATTTCTTGATAGTAGCCGTGCTGCAGTTCCTGGTCCTGGCGGCAGCGTTGTAGTAAGGCGGCGAGTCCGGCGGCATCGTCTAGCTCAAAATAGCCTGGGTAATTTTCGCCTAGCATGCCGAGATTGCCGGGGATGCGTGAGGCCAGTACCGGAGTGCCGCTACAGACTGCCTCCAGCACCACATGCGCGCCGCCCTCGATGCGGCTACTGTGTACCAAGACATGCGCATGCTGGATATGCCTGAGCGTGCGACTGTGCGATTGACTACCTAACCAGCGGTAATGCGGATACTGGCTGGCACAGGCTTGCGCTTGCGCGCCCAACTCTGGCTCTAGTGCCGCCCCGATATGATCAATGAAAATGTCAGACTGGGCGGCAAGTAGCGCGGCAGCGGCGAACAGGGTTTGCGGTGATTTTTCGGCGCGCAGATGGCCGACCATCAGGGCGCGTAAGTGCTGCGGCGTTTTCTGTGCCGGGGCGCGGCTGGCACTCGATTGGAAGATCACCTGGGCTTTATGGCGCAACTCTGGCGGCAAGGCATCCGGCCCGCGTTCTTGCAACACCACCAGTGCTTGCGCGTAACGCAGCGAGGCTTGCGCCGCCGGGTCGCTGAGTATGTCGCGGTATAAGTCGGTGCCGGTCAACACCAGGCCCAGGCCGGGCGCATCCGCAGTAACGCTTAGTCTGTGCGCCCACCGCGCAATCGAGCTGGCCGAACGGCGCGCATGCAGGGCCAGCAAGACTTCGGCTGGCTCACCGTCCCATTCTTGCGCGATCTTGGTCTGATAGTAAGGGCTGAGCATCTGCGACCAGCGCCAGGCGGTCTGCCAATTGCCGTTATTCGCCGCGGCCAGGGCCGGGCTGAGTATGAGTACGCGTGGCTGTTTCATAACCAGCAGTGTAAGGCATAGGCAAAAAATTTTGATAAATGTGTGGCCAAAGCTGTGGCAAATTCTGCGCAATAGTCTGCGCTGTCACGTGCAAATGGCGTTGATTTCGGGTCTAATATACAATTCGCCCCCCGTCATTCCCTTTTCACTGAGGATATCCCATGTTTAAATTGTCTGCCACGCGTGCCCTTGCTGCCGCCCTTAGCTTTAGCTTGCTGAGTTTTACTGGTCTGTTACACGCGCAGGCGGTCTTTAAAGTCACCGCCATCCCGGATGAATCGCCAACTGAACTAGCGCGTAAAGCCGCGCCTCTGGTCAAATATCTGGAAAAGACCTTGGGCATGAAGGTCGAATTTACCCCGGTGACTGACTACGCCGCCTCGGTAGAGGCGCTGGCCAACAAGCAGGTTGATCTGGCCTGGTACGGTGGTTTTACTTTTGTGCAAGCCAGTGTGCGCTCGGGCGGCAAGGTGATCCCGCTGGTGCAGCGTGAAGAAGATGCTAAATTTCGCTCGGTCTTCATCACTAGCGACCCTGCTATCAAAACGCTGGCTGATCTGAAGGGCAAGAACGTCAGCTTCGGTTCGCAGTCCAGCACTTCCGGCCATCTGATGCCACGTAGCTTTTTACTGCAAGCCAATATCGATCCGGATAAAGATTTTAAACGCGTGGCTTACTCCGGTGCACATGATGCGACCATCGCTGCGGTAGTGGCGGGCAAGGTCGATGCTGGTGCTTTGAATATTTCGGTGTGGGAGAAATTTGTCGCCGACGGTAAAGTCGACACGAATAAAGTGCGCGTGTTTTACACCACGCCAGGGTTTTATGATTACAACTGGACGGTACACGCCGACATGCCAGCGGCACAACGCGAAAAATTGACTAAGGCTTTCTTGAGCCTGGATCGCGCTAGCCCAGAAGGCAAAGAAATTTTAGAGTTGCAACGTGCCACCCGCTTCATCCCTACCAAAGCTGAAAATTACAAGGGCATAGAACAAGCGGCACATAGCGCTGGTTTGCTCAAGTAAGCTAAGCATGAAGTTAGATTTACGCGCAGTCTCGGGCCGGCATCCGGCCGCCAAGCCGGATGCCGCGCCCGCCTTGCGTGAACTCAGCCTGAGTTTGCGCTCTGGCGAACAGCTTGCCATCATCGGCCCCTCGGGGGCTGGCAAGACCACGCTCTTGCATTTGATGGCGTGTGCGCTACAGCCATCGCAGGGCAGTCTGCAACTGGACGATAGCGATCCCTGGCAACTCTCGCGCAGCGCCTTGCAAAAGCTGCGTGGCCAGCTGTTTTTAGCACCACAGGTGCCGCCCTTGCCACCGCGCCAAAGAGTGGTGACGGCGGTGCTGGCCGGGCGTCTGCCGCATGAAAATATCTGGGCGAGTCTGCGCAGTCTGTTTTATCCGCAAGACATTCCACGCGCCGAACGCGCGCTGGCCAGCTTTGATCTGAGCGATAAATTATTTGAACGGGTCGACCGACTCTCAGGCGGCGAACGTCAGCGCGTCGGCCTGGCGCGTGCGCTGCTGTCTGAAGCCACGCTGTTGCTGGTCGATGAGCCACTGTCGGCGCTCGATCCGCAGCGCGGCGAGCAGGCCATAGTTGCACTGACCGCCGCCGCCAGTGCGCGCACCGCAACACTGGTAGCCAGTCTGCATCATGTAGAGATGGCGCTGACGCATTTTCCGCGCATCGTCGGTTTGCGCGATGGTGCCTTGTTCTTTGATCTGCCTGCCGCTGAAGTCAGCCCACAAATTTTGCAGGCGCTGTATGCGCAAAAACTGCATGAACTGAGCGGCCCTGCCCTGCCCACTGACGAGCAATTCCCAGGCGCGCCGGTACCAGTGGTGATGTTGTGCCGTTGACCTCAGCAATGCCTGAGCCAGCGCTGCGTGATCCGGCCTGGCGCGGGCGGCTGTTCTGGGCGCTGGCTAGTCTGGCGCTGTTGTGGCCAACTTTAGTCCTGACCGAATTTAAACCCTGGATCTTGCTAGAGCCGGATGCCTTGAAACCGGCCTGGAATTTTATCAGCGCGTTTTTTCCGCCACGGTCTGATCCCGAATTTTTACTCTTACTGGCGCGGGAAACCTGGCGCACCGTGGCGATGGCAACTGCTGGTATGAGCCTAGCCCTGCTGCTGGCGCTACCCTTATCACTGCTGTCGGTGCGGGTCTTGTCGCTGTCGGCACTCACTGGCCGTATGGCGCTGCTACCGGCCATACTGCGGCAATTGGTGCGCTGGACCCTGATGGTGCTGCGCAGCGTTCCTGAGCTGGTCTGGGCGCTGGTGTTTGTACGGGTGGTGGGCTTGGGGCCGACCTCGGGCGTACTGGCCATCGCACTGACCTACGGCGGCATGCTGGGCAAGGTGTACGCCGATATTCTCGAAAGCAGCGATGCGCATGCCAGCAGCAGCCTGATGCGCAATGGCGCGGGTCGCCTGCAAACTTTTTTCTATGCGCTACTGCCGCAAAATGCCGCCGAGCTGACCAGCTACACCGTGTACCGCTGGGAATGCGCGATACGCTCCAGCGCAGTGCTGGGTTTTGTCGGCGCTGGCGGTCTGGGGCAATTGATGGATAGTTCCATGAAGATGTTTAATGGCGCGGAAGTGGCTAGCATCTTGCTGGTGTTCATGGCGCTAGTCTGGCTGGCCGACCGCATCAGCGCCGCCTTACGCAAAATTTTGGCATAAACATGCAAGCTCCTCAGCCACCACCGACCAAACAAGCAAGCACCCCAGCGACCACCCAATTGCCGCCCAAGCTGTTTAACGCGCGTTGTCTGTCGTGCTGGTTAGTCTTGGGCGTCGCGCTGCTGGTGCTGGCCAGCTTTACTACCCTCAATCTGCAATGGGCGCAGTTTTTCTCCTGGGATGCGATTAGCCGCATGGGACGCTTTGTGGGAGAACTAATGCATCCCGAAAGCAGCTCCGCTTTTCTGCACAAGCTAGCGCTGGCGACCCTAGAAACTCTGGCGATGTCGGCACTCGGTACCTTCATCGCGCTGATACTCGGCGTGCTGCTGGCACTACCGGCCAGCAAGGCGCATGCGCAAGACCCGGCGCGCTGGCGTGGCCCGGCGCGTTTGCTGCTGAATGCCCTACGCAGCACGCCGGAACTGGTGTGGGCTACCTTACTCTTGATTGCCGCTGGTCTCGGCCCGTTTGCCGGGACTCTGGCGCTAGGTCTGCATACGGCTGGCGTGTTGGGCCGCCTGTTTGCCGAAGCCATAGAAAATGCGCCGCCAGAACCCGGCTTTGCACTACGTCTGCGTGGCATCTCTGAAACCCGGATATTTTTGTACGCCAGCTTGCCGCAAGTTTTGCCGCAACTACTCAGTTACACCCTGTACCGCTGGGAAAATAATATCCGCGCCGCCGCCGTGCTAGGGGTGGTCGGTGCCGGCGGCCTGGGCCAGATGCTGGCCTTCCACATGGGCCTGTTCCAGATGGGCGAAACCAGCAGCGTCTTGCTGGCCATGATGCTGCTGGTAGCGCTGGTCGATGCGCTCAGCTATCTGATACGCAGTGCTTTATCGCGCTGAAACGGCCAGCTTGCCTGGCGCAGCCACTGCGGCCTCAGGCTTGGCCGAGCTACTGGACTGCGGCTTTGGGCTGCCAGGGCGTTGCGCTTCTTGCCCCAGTTGCTTCTGGCGCGCGGCATTGAGCTCTTCAATGGTAGGAGGCTTACGACTATCCGGCTGGCATGGGCCTTCCTGATAATGCACAGCCCCTTTGACGCTGCACTTGTACACCGGAGTTGCCACGGCAGACGGCAACAGCAGCTGAGCGAGGGCGAATGCCAGGACCATTGATTTAACCATGGGTAAAGCGAGCAGATGAGTGAAGCGCAATTTGCGATAAGCGTGCATGAAGTAAAGCCTAAGAGATAGATCCGTCGCCGTGATCGGTATAGCGGAAGTGTGAAACAGTTTTAAGGTAAATCGCTCAAAACGCGCTTGCAGCATGGTTTTTCAAAGCCCTAGTGAAGATTTAATCGCTTAAAAAAAACCATAAAAAACCTTATTGCAATTGCTTTTCATTCTATCAATAAATTAGTTAATTTGAAATTGTTTTAATTTCTTCTTGATCTGCGCCTAGGCTTGATGACTTGCGATACTCCCCCTAGTGTTTTTCTATTGCCCAATGAATATATGCGCGAATGGCAGGTTTTATTGAAAAAATAGGGGGTATATTCTTTGGCTGGCTTTTGATGTGGGCTTTAAGCGCTGTAGATTGTAATAGCGCGGTGTATTGCGCACCACTTAATGCGCCTTACGGCTTTGAAGCTTAATCTGATCAGTCACGCAAGGCGCAGCTACTTTGATAAGAGCGTATTCTGATCGTGTATTAATCTCCAGCCGCCACGCTCCTTGTTGAATACCAAGCTGAGCAAGTAGTGCATCTTGTATTCGACTCCAGCCTCGTCCAGGTCCGCGTATTTAACATCAAGCACGGCGACGCCAGCGCTGGCATTGGATGTCGCGCTTAATATTTGATATGACCACGACCAGTCCCGATCAGCCAGCCAGGCTTGAGTTGATTTCTTGAACTCTGCGCTGGACTTCGAAAGTCGGCCATTAGGTAAGATGAAAGTCAAAGTATCAGCCTCAGTTAAGGTCGACTCAAAAGCGACCCAATCTCTGTTTTCAATCGCTGCAAGATGTGTCCTAAGTGCCGCATCAAAGCTGCTCGTGTTGGCGACTGCAGACAGTTGCCATAACAATGGCAGTATCAAGGCAAGGCGACGAATACTGCTTGATGTTTTCATGTGATATCCGGAAAAACTGAGATGTCTGTTGATGGCTAGGAAGGTCCGTCAGCGCTGTAGGGTGTAATAGCGCAGCGTATTACAGCATTTTAAGCATCCCATGCGGCGCAATACGCTACGCTATTGACGCCCTACCCAATGCGCCATACGGCCTTGCCCCCCCTACCAGGCTTGTTGACAATCCGTGTTGAATGCAAGCTTAGGCATTTCGACCTTGGCTTCTTAAGATTCCTTTATTTGGCATTGACGGGACCCTTGGTCTTGGCGTCGGAGTCGTACCAGTAGTCTTCACCCTTGAGGCGGCGATCTCCCTGAATGGTGTAGGTGATGAATCCTTGCTTGAACACCAGCGCGCCATCGCTGCGTTTGGCTTTCACTAGCTTGCCGTTCACCTTGACTTGTTCTTGGTTGTTGATCTGGATCTCCGCCACAGTAGCGCCAGTGGGCCCAACCGCCACCCAATTGCCGGCATATGGTGGCAGATTGGCCTGCGCGCTCTGAACTGCGCTTGCGGCGGGAGTCTCCGTGACGACGTTCGCCTTGGCGTTTTCTGCTTTGCTCTTGTTGATGTCACAGCCTTGCATCTCGCTCATTTGGGTGCAACCGGAACGTTCAAGCTTCTGACGGTATTTTGCGTCGATTGCATGGGCGGGCGTATTTACCAACAGCAGGCTGGTAATGACGACAATGAAATTTTTCTTCATTTGTTTAGCTTTCAAAATTTTAGGCGATTCAAAGGCATCACCATGAGCCTCAACGCTGAGGTGCCGGAATTGCCGCCACCGTAAAATTAATAAGGAGAAAATCGACATTGGCGCCCCACTGATCGTCTTGTTAAGTCGGGTGGGCACAGCAGCATCGTGCCCACGCGTGAGGCTCAAACAACAGATCAGCTTAAGCCCATCAAAGCAAATCCTCCATGCAGAGCTGTCGGTCCATCTCTGCGTGGGCACAAAAACCTGCCCCCCCCTACCAGGCTGGCCGCTCATTTTGATTGAGATAACCCCAAATTCTCAAATACGATTGCTCTATCGAATACGGGATATTGAACCTTGCCATGATACGAAAAATCTCTTCCGAAATATCGATCTCTTTATCTGAAATTAGATGACCTCTAAACTCTCGTCTAACAAGTTCAAAATCTACCCATTCGATTGCCGGACTTTCGTCGAACATCTCATTCCACCACACTGGACTAAAACCATAAATAACACTCGAATCAATCCGTTTATAGCGCACATTTGGATTTATTTCGTTTTCCACTTCAAATGCGTTACATAGCTCTTTCCATTTGGTGCTATTCATTACAGAAACCAATTGGCGTTCATTTCTAATTTTTAGCAACTTTGGATTCATGGTCGAACCGTATAACGCCGATTTGAAAGGCGCGCGCGCCAATCAGTAAATTTGAAGAGAACGCATATTCGCACGTCACTTTCGAAAGTCATGTTAAGAGGCATGGTTACGTTCCAAGACTTTTGCAATCAAAGGCTGCGTATACAGAACCTCGAGACTTAGGCACGTATCATCACCTGAATGATGGAACTCGCCTTCGTCAAATGCTTGATAGACCGCAAATAAGATAGGGGGCACTTCATCATCGGTTACTGCCCAAAAGTCAGGCGAAGTGGCAAGTAAGAAAAGTGAGTTCATAATGCAGTCCCCGCAATCATAGGTCATTCTTCCATCGGCATATTGGCGTGCAACGTGAAGCGCCACCATGTCGCAACATGCAAGCAACGACAGTTCGACCGATTCAGCAAAGAACCTCAGCTCTCGAAATCTAAGAGAACTGTTTTCCGCCGCATTGAGAACGTCAACGAGATCG
Source organism: Undibacterium piscinae (assembly GCA_003970805.2). Taxonomy (GTDB): domain Bacteria; phylum Pseudomonadota; class Gammaproteobacteria; order Burkholderiales; family Burkholderiaceae_D; genus Undibacterium; species Undibacterium piscinae. The sequence continues at coordinate 2,490,477 of CP051152.1, forward strand.
ATGATTTTTGCCTCTTAACTAGAAATGTCCGTCACCGTGACGGGCGAAACGGACGGGTGTCGCAATTTAAGAGCAAGCTATCAAAACCCAAGTCCAGCTTGGCTTTTCTGCGATGTACTATAAATGCGGTGAGTACTAAAAAATCCTGAAAAGCGTGATTGCTGTTGCCTTTCATTTTATCAATAATATTGACATATTTGAAATCAATTTCAATTTTTATTGCCCAGAATGCTGGCCATGTGGGCACGCTGCCAGTTTAGTCAGAATCGCCTTTTTGCGTCTTTCCTTACGCGACTGGCTGGGCTGCTTAAATATACTCCCCCTAGTGTTTTTTAACGCCCAATGAATATATGGGCGAATCGTACGTTTCATTAAAAAATGGGGGGAGTATGTAATTTTCTTGGGTTTTTATGGCGGCTAACAACAGATCAGCTTAAGCCCATCAAAGCAACTCCTCCATGCATAGCTGTCGGTTCATCTCTGCGTGGGCACAAAAACCTGCCCACCCTAGCAAGCTGCTTAGCCTATGGTGAGATCTCCCATGCGTGGATCGCTGATCGTGGCGAGGCCGGTTTCCATGCGTCCGGCGAAGCGCCGGATGTAGGTCGGATATTCGCTACAGCTCACTGTGAAGTCATACCAATTGCCGCTGTTGCTGAGCTTGATGCTGATCTGCTGTTGCTGTCCGGCGGCGACTGTGGCGTTCCACTGTTGGCCAGGGAAATAGGCGTTGGCGCTGATTTTGTAATGCAGATTGCTGTTGCCGCTATTGTGCAAATGGAAGACGATTTCACCGTTGGCGGGGTCGTAGCGCAATTCTGGTTTGGCACTGGCCTGCATGATATTGCCCCTGAAATGGCGATGGAAGCCATTCGGGCCGAGTAGCCAGATATCATATTCGCCCTTCAGTAAATCGCTGACATACCAGCTGTCGCTGAGTTGTTGGCCGGCCGCTACGGTGTAGCGTCTGGGCATCAGCAACAGGTGTTTTTTATCGTAGACATGGAACACGGCGGCTTGTTCGCCCTGGTTGATGAAGTCGATCGTGAGGCTATGTTTTAGACGCTCGCATTGATCCTGGCAATTGAGCTGATACGGCAAGGCGCGTGATGGCCGTATGCCGCTCGCTTGCTGAGGTAAATCACCGCGGCTAAACAGTATCGGTAGTTTTCTTCCGGGCAGCGCCTGGGCGCGTTCGGCGCGTTCTTTGGTGAGTGGAAATTGCGAAAAAAAGCTAGCGTCATCCGGTTCTGCAAAATTAAAGGCGGAGCTTAAATCACCGCAAACGGCGCTGCGCCAAGGGCTGATATTCGGTTCTTCTACGCCAAAACGTTTAGCAATAAATCGCAAAATCGAGGTGTGGTCGAATACCTGAGAATTGACCCAGCCGCCCTTACTCCAGGGTGAAATCACATAGCAAGGTACGCGTGCACCTAAGCCATACGGCCGGTGCAGATGCAAGCCGTTGTCATCTTGTGGACTCTTGTGGTGGTGGTATTCGCCCGTGGTGTCTACGCTGGATTTGCCGGCTTGCTTGCGCAAGCTGGGGTTCTCGCTCCAGAAGCTATACGAGGGTACGGCAGGGGCTGGCACGTGGTCGAAGAAGCCGTCGTTTTCATCAAAATTGACGATGAAGACGGTTTTACTCCAGACTTCGGGATTGGCGGTCAGCGCTTCCAGCACGCGTGCGGTGTAGTCGGCACCTTGGGCCGGGCTAGATGGCCCCGGATGCTCGGAGCCTGCCGCAGTGGCGATGATCCAGCTCACTTGCGGCAAGCTGTTATTGGTGACGTCTTCCAGCAGTTTATCGAGATCGCGTTGTCCGAAGGCTTTATCCATTAAATCCGGATCAAGATTTGGATCGCGATCGGCATCGCGGTAAGTCTTAAATCCTGCCAGCGGATTGTCGGTGAAATTGTCGTTTAAATCCTGATAAATTTTCCAGCTGATACCGGCGCTTTGCAAGCGTTCGGGGTAAGTGTGCCAGGTGTAACTGTCGGCGTAATTATCCGCCCCCAGACTGTCGTGGCTATTCCCGACGGCCGGGCCGTTACCGAGCGGGGGCGCGCCGTTGCTGCCGCTCCAGTGAAAGATGCGGTTGGTATTGGTGCCGCCCATAAACGAGCAGTGGTAGGCGTCACACAAGGTAAACGCATTGGCCAGCGCAAACTGAAACGGGATGTCGCGCTCTTTAAAATATCCCATAGAGTGATTGGTTTTCGTCACAGGCCAAAAAGACATGCGCCCATGATCCCAGGCATTTTGCGCATCTGGCCAGGTGTGGGGCGTGCCCTCGACCCGCATGTAAGAGAAATCTTGTTCAGTATTCAGATGAAAAGGCCGCACGCTCATTGGTAGCAAAGCACCCTGGGTCCATACCGAGCGACCGCTGGCCAGCGGTATCGGGAAAGGATCGGCAAAACCACGCACCCCTGGCAGGGTGCCGAAATAATGATCAAAAGAGCGATTTTCTTGCATCAGGATCACGATGTGTTCTACATCTTCTATCGTGCCGGTACGGTAATTGGCCGGTATCGCCAGGGCTTTTTGTATGCTCAGCGGGAGTAAGGAGGCCGCAGATAGCGCGCCTAATCCCTGGCTAGAACGGCGTAAAAAATCGCGGCGCTGGATGTTGCTGGTGGGCTTGCTCATGAGCTTTCCTTAAGTTTTTGAGAGAGTGGCTGATCGATGGCTAATGCTCTGCTCGCAGGCAAGTGGCTGCGATGCGTGTTGGCTGAGTTGGCAGAATTAACTAAATTGCCTGAATCGGCTGGAATTATTGCAAAGCAATATGGCAGGCGTATGTCGCCAACCCGCCATTTAAGTATCCGTTTGGACTATGGCGATGGTTTACGATTGGGGGTTTTGCGGCCGCGCTCTTGCGCATAAGCCATGCGCTTCTCACAGTATCTAGCCCTGAAAGCCACCTGAAAGCCGCATGGGCTATGCCTGTTGGCTGTCTGTTGGCGCTGGCTATCTGGAAACCCGCATTGGCTATGCGCTAGATCCCTTGGCCTACTGTGCTCAAGCCCGGCTCAGGTTTTATTTTTTGGAGGGAAGCCACTACTTATGAACAGGCGCTTGAAAGTCGGGTGGGCACAGCAGCATCGTGCCCACGCCTAAGGCTCAAACCACGACAAATCAGCTTAAGCCCATCAAAGCAAATCCTCCATGCATAGCTAGCGGCTCATCTCTGCGTGGGCACAAAACCTGACCACCCTAGCAGGCTGAAAGGCGCAAGGTTGAGCGCCATTAGGCTTTTGCAGACTACTATTTCCAACTTCTAAAACAGTGAATTAGCAGGTAGATTCCAAATCCGGTTCCGATTGGAAAACCAGAAAGCATGACCACGGCGATAACTATCGACGTAACTCGCGCCCAGATGCTTTTACGAAATGCACCTTTTGCCGTGAAATAGTGAAGCGCAGCTAATCCGGCCAAAAACAAAAAGACAAGCCAGAATTCAAGAATTTGTGGAAATACTCCGAATGCTATAAGAGCCACGGATAGGGCTGTGACCACCACATAAAGCCACGAAATGAACTTGTGGGCTTTTGCCACTTTGATGTAACTCTTTTCCTCTTCCATTTTTTGTGTAAGCTCTCCGAATGATTTTGTGTGAAACAGCCTAACTCGATATGTCCGTCACCGTGACGGGCGAAACGGACGGGTGTCTTATAAACATTTAAGAGCAAGCTCTCAAAACCCGAGTTCAGCGATGTAGGGTGTAATAGCGCAGCGTATTGCACCATTTTAAGCATTCCATGCGGCGCAATACGCTGCGCTATTGGCGCCCTACCTAATGCGCCTTACGGCCTTAGTTAGTTCTTTCCAAGAAACTTCATCAAAGCGTCTGAGGGGAAGCTCCCAGGATCAAATTGCCTGCGCTCCAGCAATTCAATGAAACTTCGGCAGAAGGCCTCCTGACGTTCGGAATCTAGTTGAGCCAGTGCGTTGGAATAGTTCTGAGAATAGTAGCCAATATGAAGCCCGATCTGAATCTGATCCTGCCCTGAAAGAGCATGAATGGTTTGGTCTACCTTTTCGAAGTATGGCTTTTGCCTCTCCCTAAACTCTCGGTAAGCCAGTTTCAAACTCTCTGCTGTAGCCACGTCAGTCTTTTCGTCGAATAGCTTCTTGCACAAAACGTAAAACTTTGGCGTTGTAGCCTCGGATAATAGGATCACCCCCATTTCATTTGGCGATCGCTGTTCTTCCTCTGCATGTGCGATTACTGGCATAACTAAGAGGAAAATCAAACTCATCCATACTCTCATCGTAATGGCCTAACTAGATATGTCCGTCACCGTGACGGGCGAAACGGACGGATGACGCATAAAAATTTAAGAGCAAGCTCTCAAAACCCAAGTTCAGCTTGGCTTTCCCGAGATGTACTGTAAATGCGATTGGTACTAAAAAATCGTGAAAAGCGTGATTGCTGTTGTCTTTCATTTTATCAACAATATTGACATATTTGAAATCAATTTCAAATTTTATTGTCCAGAATGCTAGTCATGTGGGCGCGCTGCCAGTTTAGTCAGGGTCGCTTTTTTTGCGTCTTTCCTTACGCGTCTGGCTGGGCTGCCTCAACATACTCCCCCTAGTGTTTTTTTTCGCCCAATTAATATATGCGCGAATAGCCTGTTTTATTAAAAAATGGGGGGAGTATATGTTTTTGCGCCTCATGTTGCGGGGTTTGCCGGGTGTTGCGCTGCTTCGCAGGCGGCTGCATCCTTGTGGTAAGCCGCTACTTATTGGCCGGCGCTTGACAGCTCATCCAATAAATTGGACAATCCATCCACCATGACAGAAACCACTCCCCACCCCAACAACAACGAAGACCTGAATCTGCGGATTGCCAGGCGGATTAGCGGCTTGCGGGCCGAGCGTGGTATGTCGCTTGAGGCGCTGGCGAGCAAGTGCCATGTCAGCCGTTCTATGATTTCTTTGATAGAGCGCGGCGAGAGTAGCCCGACCGCGGTGGTCTTGGATAAGCTGGCCTTCGGCCTCGGTGTCACTTTGGCCTCTTTGTTTGAAGAGCCGCAAGACGCGGCCAGCCCTTTGGTGCGGCGCGCCGAGCAATTGCTGTGGACCGATCCGCAATCTGGCTATGTGCGCAGAAATATCTCGCCACCGCATTTTCGCTCGCCGCTACAGATCGTTGAAGTGCTGTTTCCGGCGGGTGCCACCGTCAGTTATCAGGCGGGCCAGCGCGACAGCGGGATACCGCAGCAGATCTGGCTGCTCGAAGGCAGTATGGAAATCAGCTCGGGCGGTATTCACTATAGTTTGCAAGCGGGCGATTGTCTGGCCATGCAAGAACACCATGAAATTGTCTATCACAATAGCAGCGCCTTGCCGGCGCGCTATCTGGTGGTGATCAATAGCGATTTTTCTCAGCCCACCAGGAGATAGTCTTGCAGCCCATTTTTACGATCTGCACTCGCTAGGCCCGACGATCTGCCCGCCTTGAGCGAACTACTGATCGATTGTGTCGGCGGCGCGGTCAGTTTTATGCAACCTTTAGCGCCTGATATGGAAATTCACTAGCGCAGCAGCCGCGCAGCGCGTTTTGCCGAGAAATCCTGTCGGACGTATCGTTGGCACTGTGCAAGTAATTACCAGTCAGCCAGAGATCAGCCGCACCGCGCCGATATTTCTAAATTACTGGTGGTCAGGGTATCGCTGCCGCCCTGATGGATGCCGCCGATGGCGGCGCGCGCGGCAGTTTACTGGTGCTCGATACCGCCACCGGCGGTGGGGCCGAAAATCAACGCCTGGGCTGGATACAGTGCGGCATGATTCCGGATTATGCGCTGGCCGCTGGATTGTGTTCGGCCCGAAGCTGCCCAGCGCGTTTTCTCTTTGTCTGCTAAGGGTTTTGGTGGCGACGAAAATTTCGCGCATAAAATAGATGAAGCTGCCGACCAGGGCCAGAATCCCGCTGACAAACAGGAAGGCGATTAATTTATCCAGGCCCAAGCCCATTGCATCACCGAGAAACAGGGTGGCGATGACCAGGCAAATCAATAAACCGCATGAGGTACTAAGCGTAATGGCGCGGTTGATCAGATGGGAGCGTTCATATAACTCATTGAGTTCTTGTTCCAATCCGGGCTGAAGGCTTGCGCTAGTTGCGCTATCGCGATGATGGATTAAGGCTTCCAGCACGCGTGAACGGTCTATGATGCGCGCCAGGCGATTGGTCAGTACCGTCAGGGTGGTACCGACGCCGGTGAGCAAGAATACCGGCGCAATGGCTAGCTGGATAATATGGCTGACATCGCCCAATTGCAGTGTGATCAAAGGAGTATCCCCGTATGCTGGTGTAATACCTGATTCTAGCAGTCTGCCGGGGGAAAAATCACATCGCCTCGATTTTATGCAGGTTTCACCGGCAATGTCAGTTGCACTTGCAGACCGCCCTCGGGCAGATTGCTCAGTTGCAGGCTGCCGCCGTGTTGCTGGGCGATGTTCTGGGCGATCGTCAGGCCCAGTCCGGTACCTCCGGTATGACGCGAGCGTGAGCTTTCCATCCGATAGAAAGGTTCGAATACCTTGCTTTGCTGATCGACCGGAATGCCGCTGCCGCCATCACGTATTCGTATCTGCACCGATTTTTTCCGGCCACTTCAGCGCTTGTCACGCTCACTCTGGCGTGATGACCGTACTTGACGGCATTGTCGATCAGGTTGTTGAGACAGCGTTGCAGCGATTGCGGCCTGGCCATCACGGTGGCGCCGGATAGTCCGTCGAGACTGACATCCTGGCCGGCATCACTGGCATCGCTGCAGACGCTGTCGAGCAGCGAGTCCAGATCCAGTGGCTTGAGAGATTCGCTACTGTCCATGCTGCGTGCCAGATCCAGGCCTTCTTTCACCATCATTTGCATGGCTGACAGATCTTCTATCAGCTTGTCGCGTAACTCCTGATCGCTGACTTTTTCCAGCCGCAGGCGCAGGCGCGTCAGCGGTGTCTGCAAGTCATGGGTGATTGCCGCCAGCATGTGGGTGCGCTGTTGTATGTGCTGGCGTATCCGTGATTGCATGGCATTGAAAGCCTTGGTTGCCTGCAAAATTTCGGTGCTACCTTGTTCTTCCAGTGCCGGGCGATTAATGTCTTGCCCGAGGTCGGTGGCGGCTTGCGCCAAACGGTTCAGCGGGCGCATCGTCATGCGCGAGACCAGGTAGGCGAGGGTGCCGAGGATGGATAAAAACAGCAGCAGATACAGTGGGAATTCCTTGCTCAAAGGAGGCATAGGATTGCGTGGCGGCAAAACCATCAAGCGTAAGGCGCTGCCATCATGCAAGGTAATCCCCAGCGCTTCGCAAGGGCGGCGTAATTGCGGCATCTCTTTCGCCATTTTTGGGCATTCTTCAGTATTTTGCGGTAAAGAAATGACTTTGAAATTTTTACCCAGACGCTCGCTGAGCGCCGCCGCATACGCTGAATTCGGTGCCTGATCCTGGCTCACTTCCGGCAGTGTGGTTACGCGTAAACCTAGCCGTGGTGCGGTCTGCAGAAACGCTTCGCGATTCGCCGCCGGCAGCGCATCCATTGCCAGCACCAGTTGCTCGGCGCGTTCCACGGCATGCGAATCGCGGAATTGCGTGATGGTTTTTTTGCCTTTCGCCAAATGCCAGCCACCAGGTCAGCATGGTGGCACTGACTACACCTAGCAATAGGATAGCGAACACCCGCCCGGACATGGAATTAAAAATCTTCATACTTAGCCTTAGCTTTTTATTCGGTGCTGACGGTTACTGCCAGTACATAGCCACCGTTGCGCACGGTTTTGATGATCTGTGGCGTGCGCGCATCTTCACGTAATTTCTGGCGCAAACGGCTGATCTGAATGTCAATCGAGCGATCAAACGGATCGGCATCACGGCCATGCATGATATTTAACAACTGGTCGCGGTTGAGTACCTGATTCGGTTGTTCCAGAAAGATATTGAGCAGGCGAAATTCCGCACCGGACAAGGCGACTACCATTTCGTCAGGACTGATCAGATGGCGTGCGGTGACGTCCAGGGTCCAGCCGGCAAACTTGAGTTTTTGCACTACGGCACCGCTGGCATCACGTTGTGATGTATTGCTGCGCCTTAGCACGCTGCGGATTCTGGCCAGCAATTCGCGCGGTTCAAACGGCTTAGGCAGGTAGTCATCCGCCCCCATTTCCAAGCCTATGATGCGATCGAGCGGTTCGCTTCTGGCCGTCAGCATAATGACGGGCATGTTCGATTTTGCCCTCAGGTTGCGACACAGCGTTAATCCGTCATCGCCGGGCATATTTAGGTCGAGTACGATCAGATCGAATTTGTGCTGATTCAGTGCGGTCCACATGGCGCTGCCATCGGCTGCGGTCAGCGTGGCATAGCCGTTGAGTTCAAGGTAGTCTGCCAGCAGACTGCGGATGTCGCGGTCATCGTCAACGATGAGTATCTTAGTTGGAGTATCCATGCTTCTCATTATCGGTGCGTCACTCTCTTTGTGAACCTTAGGATTTGTATCGGCTTGTTGTCAAACATCAGGTCTGAAACAGTACGCAACAATCGCCTGGGTCGCAACAGCGGCGCGATACATTGCGATACAAAGCTTTGATCTACGACACTTGTCTGCGCTGTATTTGCTGCAATATAGCTTATGTGCAGCGCACATGAGGCAAATGTGCGGGAATGATCCGTAATCGGTAATCCGTACATATTGCCTGAATCAATCCACCAACTCAAAGGAAGATCATGAAATCGTTGAAAAACAAATTTTTCATAGGCTTGACCGCTGTCGCCATGACTGCCGCAGGCGGCGTATTTGCCCAAAATGCCGGAATGGGGATGGGCGCAGGGACGGGAATGGGAATGGGCGGTCCCGGCATGCATGATTGCGAAGCTAAGGGCTCTGCCAGATCGCCGGAAAAAATGAAAGCTGTGATGGAAAAACATCAGGCGCAACTGCATGCCAAGCTGAAGTTAAGCGCAGCACAGGAGCCTGCATGGAAAACTTTTGTCGCGGCCAATACGCCTGCTGCCATGCCGACCCCGCCAGACCGCAAGGAAATGGAAAAGCTGACGACGCCTGAACGCATGGAAAAAATGATGGAGCGTTCCAAGCAGCACCAGGAAAAAATGCAGGAACGCCTGGCTGCGCTGAAAACTTTCTATGCCGTGCTGACGCCCGAGCAACAAAAGGTGTTTGATGATAGCCACGCGCACATGGGAAATCATCCCATGCAGCGGCGAGGACAGGAAGCGGCCAAAACGGCAAAATAAATGTGTCTGAGGTTTGTATGAAGTTTGTTTGAAGTGAGCGTGGCTGCGAGTTCCGGCTGGAGCTTGCAGCGTGCGTTCGTGTGGCGTCTGGCTAAATATTGATGCCGGAAATATGTTGCTTGTTCCAGTTGCGTATCCAGTCTGCCAGATCTGCTTCTATCATAGGTTTGGCAATTAAAAATCCCTGACCTTCATGGCAGCCCATGTCGCGTAGCACTTGCCAGTGATGTTCGGTTTCTATGCCTTCGGCGATTAGTAGCAAGCCCAGTTTTTTACCTAGTTGGGTAATTAACTCGGCAATCCGCGGGCCCTCCGGCGTGTCTATCTGATTGACGAAAGCACGGTCAATTTTTAAGCGGTCTACCGGTAATTTATCCAGATAGCTGAGGGATGAAAATCCCGTGCCAAAGTCATCAATCGCGACCTGCACCCCCATCTGCTTAAATTTGCTCAGTGACTCTTCAAATAGTTCGGCGCCGGCCATGGTGACAGATTCGGTGATCTCCAGTTCCAGATGATGGGCTTGCAGGCCGGTATCGCGTAGGGCGGTTTCCACAATCTTGATGAAATCGGGTTGGCGGAACTGTATTACCGAGACATTCACGCCCATTCTTTCAGGCGCCAGTCCGGCTTGTTGCAGTTGCACCATGGTATGGCAAGCGGTGCGCAAGACCCAGGCGCCGAGACTGATGATCAGCCCTGAATGCTCTGCCAGCGGAATGAAATCGTTAGGCGGTATCATCAGGCCCTCATCGGTACGCCAGCGCAACAGCGCTTCGAAGCCGATCAGGCGGTGGCTGTTCAGGTCGACTTGCGGTTGATACGCGAGGAACAGGCGATCGGCATCAAATGCCTTGTGCAGGTGTTGCATCAGGCGCGCGCGCTCGCGTATCTCTATGCCCATTTCCCGCGTGAAAATGGTGTGTGAGCCGCGCTGATGACCCTTGGTACGCTTTAAGGCGATACTGGCGTCTTTTAAGGCATCGGCACCACTGTTGGCGTAGCCGTCTAACTCAACGATGCCCATCGACATCGACACCGTGTGCGCGGTATCTTCAATCAGGAAAGTGCTGGCGAACAGTTGCTGCAATTTGTCTGGTTGCAAGGAATCGCTGTCACCGAGCAAGCCAAACACATCGCCCGAGATACGCGCCAGAAAAATATCCGATCCCAGATTTTGCTGCAGGCGATTGGCTACCGCCCTGAGCAATAAGTCACCGTAGTGGTGACCTAGTACGTCATTGATTTCGGCAAAATCATCAATGTCTATCAACACCAGCGTTTGCTTTTCTGTGCGCTTCTGAAATGCGCCATCAATTTGCTCGATGAATTTCAGGCGGTTCGGCAGCATCAGTAACTGATCGCGGTAGGCGTGAGTCTTGAGTTGATTGACCAGGCCTAAGTTGTCCAGGCAGACGCCCAGATTCGAGCAAAATACCTCGAGTAATTGCTGGTCAATTTCGCTCAGTGCGTAAGGCAGATCGATATACGCGGCGACCGGACGGTTTCCTTGTCCGGCAAAATACAGGGTCATGTTTTTTTCGGTAAACAGCGACACCCTATGAGTCAGCGCGTGTTTGAGCGAATCGCGTATGGCGGCGATTTCGATATCGTCGATCGGGCAATTCATCAATTTGCTGTAGTGGCCGGCTGAGGCGATAACGCTGAAGCGCGTGGTATGTCCGGTCTGGTCAGGATAGTCGCCCTGCGCGCATAGCAAGCCTTCCGGTGGCACGCCGCATAGTGCGGCGATCTGGGTAATCACACCGGCGGCGAAACCGTGTATGCCATCCTCGACCGAAAATAAGGCGCTGGAGGTAATGATCTGGTGCAGTCCGCGGCGGCTGGCATCAATGGTGCGGATCTGATCGTAAGAACGTATCGCTGCAGTTAGTGCCGTCAGCAATTTTTTGCGCGTCAGTTCGTTCTTGGTTTTATAGTCATTGATGTCATAGTCGCGGATCGCATCTTCTTCCGGTGCATAGCCGGGCTGGCCGGTGCGCAAGATGATGCGGGTATCATGCCATTTCAGCTCATCCCTGATAAAACTGACCAGCTCCAGGCCGGCTTGCTCGGTTTCCATTACGACATCTAACAAGACTACGGCGACCTCGGTTTCGCGGGCAAAACGCTCACGTGTTTCGGCCTTTGAACTGGTATGGATAAATTCGAGTTTGCGGTTGAGGATTTGCACATCGAGCAAGGCAAATTCGGTGGCGCGGTGGACGTCTTCGTCATCATCGACAATCGCGATTTTCCAGGTGCGCTGCGTCAGGGGATTAACGGAAGCATCTAAAACATCTTCGTCGATGAATAGTGCTTCGTCATCTTGACCAAATGGAGTGTTTGACATGTTTTTCCCAAAAAGATAGCACGCATCCAAAGATTTTTTTTTACTGGTTTTTCCCAGTATATAGCATACCCTTTGTTGTGCAACAGGAAATTTTCTTCCCGCATTGGTACTCGCGGGAAGAGTTTTTACATGTCCGCTTTTGATATTTCAGCTGGTTTAGCCAAAGCGGCGGTGTGCATCGAGTCCCAGACCCGCGCCTATGCTGCCAAACAGATCGCCTTCGACCCTCTTGGCATCCGGCACCATGGCTGCGATACGTGCGCGCAAGCCGCGTACGCCACTGGAACCACCAGTGAAAAACACCGTGTCGATATCGGCCGCAGTCACTCCGGCATCATCCATCACTTTCTGTATCGTGATGGCGATCTGATCCATCAGGTGGCCGATGGCAGACTGGAAACCGTCCTGGTCTAGCGTCAGGACGCACTCCAATTGCGACTGAGTCTTGCTGCGCAGGCGCTCTAGCTTGAGGCTGATACTGTCTTGATCTGACAACATAATCTTGGCTTCTTCCGATTTGATCGCCAGCCAGTGACCATCGCGTTGATCGAGTAAATGCAGGAAGCGTTCCAACCGGGTGCGCAGATCGTCGTTATTGGCGTCGCGATAGATGTCTTGCATCTCGCGCGCCACTTTTTGGCTATACAGCAGATTAATCGTGTGCCAGGTCGCCAGATTGAAATAGTGCGCCGATGGCACTTCGGTGCCATTGCCCAGTTTTCCGCCTAGCCCCAGTAGTGGCATGACCTGGGTCAGGCTCAGGTATTTGTCAAAATCGGTGCCGCCTATGTGAACGCCGCCATTGCCCAGGATGTCGTTATGGCGCTCAATCTGAGTGCTGCGCTCGGGCGACAGACGTAATAGCGAGAAATCGGAAGTACCGCCACCGATATCGGCGATCAGTACCAGTTCTTCTTTATGGATTCTGGATTCGTAATCGATCGCGGCGGCGATCGGTTCGTATTGAAACTGGATGTCCTTAAAACCTACCGAACGCGCGATTTCTTCCAGCGTATCTTGCGCGATGCGGTCAGCCTTGCGGTCGTCATCGATGAAATGTACAGGGCGGCCAAACACCGCCTGAGTAAATGACTGGCCCGCCGATTGTTCGCCGCGCCGTTTCAATTCACCGATATAGTGCGCCAGCAACTGGCGAAATGGCAGGGCGCGGCCTTGTACTTCGGTTTGCCCGTCGATCAGGCTAGTGCCGAGCAAGCTCTTCATCGAGCGCATCAGGCGGCCTTCATAACCGGCCAGATAAGAGCTCAGCGCCGCGCGGCCATAGTTGACCTCATCTTCATCGGCATTGAAGAACACCACCGAAGGCAGGGTGAACTTGTCTTGCTCCAGCGTCAGCAAGGCTGGTTGGCCGGGCCTGTGCAAGCCTACCGTCGAATTCGAGGTGCCAAAATCTACTCCACATGCGTGCGACATCAAATTTCCTGGATTCATATCTTAAAACGGGCGCAGATTATAGACGATATTTGCCCGCTTAATTAATCAGCTCACTGGCTGCCGGTGGATTGTGTCTTACCACTAACAATTGATCGATGCGGTAATGGTCAATATCGACCACTTCAAATTTGTAGTTATTAAAATAAACACAGTCGGTGCGCTTGGGGATTTTTTTCAGCATGGTCATCATGAAACCGGCGATGGTCTCGTAATTTTCCTGATCCGGCAATTCGTCTATCGATAAGGCCTGGCATACGTCTTCTACCGTGGTAGCGCCATCGATCAGCCAGGAGTCGGCATCGCGTTGGACAATCTGGCTTTCCTGAAACGGGTGCAGCAGGTTGCCCATCAGCGTGCTTAGTACATCATTGAGGGTAATCACGCCAACGACCATCGCATATTCGTTGAGGACCACCGCGAAATCCTCGCGCGTACCTTTGAAATGTTCGAGCACCTCAGATAAGGTCAGTGAATCCGGCACCACCAGGGCGGTACGCAGAGACAATTCCTGTACTTTCGAGAACGCCTGGTTGGTCAAGACACGTTTTAGTATGTCCTTGGATTCTACATAACCGACCACGGTATCGATCTGGCCGTCGCACACCAGAAACTTGGCGTGCGGATGCTCGGCAATTTTCTGGCGTATCACGACATCGCTGTCTTGCAGACTGAAATACACGATATTGTCGCGCTGTGTCATGGCCGAAGGGACGGTGCGGTTTTCCAGCTCAAATACATTGCCGATTATTCCATGTTCACGGGCTTGCAAAACGCCCGCTTCGGCCCCCGCATCGACTACCGCGTAAATGTCGTCGGAAGTGATTTGTTCGTCGCGCGTGGTCGACATATTAAACAATTGGAAAATCAGATTCGCCAAGCCGTTGAATACCCAGACCAGAGGTTTAAAAATACGCACGCACCACAGCATAGGGCCGACCACATTCATCGCTACCGACTCGGGCGCAATCATCGCCATCTTCTTGGGAATCAGATCGGCAAAAAGAATAAACAAAGAGGTGACAAACAGAAACGAACTTATGAAGCTGGCGGTATCGACCCAACTGGTATTGCCAAAAACGGAATGAAATACACTGGAGAAATACGGTGTCAGGGCTTGCTCGCCCAGAATGCCACCGAGTATCGCGACGCCGTTTAAGCCGATTTGCACTACCGTAAAAAAATGTCCGGGTTGTAATTGCAGCTCCAATACTTTGGCGGCGCGTAGCTCACCCTCGGATTCGAGTACTTGCAGTTTTACCTTGCGCGCCGCGGCTAGCGAAATTTCGGACATAGAGAAAAATGCACTGATGACTACCAGCAAAGCGATGATGAGAAAATGGTCAAATAATGCCATGGCACTTCCTTAGGAGATCTTGTTGATCACTATCATATACCATAGGGCAAGAGGAGCTTAACGGGAAAATTGCTTTTTGAATAAAGTTGTTTGCCGGCTGTCAGCCTCAGGATGTGTTGAGCGTCTTGATCATTACAAAAAAAAAGCGGGCTCTGTTTCCAGAGCCCGCTAGTTATTCCGGCAAATTTATTTACTTGACTGCCAGATGCGCATTGACCTTGTCGAGCACTAGTTCAGGTTGCTGTGCTTGCGCTACGGTTTCGTTATTCAGGCATTGCTGCAGCCTGGCCATATCGACGTCCTTACCCCATTGACCGACTACGACAGTCGCTACGCCGTTACCGATCAGGTTAGTCAGGGCACGCGCTTCAGACATGAAACGATCGATTCCCAAAATCAGGGCCAGGCCTGCTACCGGTACGCCACCGACGGCTGACAGTGTTGCCGCCAGCACGATGAAGCCGCTGCCGGTAATGCCTGCCGCGCCTTTCGAGGTGAGCAGCAAGACCGCCAGTAAGGTCAGTTGCTGGGTCAGGCTCATCGGTGTGTTGGTCGCCTGGGCGATAAACACCGCCGCCATGGTCAGGTAAATGGAAGTGCCATCGAGATTAAACGAATAACCGGTAGGGATCACCAGACCGACCACTGATTTCTTGACGCCCAGATTTTCTAGCTTGGCCATCATGCGCGGCAGTACCGATTCCGAAGATGAAGTACCGAGTACGATCAGCAACTCTTCCTTGATGTACTTGATGAATTTCCAGATGCTGAATCCGTGTACTTTAGCGATAGTGCCGAGTACTACAAAGATGAAGAGCAGGCAGGTCAGGTAAAACGATCCCATCAGCTTACCCAGTGACAGCAGGGAACCGACACCGTATTTACCGATAGTGAAAGCCATCGCGCCGAATGCGCCTATCGGTGCCGCTTTCATGACGTAGCCGACGATCACGAACAGTACGTGTGAAAATTTTTCGATGAAATCAAAGATCATGGTGCCGCGTCCGCCGAACTGATGCAGGGCGAAACCGAATAGCACGGAGAACATCAAAACCTGCAAAATTTCACCCTTGGCGAAAGCGTCAACCACGGTAGAAGGGATGATGGACATCAAGAACTCGGTGGTGCTCTGCATCTTGTTAGGACCGGCAAACGCCGCTACTGCCTTGGTGTCTAAGGTAGTGACGTCGATGTTCATGCCAGCGCCTGGCTGAAATACATTGACTACGACCAAACCGATGATCAATGCCAGCGTGCTGACCACTTCAAAGTACAACAATGCCAAGCCACCGGTCTTGCCGACTTTTTTCATGTCTTCCATACCGGCGATACCGATCACTACGGTACAGAAAATAATCGGGGCGATCATCATCTTAATGAGTTTGATGAAAGCGTCGCCCAGCGGCTTCATGGCGGCGCCCGATTCCGGGTTGAAATAGCCAAGCAATATGCCGATAACGATGGCGGTGATTACCTGAAAGTACAGGGATTTATATAGCGGCTGCTTTTGCATCCGGAGTCTCCATTATGTTGATGTCATGGGTGGCGTGTCGCAGACATGAAGACGGATGAGCGTTTCAATTGCTGGTAACACGAGGACGCGAGCTTGCCGTCGGTGCGCCATTATTGAAAAATCCCGGGAATGCCGCTATTGTGGCTTTCCACACGTAGCGGCAGTTTTATTGCATTTGTTGTTTTTTCTACCGAGGCTTGCCATACCGGCAGATTCACGTCGTCGGGTTCAAGCTGTCAGATTCAAGCCTCAAGATTCACGCTGCGTTAATGCCTGGTTGTTGTGCCAGGCGGTGAATGATGTTGCCCAGGGTGCGTAAGGCGGCATCGAGTTCCGGAGTGAACGGCATGCCGCAATTGAGGCGCAAGAAATGGTTGAAACGGTTGGAGTTCGAATACAGCAGGCCGGGCGAAACCAGAATTCCATGTTCCAGTGCTGCTTCAAACACCGCCTTGGAGGAGAGTTGTCCCGGCATTTCCACCCATACCGAAACCCCGCCGTTGGGCAGGCTTAATCGTGTACCCGGCGGGAAGTAGGCGGCAATCGCTTCGGCGGTGCGTTCGCGTTGTATGTTGAGCGTGGCGCGCAACCGCCGCAAGTGACGGTCGTAGGCGCTCGATTGCAAAAACTCCGCCGCGACCAATTGCGATAACTCTTCGTTGTAACGGGTTTGCGCGTATTTCAGCATATTGATGCGGGCCTGCCAGCGTCCGGCCAGCATCCAGCCTACCCGCATCCCGGGTGCCAGAATTTTGTGCAGCGAGGCGCAATAGATGACATTGCCCGATCTGTCCCAATGCTTGGCGGCGGTCGGCGGCAGCTCGGTGTTTACCAGCGCGCCATACGAGTCATCTTCTATCAGCGGCACCTGCTGCTGCTCGCATAGGGTGACCAGCCTTTGTTTGTGCTGATCGGGCATGATGCTGCCCAGCGGGTTTTGCAGATGCGGCACCACGACCACGGCCTTGATGTTGTCGTAAGTCTGCATGGCCAGTTCCAGCGCTTCTATCGAGATGCCGGTTTGCGGGCTGGTGGGAATTTCCAGCGCCTTCATGCCCAGGCTTTCCAATACCTGCAGCAGTCCATAGAAAGTCGGCGATTCCACCGCGATCACGTCACCGGCTTGCGCTACTGCACGTAACGCCAGGTTTAAGGCTTCGATACAACCATAAGTGATGATCACCTCGTCCGGCGCGGCGCTGATGCCATAGTCGAGCGCCCGTTTGGCCAGCGCGTTTTTCAGCTCCTTGTTACCGCCGGGGGCGATGGCCTTGGTCATCAGGTGGGGTTTCTGGCGCAAGAGGCGTATCGCCAGATTTTTCAGTTCGGTTTCCGGATACAGGTCTGGCCCACCGGTGGCGCGCGCCAGATTAAATTTCAGCGGACGCTGGCCTTGCGCGATGATAGCCGAGACGCGTTCATGGATGCCCACGTATTGCGCCGGGTCAATCGGGCTGCCCGATGCCGGTTCGGCAACCGGCACCAGATGCATGCGTTTAGGATGACGGACAAAATAGCCGGAGCGCGGCCGCGCCTCCAGCCAGCCTTGCGTCTCCAGATGGCGGCACAGTTGCAAGGCGGTCGACAGGCTGACCTCATGCAAGGCCATCAGCTTGCGCACCGAAGGCATGCGATCACCGCTGGCCAATGTGCCCGACTTGATCGCGTTCAGATAATGCAGCGCCAGACGTTTGTATAGTGATTGAGTATCCATGTCTCGATGATCCTCTGGCTAGGGCGGGCTGAACAGATACAGTTATGGCAAAACCACACAATAACAGATGTGAGAAATCGTGTTTGATACGATGCAGATAGGGCTTTTCTGTGCCTGTTGCGGTTCGCGGCCGAAGACTATTCTGTCGTTATCCCTCCACCAGCAAACAAGGCGCGCATCATGCATATCACCACATTACGGGCACATCAGGTATTGAATTCTTATGTAAAGGCAGGCAGTCGGATACATGTGACGACAGGTCAGATTAGCCTGAGCGAAGCGCCGGCCTGGGGTGACGCTTACGGATTTTTTCATGAAACCATGCTACATGAGGGGGCTACTTACCAGATAAAGCGTAGTGGCTGGCTGCTGATCAGCGCGAGTAAAGATACCGAATTTCTTTCGGAGTTAGCGCAGCCGGCTCAGCTAACGCCGTTAATCCGGCTAACAACGTTCTGCTATGCGGTGACGCAAGCAGCGCATCTGCGCTTAACCGGCATTGCCAAAAAACTCTTTCATCATGAAGCGCTCTAGGTCGGCGCTATCCTGGGGACGCGCCGACAGGCTGACCACGCGACCCAGGCGTTGCGACTCCCAACTGAAGTCGCCCTTATAGTGAGTGCGTATCAGTTCTATCATGCGGCGTACGATGGCCAGTTCGACATCGCCGCCCAAACCGGCATCGACTTCTATTACCTGACGCCAGCTATTGGTGGTATTGCCCGGATTCCAGCCGCGGAAAGAAAAGCTCGCCATGCGCGTGCTTTTGCTGATGATCTGGAACACCCCATTAGTACCCTGGCGACCATTGGCTTGCTGCATGCTGCGCTTGACGTTGGCTTCCGCGACTTCCTGCGGACTCAGGCCATGTGAGCCTTGCTGCGCTACCCGGTTTTCCTGGGCGGCACTCTCTTCAGCCAGACGGCGACGTTCACGCGCCGCATTGAGCATGCTCGACATATCCATCCCTTGCGGTGCCACTGTTTCCGGAGCGGGGGACGGGGTGGCTGCATCGGCGATCAGCGCCCGTTTTGGCTGAGCGACTACTTTGTTTTGTTTGACGACAACTTGGGGTTTGCTTTGGGCTTTTTGCGGTTCGGCTTTGGCAATCTTCAAGGTTTCAGCTTGATTGAGCATCAGTACGATGGGGTTTTGCTCGCCATGGGCGTTACCCTCTTTTTGCGGGGATTTCAGGTGCAGCAGGTAGTACAGCAGTAAACCATGCATCAGCAAGACGAACAATATCCCCAGCATATTCGCCGGACGGAAACGGATGTGCAGATGGATTTCGCCTGGCCTGAACTGTTCGTCTTCGGGTTGTTCGGTGTACAACTTCATGTGCAATAATTCATTGTGCGGGAATTTAAGTCGGCAAGCATACCCTAAACTACGCTAACGCCCTGTAACAAAGCTTTGCAAAAGCGATTTTGTTGGCATGAGCTTTGGCAATCAAAAGTCTTACCTGGCGCCCGGCGCGGCGTTTTTTGAATTTGCCAAACTAATCATCCGCATAGAGTTTCCCAATCTGATACAAAAAGGATTTGGCAGCGGCCGGTTTACCGGAAAGAATGCAGGACAAATCCAGTCTGGTCATGAAAACCAAACAAGAAACCGTACACGTAGGTTTTAGTAAAAAATTTGAAGAGCTACATCCGGAATTAAAAAAATTCCGACTGCTATTTGATGCCATCAATAAATAAAACGCAGGGCAGATCCGGGCAATTGCTCCCATGATGAAAAATTCAATAAATAAAACGCAGGGCAGATCCGGGCAATTGCTCCCCTGGTCTTTGAAAAATTTTCGAGTACTAAGCCCATACACCGCTACAGGGTCATCAGGATGAAGTCCATACGTCTGCGCTTGATCGTCTTGTTTATTTTGGTCACCACCGCGACCTTAAGTGCCTTCGGCGTTTACGCCCAACTCCAGTTATCCAGAGAACTGGAAAGCCGTTTCGTACGTCAGCAACAAGAAGTACTGAATCAATTGCAGACCAATTTAGCTTATCCGGTCTGGATACTGGATCGCGACCTGATGTTAGCCAAGCTCGAAGGTGTGCTGAGTGCTCCCGAGGTGAGCGCCATCTACCTGCTCGATCCGGTCCGTAACGATGTGATCGCCGGTATCAAGCGCGATACGCGCGGGGTGCTGGAAATGTCGGCTAAGTTGAGTAATCCTAGCCCATTAATGCTGCGCAGCCAGATCTATCCGCCGCCGCATATCGACGAATCAAGAAGACGTATCAGCACCGCCCACATCGTGATCTATTTTTCGCGCGCGCAAATTGATCAAAAACTCAGACTGGCTTATCGCAACGCATAATCGAAGTGCTGACCGCTTCATTTTGCTGGTGATGCTGATACTTAGTCTGCGTATGGTGTTTATCCCTTTACGCGGTTTACGTGATGCATTGAATCGACTGGCAAACCAGGCCGAAGAAGTTGAGGAACTGTCTTACATACAACGAGCTCATCGGTAGCGCTGTGAACATGCTAGAAGATCACGTGGCGCGTACGCTGATTTGCTTCCCACAGCGTACCGGGCGCAATTCATCGTACTGATAGTTCGCGCCGCGCCGGATCAAAATTGATGTGGCTGGCATCATGCTTGACCACTTCCAGCAGGCGTCGGTTCATTACGTAAAACCACAATGGCGGCACATAGCTGACCAGATACATGCCGAAATAGCCGCTAGGCAGACGTGGTAAGTGCTCGAAATGGCGCAGTGACTGATAGCGCCGCAACGGATGGGCATGATGATCGGAATGACGTTGCAGGTGAAACAGCGCCCAGTTGGAAAAAAATATGATTGCTGTTCCAGGAGTGATGCGGCTGGCAAATCTCATAGCGGCCGGGTGCGCGTTCCTGGCGTAGCAAACCATAGTGTTCGATATAGTTGGCCGAGGTCAGCTGAAAATTTGCCCAGCACGATACCGCCAGCAAGAACGGCAATACCGTCACGCCCAGCCACAGCGTCAGGGCGCTCCATAGCGTGAGAGTGATTAAGGCCGGCTGGAGGATTTCATTATGCAACGACCACAGTGGCTGGCCGCACCGCTGCAGGCGGTCTTTTTCCAGTGCCCAGGCACGCTTGAAGGCGCCCGGAATCTCACGCAGCACGAAGCGGTATATGCTCTCGCCCATGCGCGACGACGCCGGGTCGGCCGGGGTTGCCACATCACGGTGATGGCCGCGGTTATGCTCGATAAAGAAGTGACCGTAGCCGCTCGGTGCCAGAATGATCTTGGCCAGCCAGCGTTCCAGCCGGGTGTTCTTGTGACCCATTTCATGGCCTAGATTAATGCAAAAACCGCCGACCATGCCGCCGGTGACGATCATCGCAAATGCTCCATGCCAGGGTAATTCATGGCGCATGAAAAACCAGGCACCGAAGATGAAAGCGCTCCAGAGTATCGGCACCAGTAAAAAGGTAATCCAGCGATAGTAAGAATCGGCATCCAGCATGGGCACCGCACTTTCGGGTGGATTGCTGAGGTCTTCACCGAGCAAGTAGTCGAGTACCGGGGCAAGCACGTACATGAAGAAAGGCATGATCCACAACATGCGCACATCGTGGCTGAGCAGCATCAGCACCGGGCCAAAGCCTACCGCCAAAGGTACCAGCAAAGCCATTAGCCAGGCGTAACGTTTGCGGTCGCGGTAAGCCGGCGCCGGTTCTGGGATAGCGCCGCTTGGTAGCGGCTTCAGTATCTGATTCATTGTTATGTCTCCCGGAAAGGATGTGTGATTTCTTTTATTTGTGAGACAGAGTGTCAGCTTTGTCGGATTTTATTAACACCGTTGCAAGTGACAATAAATCGTCATAAACTGCCAAACGCTTTGTTACTGTCGTCAAATGCTGACGAAAATTGATTAATTTCCCCACATAAACCAACATGCCACCGAATCGAGCCGCACTAACTTGTACCCTGCATCCGGCCTACGCCAGACTGCTGTATGTGCAATTGCGCGCGAGCGCGGCGTCGATGCCGATGCGGTGCTGGCCGACGCGGGTTTGCGCTGGGCCGAGTTGGCCAGTGATCCGCGTGAACTTGATCTGGCCACCTTTGAACGCCTGATACTGGCGACCCAACGCCGCCTCAATTGCCCCTGGCTAGGGCTGGAGCTGGGCGCGCACGGGCAAGTTTCGGTGCATGGTGCGGTAGGGCATGCGGCGATCTCCAGCGGCAGCTTGCGCCAGCTATTGCAAACTATCGGTCATTACGGCCAGTTGCGCGCCGATACCTTTGCCTTCAATTATCTGGAACGCAGTGATACCGATGCCGGTGCCACGCTCAGGGTTAGCGAGCGTCTGGAACTGGGCGCTGTGCGTCAGTTCATGTTCGAAGCGGTGTTTGCAACCCTGATGCGGGTGCTGGAAACGGCGGTGGGTAATGTGTTTGCCGGCATTCGCGTTGATCTGCCGTTTGAGCAACCTGCCTGGGCCGCTCAATACCAGCGTTTTGGCATAGGCCAAATACGTTTCGGCGGCAAGCAGTTGGCCTTTCATGTCACGCCATCGCTACTTGATTTACCCTGTTTGACGGCCGACAGTAACTCGTATGAACTGGCGCGCCGTGAGTGCGACCGCGCTTTGGACTATGCTGCGCAGGCACCGCTTTCACAACGCATTAAGGAGTTATTGCACAGCCAGGAAGGGGCTAGCGGCGGCCTACCTGAGTTAGCCATGATGGCGCAGCAATTGCATGTCTCGCCACGCACCCTGATGCGCAAACTCAAGCTCGAAGGCAGCAGCTATCAGGCGCTACTGGACGCCAATCGCAAAGAGCAGGCGATCTGGCATCTGCAGCACAGTAACGAATCCGTAGAATTGATCGCCGAAAAGCTCGGCTATCAGGATACCTCGAATTTCAGCCGTACTTTCCGGCGCTGCGGTGCAGCCCCAGCGAGTTTCGCAATTGGGTGCCCTATTGACGCAAATAACGTAAATCGCCGCCGCAGATTCCAGATGCCGGCAAAGGCTGAGGGTGGGGCCGCATCACGGCTCCAGACACCGTCCAGTACGAATGACGGAAATTTGATAGCGACAGACGTTGCGCCGGCAAGCCTTCCTGGCGCATTTTTGCAGTTTGCAGCAAGACTTCCAGTTGGATGTCGAAGGCGCCGCTCTCACGTAAATCGCCTGATTCCAGATACGGCAAAGGCTGAGGGTCGGCCGCATCACGGCTCCAGGCCTTGCGATACGGTGCCAGCGCTTCTAGCGTCACCACCCATGGCGAGATGGTGGAGGCAAAATTCTTCGCCAGGAAAGGGCCTAGCGGCTGGTATTCCCAGGCCTGCATATCGCGCGCTGACCAATCGTTAAGCAGGCACAGGCCAAATACGTGCTGCTCGGCTTGCTGTATGTCTATGCTGTCGCCAAGGGCATTGCCATTGCCGACAAAAATCCCGATTTCCATTTCATAATCCATGCGCTTGGCCGGGCCAAATACAGGAGCAGTGGCATTCGGCGGCATGGTCTGTCCCAGCGGGCGGCGGAACTGCTGACCCGATACCGCGATCGAAGATGAGCGACCGTGGTAGCCGATCGGCACCCATTTGTAGTTAGGCAGCAGCGGATTATCCGGACGAAACAGCTTGCCGACCGCGGTAGCGTGATGCACGGAAGTGTAAAAGTCGGTGTAGTCACCGATCTGTGCCGGCAGCGCATATTCAGCCTGGCTTTGCGGCAGCAGGCAAGTTTGCAACGCAGCTTGGGCACTAGCGCCTTCGCGCAAGGCGCGTGACAACGCCAGGCGCAATTGCGACCAGACTGCATTGCCCAAGTTCATCATGCCATTGAGCTTGTCGCTGAGGATGGCGCGGTCAAACTCCTTGCTTTCCAGCCCGGCAAAAATGCCGGCCATACGGGCCGCCGCCAGATCGAGAATCTGATCACCGATCGCCACACCCAGACGGAATTGCTCATCGCTGCCGGCACGACGAAACACACCATAGGGTAGATTTTGTATAGGGAAATCGGTATTGCCTGTATTCGCGGAGGCGACCCAGCTGCGCAAGCCTGCATCATGGGTTTCATTGAGTTGAGTAGTCATTTATTTTTGCTCCGGATTAAAATTTTTCTTGATACCTTGCCAGCACTGGTAATAGTCAGCCTGCAATTGCGGCGACTCCATCGCGGCACGGGTAGGCTTGAGGATATTACAGCTTTCTATCATGAAGGCCATGGTGTCATCGACTTTCTGCGGTGTACTGGTGTCGATCTGGCTGGCTTTTTCAAAGGTAGGCGCATCCGGGCCGTGACCGCTCATGCAGTTATGCAGGCTGGCACCACCGGGGCGGAACCCCTTGGATTTGGCATCATACTCGCCGTGTATCAAACCCATGAATTCGCTGGCGATATTGCGGTGGAACCAGGGTGGGCGGAAGGTGTTTTCCGCCGCCAGCCAGCGCGGCGGGAAGATCACGAAATCGATGCTATCGACACCCGGCGTATTACTAGGCGATTGCAACACCAGAAAGATCGACGGATCAGGGTGATCGTAGCTGATCGAACCTATGGTATTGAAATGACGCAAATCGTATTTGTAAGGCGCAAAATTGCCATGCCATGCCACCACATCAAGCGGTGAATGACCGATCTTGGCGCGCCACAGATTGCCGCTAAATTTAGCGACCAGTTCAAACTCGCCTTCGATATCTTCATACCAGGCATGCGGAATCTGAAAATCACGTGGATTAGCCAGACCGTTAGAACCGATGACGCCCAGATCCGGCAGTTTCAGCATGGCGCCAAAATTTTCGCAGACATAGCCACGCGCTGCGCCATCGGGCAGCGTCACCTGAAAACGTATGCCGCGCGGGATCACGGCGATTTCCTGCGGCTCTATGGCCAGCAGACCAAGCTCGGTCTTGATATGCAAACGCCCTTGCTGCGGGATGATCAAGAGCTCGGCATCGGCATTATAAAAAAAACCGCGTCGTCATGTCGCAATTGGCCGCATACAGATGGATCGCGCAGCCGCTTAAGGCATCGGCCGAACCATTCCCGGCCATGGTCAGCCAGCCATCAATGAAATCAGTAGCTTGGTCTGGCATTGGCAAGGGGTCCCAGCGCAACTGATTCGGCGTCGAAGGCAGCTCGTCGAATTGATTCGTCATGCCGCGATTGCCGATTTGCACAAAAGGCTGATGCATCGCTGCCGGACGTATTCTATACAGCCAGGAACGGCGGTTGGCGTGGCGCGGTGCGGTAAACGCGGTGCCTGACACCTGCTCGGCATACAGGCCATAGGCGCACTGTTGCGGTGAGTTCTGGTTCAGCGGCAATGCCCCTGGCAGCGCCTCGCTGGCGAATTCATTGGAGAAACCGGTCTGGTAGCGCAGAGTGCTCATCATGCCTTCCTGTCGAGTGAAATAGGGATCCCACTAATGTAGTGCAATGCCGCGGCTTTTGCGATATAAATGCAGAAATGTAGTCCATTCATCATATCAATAATGGTCGGAAATTAAATCATGATAGAACCGAAAGATATAGACCTGAACCTGCTGGTGGTGTTTCAGGAAGTGTTTCAGGAACGGCAGATTTCTGCGGTGGCAAAGAAACTAGGCTTGTCGCAACCGGCGGTCAGCAATGCGCTGGCGCGTCTGCGCAAGAGTTTTGATGATGAACTGTTTGTGCGCACTGCGGCCGGCATGCAACCGACGCCACTGGCACAGCAACTGGCCGATCCTATCGCTAGCGCGCTGGCCAGCATTAGCCAGGCACTCAATCAGCATGATGCGTTTGACGCGGCCACCAGCAAACGCCATTTCACGATCGCCATGACCGATGTCGGCGAACTGTACTTCATGCCCAAACTGGTACAACTATGCCGGGAGTTTGCGCCACAACTACAACTGTCTACGCAGCGCGCCAACAGCATCGATCTGAAGACCGAAATGGAAACCGGCAGGATAGACCTGGCGATAGGCGCCTTCGACAGCATGTCGGAAGCGCTGTACCAGCGCCGCCTGTTCAAGCAAAACTATGTCTGCCTGATGCGCCGCGGCCATCCGCTGGCGGCAGCGGCGCTCTCCGCCAAGGACTTTCTGGCGGCGCAACACCTGATCGTTGCCTCGGCGGAAAGTCCTTACGATAAAATTAATCAACTCCTGGAAAAAGCCGGCATCACAGCCGCATCACACTTTACCGTGCCGCATTTTGTGGCAGTGCCGTATATCGTCAGCAGCAGTGATTTACTCGTCACCGTGCCTGAAAAACTGGCGGAAAGCGCCGCCCTGCCGTTTAACCTGCAGTACGTAAAGCCCCCGCTGCGCTTGCCATCGCTGCAAACCAATGTGTTCTGGCACCGCCGCTTTAATCAGGATCAAGGCAATCAATGGTTGCGGAATTTTATTGCAGAGCATTTTGCGCAATAGCCCGGCGTCGCCTGAGCGGGGTGTAAAAACCACGTTGAAAAAACTTCACCTTAAGTCTGAAACGTTTTCCCCCATCGTATTTTGCTTTTGCTCTACACTTCAAACATCAAAATTCACTCTCTGGAGTAGTCGCCATGCCCGTCATTACCTGTGTAGAAGATCTGCGCTTGCTTGCAAAAAAAACGCGTACCTAAGGCTTTTTACGATTACGCAGACAGCGGCTCCTACACCGAGAGCACCTACCGTGCCAATACCGATGATCTTGCCGCTTTAAAGTTACGCCAAAGGGTAGCCATCAATGTCGATCAGCGCACTACCCGCACTACCATGGTGGGACAGGATGTGACGATGCCGGTAGCGATCGCCCCTACCGGGCTGACCGGTATGCAATGGGCCAATGGCGAGATGCTGGGCGCGATCGCGGCAGAGAAATTTGGTGTGCCGTTTACGCTCTCGACCATGAGTATCTGCTCGATTGAAGACGTGGCCAGCGTCACTACCAAGCCATTCTGGTTTCAGTTGTACGTGATGCGTGACCGCGGCTTTGTCCGTGAATTGATACAACGCGCCAAGGCAGCGAAATGCTCGGCATTGATGCTGACACTGGATTTGCAAATTTTAGGGCAACGTCATAAAGACATGAAAAACGGCATGTCGGTACCGCCGAAATTCACGCTTGCCAATATGATCGATCTGGCCTGCAAACCAGGCTGGGCCTTACGCGCACTGGCGGGACGTAAAACCTTCGGCAATCTGGCCGGCCATATTAAAGGCGGCGCCAGTGGCATCGTCACGCTCAGCGAGTGGACTGCCAGCCAGTTTGACCCTACCTTGTCATGGGACGATGTCGCCTGGATCAAGCAGGAATGGGGCGGCAAGTTGATTTTAAAGGGCATCCTAGATGTCGAAGACGCCAGGCTGGCGGTAGCCGCTGGTGCTGACGCCATCGTGGTGAGTAACCATGGCGGCCGCCAGCTCGATGGTGCCATGTCCTCGATTCAGGCCTTGCCGGCGATCGTCGATGCGGTTGGCCATCAGACCGAAGTCTGGTTCGACGGTGGCATACGCACCGGCCAGGATATCCTCAAGGCGACCGCCTTGGGTGCCAAAGGTAGCCTGGTGGGCCGCGCCTTTCTGTATGGACTAGGGGCGATGGGTGAAGCGGGTGTAACCAAGATGCTGGACATTTTGCACAAGGAACTCGACGTCAGCATGGCCTTGACCGGCACCAAAGACATACGTGAAGTCAATTTATCCAACTTAGTGCGGTAATGGTGAAGTAACTTTGCTTTGTCGCTTAGCGCTCCCTCTAAGCGACATCAAATTCCGTTTTTCCCATTGCAGAAGGGCCATTGCATCGATCAATGGCCCTTCTGCTATTCCGGCACACTCACGCTACAAATTATGCGGCCTGCGGCTCTTGGCGAGGGTCTGGTTGAGATGCTGACTGAGTCTGCACCAATTGCAGGTTATCGCCATCAATCATGATCTTGCGTGGCTTGTGGGTCTCGGGGATTTCACGTATCAACTCAATATTGAGTAAGCCGTTTTCCATTTTTGCGCCTATGACCTTAACGTGATCGGCCAGACGGAAGCTGTGCTCGAAATCTCGGGCAGCGATACCGCGATGCAGGAAAGTGCCTTGAGCATCCGCTTTCTGCCTGCGTCCGACGATCTTCAGCACATCACGCTCACTCTCAATTTCCAGCTCAGAACGGTCAAAACCGGCCAGCGCCATGGTGATGCGATACTTATCTTCAGCGATCAATTCGATATTGTAAGGCGGGTAGCTAGGGGCCGCTTCGGCACGCTGCGCTTCGTTAAACAAATGTGCCAGGCGATCAAAGCCGATAGCGGAACGGTACAGTGGGGCGAAGTCAAAATTACGCATGATAATATCCTTTTAAATTGAAGCGATATGGAGTTTAAAAAGTATCTGGCAACATGCCCGATACCCGATTCGCAGACCTCATTTGAGCATCTGCTACTACCAATATGGGATGCAAGGCAGGGCTTTCAAGATCTTGAAATTTCCGGAAATCATCCCTATATCATTGTGTTTTGGCGGGATTTAGCCGTATTTAGTCGAAACATTCCGGATAGGGCGGAGAGCGGCCAATATCCGGTGAACCGATATTTTCAGCATAGGAATGACATGGCAAAACTGTATTTCAGATATTCGGCGATGAATGCCGGCAAATCCACTGCGATGCTGCAGGTGGCGCACAACTATGAAGAGCAGGGACAAAAAGTGCGCTTGTTTACCGCCGCTATCGATAACCGCTATGGCAATGGCAAAGTCACCTCACGCCTCGGGCCGCAACGCGCAGCCGAGGTATTTGATGCCGATTATGATTTCTTAAAAAAGACTGAACGCGTCAATTGCGTACTCCTCGATGAAGCGCAATTTCTAAGCGCATCCCAGGTAAAGCAATTGCATCAACTGGCCCAAGTGCATGGCATACCAGTGATTTGCTACGGATTGCGTAGCGATTTTATGGGTGAGCCGTTTCCCGGCTCAGCCTATTTGCTGGCACTGGCCGATGATATTGAAGAGCTCAAGAACATCTGTGCCTGCGGCAAAAAAGCCACCATGAATATCCGCATGGATGCGCACGGCAAACGCGTCACTGCTGGCGCACAAGTCGACATCGGCGGCAATGAACGTTACCAGCATGTGTGCGGCCGCTGTTTTTATTCGACCTGAAGTGCAAAAAAATTATTTCAATTATTTTGAAAATAGCTGTCAACAGGATTTCAATTGCCCGCGTTATGGCAGTACGCAGAAATTATCTGCGACATTGAAACTCACCACAGAACAGGACTACACATGAACAAGCTGATCGCCACTCTCGTTGCTGCTACCTTCGCTATGGGTACAGCGTTCGCCCAAACTTCTGCCGCACCAGCCGCTAAATCTGCGGAGAAGCCAGCAGCAAGTGCCGCCGCCAGCGCTAGCGCAGTTGCACCGGCAGCAGCCACTACCGCAGCAGCTCCGGCAGATGCCAAAGGCGCGCCACCAGCATCAGCGAAACAGAGCAAGCATGCAGCTAAACCGGCTCCGGCCAAAAAAGCTGCGGTAACAGAAGAGGCGAAAGCGGCAACACCAGCAGCGCCTGCAGCAGCGCCAGCGGCAGCATCAAAAACAGCGGCCAAGTAAGCACGCTGGCAGTCAGGAAATTCGCGTAGAGCTTATTTCCGACATCCATCAAAAACGACGCCGAGTGCGTCGTTTTTGTTTTAGGCCGGCCAACTGACAATTCAAGCATGCCTTATTGCAGTTCATCGCAAATAGCATTCTTCTTTCGCCTATCGGCTTCATAATACCGTCTCCTTCATTGCAGTCATCCACTGCAATCCAGCTTCCATCAGGAGACCCCGTATGCCGAAATTTACCCACACAGTACTTTGCGCCACCTTATTGATGGCAAGCCTAGGCGCTCACGCCGATGAGCAAAGCCGCAATTTGCCGGGCTTTAAAACCATCAAAAGCAGAAGCGCGATGACACTGCTGGTCGAGGTGGGAAAACCCCAGTCCGTGCTGATTAAAGGTGACGAAAAATTTATCTCCGGCGTCATCACAGAAGTGGTGGGAGATGAGCTGGTGATTACCACGCGCGAAAAAAATTCTATCAAAATCTCTGACAATGCTCAGGTAATCATTACGGTTCCGGAACTCTCGCGTTTCAAGATGGAAGGCGCCGGCAGCAGCACCCTCAACAATATTAACGGAAGCAGACTCGATATTGCTTACGAAGGTGCGGGCATGTTGAAAGCCAACGGAAAAGTAAAATTCCTTTACCTTAAGGCACAGGGCGTGGGCCTGGTCGATACCAAAAACTTGATCGCCGAACAAGCCGATGTCAGCCTCGAAGGAGTCGGCGCCGTGAAGGTCTATGCCAGCGACAGGCTCAAGGCCTCGGTGCAGGGAATAGGCTCACTACACTATTACGGCAATCCGCGTTCCGTAAGTAAATCCGTTGAGGGAATCGGCAGTGTCGGTGCCGGCGACTAAGTCACGCGAAGCCACACGTAGACAACACATAGACAACACGTAAGCGCGAACAAGTGACATTCATGGTGCGCGGCCAGATTCAAAGTTTCGCGGTAAAAACCAGCGCAACAACTGCGGCGGAACCTGCAAAAACAGCGGCTCCAGCGAAATAAATTTGTCAGTAATTGGCACCTTGCCTGAGCCAACAGGCAAGCAAAAAATCCGGTCTCATCTGAGCCGGATTTTTGTTTTTGCAGGGTGCTGATACGCTTGATGGATCCGGTAATTTGCAGTTGATCGCACAGAAATGCATCATCACGGATAGCCTTCAGTGCGGGCATCGTCAAATTCGATTACGATAGACGCCTAAATCATCATCAGCACCGAGAATTTCATGTCCGCCAACACCACTCCCCACGCCGAATTGTCCGAAGATTTTCCTGAAGACGCTCACGACCAAGTCATCCAGGAACCGCGCTTGTGGAGCGAGAAAGGCTGGACCGCCCGCGTGATCAAGAATGAAGACGACGAAGGCTGGGCAGTGGCGATGATTAAGGATGGAGAGCCGGAACCTGCACTGGTCGGCCCCTGGACCATGGGACGCGATAAAAAAAATCCTAAACCACTCGATGGCACGGCCTTTCGCACGCTGGTCAAGACCGCATCGGAAGTCTTGCGCCGACATGAACAGGCACTTCACGCCACCCTGCATAAGACGCTCTTCATCAATATGCCTGATGCTGATTTTCGCATCAAGCTAGACATCGTGCCGGATGAAGATAATCCTTATGCGATGCTATCGGCCTACGACGCAGACAATACCGAACTGGCCCAGGTAAAGGTATCGGCCGGTTTTAAATTCAGCAAGACTAGCGCACTTGCCTGGATAGAAAACGAGTTCCGCAATCCCGAATAAACCGCCAGGAAATTTTTGTCGTTTCTCCACCGGTACCATCAACCAAGATTTTTATGACGCAAAAAATATCGCCCGGCACAGCCGCATTACTGACCATTGCACCGCTGATGTGGGCCGGCAATGCGATCGTCGGGCGCCTGGTGCATCAGATGGTGCCGCCGATTACCCTGAATTTTTTCCGCTGGGCGATCGCGTTTTTAATACTTCTACCTTTTGGCTGGAAAATTTTCCGCCCTGCTAGTGGCTTATGGGGAAATCGAAAACGCTTTGCCTTACTCGGTTTATTGGGAATCGGGCTGTATAACGCGCTGCAATATATGGCCTTGCAAACCTCCAGTCCTATCAACGTTACGCTGGTAGCGGCGGGTATGCCGGTATGGATGCTGTTGGTCGGCAGCCTGTTTTTCGGTATGCAGATATCGCGCAAACAAATTGCCGGAGCCCTGTTGTCTATCGCCGGAGTATTGCTGGTATTGAGTCGTGGCGACCTGTCCCAACTGCTGGCATTACATCTGGTAGCCGGCGATATTTTCATGATCTTCGCGACCATCGCCTGGTCGTTTTACAGCTGGTTACTAACCCAGCCCAAAGACCCACCGGCAATACGTAATGAATGGCCGGCATTTCTGCTGGCACAAATCGCGTTTGGCCTGCTGTGGTCCGGACTATTTGCGGCAAGCGAATGGACGCTAAGTACACCGGCGATAACCTGGAACTGGTCCTTGTTGGCGGCAATCATCTTCGTCGCCGTCGGCCCCGCCATCATCGCGTTTCGCTGCTGGGGTGCGGGCGTGCAACGTGCCGGGCCTAGCGTGGCAGGGTTTTTCAGTAACCTGACGCCCTTGTTTACGGCCTTGATGTCATCGGCGTTCCTGGGTGAGTTGCCGCACCTGTATCACGCTTTCCACAGAATATTACGCCAATGTCTTATATCTCGACCAGCGCGGGTTTTAGCGACCTCATCACCTCGGCGACATCATCGTACTGCCGCGGGCATCGCATTGCTGCCTGCACTTATTACGTAGCCAGTATGGATCGGAGTTAGCCACCGATGTGGCACGCCGTTTAGTGTCTTATATCTGACCATGGCCGCACTTAGGCCAGGGTGGACCGCAGGCGCAGTACATAGCTCATCCTTTGCCTGTGCTGGCCAGCGATACGCGCTTATCCAAGGTGTTGGAGTGGATGCTGGCGCATCTGAGCGAGAGCCAAAGTCTGGATCAATTGGCGCAGCGCGCTTTAATGAGCCGCCGCAGTTTTACCCGCAACTTTCAAAAACTCACAGGCAGCACGGTCGGTGACTGGCTATTACACCAAAGACTGAATTTGGCACAGCGCCAGCTCGAAACCAGCCAGCACTCGATAGAACAAATCGCTCACGACAGCGGCTTCGCTTCGGCGCTAGTATTCAGACGCCACTTTGCGCAACAGCTGCAAACATCCCCGTCCGCCTACAGGCGCGAATTTCAAGGTGCTAAGTTTAAACGCGGGTCAGCGTAATTGCCCGTTCCGGGCAGGCGCTGACACAAGCACCACAGCCTAAACAGGCCTCAGCTTGTACGATCTGGGCCTGCTGCCAACCGTGTAGAAAAGCTTTCACTTTCCCCTTCCAACTCAAGGCGTGCCGCGCATCCCTGGGCAGCACGCCCATGACAAACACCTGCGCCGGACAAATCTCTACACACGGCCCTTTTCCTTCACAGGAATTGCGATCTATCAAGGGGCGCAAAAACCCAGTACTAGGTTGATCATGAGTGTCCATATTCAGGCCAGCTCAGCAAGGTCTTGGGCGCGGCTGTGCTGATAATGACTGGCGTAGCCATCTTCCACGGTAGGCAAAATATGGAGTACTTGAAAGTAATGATCCCAAAACTCAGTTTCACGTAAGGCCTCCACCAGCGCCTGATATTCTTCACGATTACTCAGTTGCCACATCATGACATCACTACACAAGGTGGCATAAGCCTCAGCATCGAAGAAGCGCAGTTGCACCCCGGGGTACCGCGCCAGAATAGGTTTGATGATCGCATCGACAAAGGCAAAACGGCCACCCTCACCATGCGGCGCCAAGGCCAGCCAGTGGGGCGTGGCTTTCACCAGCCAGAAAATCGTCAGGGGCGTGACTGCTGCAGGTTTATTTTTTGCACTCGGCATAATGCTCTCTCTATGAGGGTTAAAAGTAAGAGTATGATGCGAGCAATTGCTCATTTTTACTACTCGCTATAGCCTCTGCTTTTACTCACATTTAGCGCGTTTTTATTCCCGTTTTTATTTTGGATTTTTCCATGAAAAAAAAGACCGCCGGCGCTCTGTCCGCGCCAAGAAAGGCTCCGCAACAAGCGCGTGCAACGCTGACTTGTTCATCGATCTTGCAAGCGGCAGCTCACATTCTGGGGGAACATGGCTTGGCTGGATTCAACACCAATAAGGTGGCCGAGCGTGCCGGGGTCAGCATAGGCTCGCTGTATCAATACTATCCCAACAAGCAGGCCTTGCTAGCGGCGCTAAGCGAGGCCCAGCACCAGCAACTGCTGGATCAGTTATCCGGGCAAGTCAGGCAACATGAAGCCACACCCGATGCAGATTTGCCTAGTTTAGTCAAACGTTTGGTGGGCGTCGCCTTGGCCCATCAATTTGATCAAGCCGGTCTGGCGGCGACGCTAGACTATGCCGAACGTGATTACGCCAGCACGCCCGTTTTGCAGGCATTACGGCAGCAATTGATTAACCTTTTGATGTCCGCTCTGGCGCCGTATGCCGCCCAAATTCCCGGTAATTTACAGAGCAGCGCTATCGATCTGCAAAGCATAGTGCAAGCCTTGATCGACGGTGCCGCAGCGCGTGGCGAAGTCAACAGCCTGCAATTAAAAATGCGGGTAGAACGCGCTGCCTTGGGCTATCTACACTACCGCGACGACGCCCATTAGCCCTGGCCGCACACCCATATTCCATGCGGGCTACAGACCAGGCAGGCCTGCAGCCCGCATGGAATATGCGCCTTGGGGCATGCCTTGGTTTAGATTTTTCAGCAGTCTAAAATTAATCGCTGGCTTGAGCTGGCATGATTTTTTTCCACCAGGCATGCGCCGCATACTCGCCTTGATGCTTCATCAGAAAATCATAGCCGAGTTGCGCTACTTGCTCTACCAGGCGCCTATCGTTGGCGGCGGCGCTTTCCAGATGTTCTAGTCCGCGCCCATTGCCCTCATCGAGCAAGATATGGCCATAGACGAAAGCAGCCTTGGGATACGGGCCGCCCGTTTGTTTAAGTAAATGTTCGAGTACAGGTTTGGCCGCTTGCGGGGTGTCGAACTCGCCTATCAATAATGCAAATTCTTGCAGATCGAGTAGCGCGACCTGTGCCAAGGGCACAGCCGACAATTCTTGCAGGCGCGCCTTAGAACGGAACACGTACTTGCAACGAGTCTCCCATTTTTTCGATTCTTTGCTCCACCAGTCCTGATCAAATTCGGCAATCAGAGTTTTGGTCGTGGTACCACCGAGTAAAACGTCGGCCGCACTGACCTCGATACAAGTCGGCAACGCCGCCTTTTGACCGGTTGCCGCTATCCTTTCGCTGAGGGCGGGATGGGTATCGTTGAGATTCGATTTTTCCGCCAGTGCTTCGGCCAGACGTTCGGCCGTGGCCCATTGCTCGTAACTGGCTTTAAATGCCATACGCATCGCGCTAAACGGCATAAAGCTAGGTCGCATCGCGGTCTCTGCCTGTTGATACAGCTTGGGCCAAAAATCCTGATGCACCCAGCGCCCTAGCAAAGCATCACGCACCAAGCCATGCGCATTCGCGCTGGCACCGACGATCTGGCTGGCGGTACGATCCGCCTCATACTCATCCTGGCGCGACAAGACGAAAGTATACGCTGAGTCAAAAGCGCCTGTTTAAACGCATGGCAAATTTCTTGAAATGGCGATAGCTTTCACCCAATTGCATGACTGAGTCAAAAGCGCTGTTTAAAGAGCCGCCTTGTTCCGCAAAATTCTCTTTGAACTCGGCAAATGCTGCCTCCAGAACCAAACTTAATTGGTGATTATAGATACAACGATAGTTGTAGTGACGACGTTTGGTACGCATTTTCATGATAAATCCTTTCATCTAGACGCGCATTATAGCCGCTTCGCCCAGAGCTGTTAAAACTAAGCGAAGCCGAACTAACTTCCCCATGAATTGATGATGAGTGCGCTTTATTACTGGCTAATCGTCTTTAAAGCTTCAATCACTGATGTGATTACATCTCTTACATTTTTTATCTTTTGAGCACGGTATCAAAACGCTATGATACGGCTCCCAAGAATACCAGTAAGCAATAAATCTATCATTTTCCCATTTTGGAAAAATGAAACAACACTAACTGTGTGTCTTA
The DNA here is from genome assembly GCA_003970805.2 of Undibacterium piscinae. Lineage (GTDB taxonomy): Bacteria > Pseudomonadota > Gammaproteobacteria > Burkholderiales > Burkholderiaceae_D > Undibacterium > Undibacterium piscinae. The sequence continues at coordinate 2,525,810 of CP051152.1, forward strand.
TTTATTACCGAATCATCGCTTAATTTGAGAAATGCATGAACAATAAGAAAATCGCTCCCTTCTTTTACGCACTATTGCTAGCCGCTTGCGGTGGTGGTAGCGGTAGTGACGGCGGATCGACATTATCACCAATAGGAAGCGGACTCACCCCTCCAGCAGCCATTTCTGCCGCAAGTACAGCGAACTCCTCAGAATCAACAGTAACCCTAAGTTGGCAGCCAGTAAATGGTGCGAATAGCTATGAAATTTGGCGCAGCATAGCCAATGCTAGCGGCGCAGATGCTACACCCCAATTGGTTAAACGTAGCGACCAGACCAGTTTTACCGATAGCGGTCTGATACCCGCAACAAGTTACGTGTATTCCTTAAAATCATGTATGGGCAACGCCTGTTCCGGTGGTTTTGAGATCAAAGCAAAAACCCTGGGAAAACCCTTAGCCTTGCCGGCACGCGCGAATGCGCCAATCCTGCTCAAGTCAGAGGACAGGCAAATCAGTTTTAGCTGGGCGAATGTTAGCGGCGCTACCGGTTATCGACTGCAAAGAAATGATGGCTGGGAAATCGCCAATGGTGCGCAACTGACGCAAACAACCTACACCGATACCGGATTGACGGCTGCGACCAGCTACATCTACCGCGTCCAGGCTTGCAACAGCAGCGGTTGCTCTGAATGGAGTGAGGCTTTCACTACCAAAACAACAGCGTTACCTACGCCACCTGTTACCCCTCCTGTTGTAACTCCGCCGGTGCTGCCGATCCCTGCAGTGCCTGCACCCCCTACCGCCACAGTTGCAGGTGCCGACAGCATCAATGTTGCCTGGACAGCCGTCAACGGTGCCAGCCGTTATGTGCTCATGCGCAACAATCTTGCGATAGGCGGCAATACGCTAACAGCCGTCAGATTTTTGGATAGCGGCCTGAGCGCTGCAGTCTCTTTCAGCTACACGGTACAGGCTTGCAACAACAGCGGATGTTCTGCCGCTAGTGGCGCGACCATCGTCAAAATTAACACTGCCAACAAAATTATTCTCAATGTCAGTGGCCTCGATACCAGCCTTAACGGCAATGTGGCGCTCAGCATGGATGGCTATGAAAATGGCAGATGGGTCAGAAGAACCGAAACCATCAGCGGCAACGGTAGCGTCACCAGTAACACCACGGTAGAAACCGGCCAGCAGTATGGTGCCAGCATCAGTGCGCAACCGGCCAATGGTCAGACCTGTAATACCTCGCCTAACGGCCGGGTGAGCACCGCCAGCGGCGGCGATGTCAGCATCGTACTCAATTGCCTGACGCCAGCGACCCTCAGTTTTGCCAGCGCCTCTCAAACCATGCTAACTGACATTACCAATGATATGGCGCAACTTGCTACGGTCAAAAACAGCGCGGCTAAGACCATTACTACCGGTGCCGTCCGCTACAGCAGCAGTAACACCACCGTCGCTCAGGTCAACGTCAATACCGGTGCCATCACGGCCCTTCAGCCCGGCACGGCAACGATCTCGGCCAGTCTGCCCGCCAATTTATATACTGCCGGCACCGCTAGTTACACCCTGACCGTAGCGAAAAATCTGGCATCTACCCGCTTGCGTGCCATTGATATAGCTCAGGTCCTGGCACAGCGCCCCGGCAGCGCCTACCAAATCCTGGTGCCGGGTCGCGACGTGCTGGTACGTGCCTATCTGTATGCCATCAGTGCCAGCGATAAGCGTGTGCCCCAGGTATTACTCTCGGTACGCGGCAATGCCACAGAAATAGCCATGACGTGCCCCGCCACACTGCCCCTCGACAGCGGCGCCGTGACGCCGTCCTACACGCTGGCCCAAACCTGCAATGCGACCTTGCCTGCGGCTTTGGTCAAAAACGGTATGCAAATTGACGTACGCACCTCAGACGGACAAACGCTTAACAGCGCTCCGGCCATGAATGACAGTAACACCCTCAAGCTGACCCTAATACCCCTAAAGATCAATGCGCATACGGCGCAAATGCCATCAAGCGCGGATGTCAGTATTGCTGTCAGGCGTACTATGCCATTTACCAATGTACAAATAGGCCTGCATGCCGAATGGACACCTAACGGCACCTGGGATGATAGCCTCACCAGCAGTGGCAGCGGCAGCGATCAATGGGGCAAGGTATTGGGCTTGGTTGACGCCTTGCGCATCAGCGAAAACGCGGATGGCCACTATTACGGTTTTGTTCCTAACATCAAGTGGAGCAGCACCGCCGGTATCGGCTATGTCGGTGGCCCCACGGCTATCGGTCTGGACATGCGCGATGATGCCGACCTCAGTTCACTGAACCGCACCATGATTCATGAACTGGGCCACACCTTAAGCCTGTCACATGCACCGTGTGGCGGGGTCGCCCGATTTGATCCGTTTTTCACCAGTTTGCCGCTGGCCTGGCCTAACTCTGATAGCGGGCAACTGAGCGAAGTGCCGCTCTACAACCAGGCAGCCACGACACTGGAAACACCAGGTGAACTCGGCAACCGCAATACCGACATCATGGCGTATTGCAGCGGACTATGGTTCTCCGAGTACAGCTACCATAAAATGGCACGCTACATTCAGGGTAAGAACAGCTACGGGTCCCAAGCCATCGCAAGTGCTGAGCAAATGCTGGTTACGCCGGTATCCGGCCAACGCATGATGCTGATCAGCGGCAATATCGCGACCAATGGAAGTGTTAATCTGGAACCGGTACATCTGCTAGGAACCAGGCATCAGGCCAGCGCTGCAAAAGGTGACTACCAGTTGCGCATCATTAGCCAGGACGGCAATGTCATCCTACAGAGGTTTGCCGGAATAGTGACCGATCACGACAGTGCAATACGCATTGCTGTCGTATTACCAGCCGTAGCGAATATCGCCAGCATTGATGTGTTAAAAGATGGTAAGGCCTTGCTTACACGACCCCAGACACAAGCGAGCGCATTGAAGGCTGCCGGCAATATACTGGCAACTTCCCGCTGGACCAATGGTGAATTCGCCACTGCCAAGCGGCAGGGTAATAAGCTTCAAATACGCTGGGATAATCATCTTTATCCGTGGATGAGCGCCGTATATATTAGCGTCGACGGCAAACGCAGCATGCTGAGCTTAAACGCTACCGGCGGCAGCCTGGATCTGCCCGTGACGCCGGGCCTTGCCGGCGGATCTTTCGAGATATCGTTAAGCGATGGCCTCAATGCGGTGATAAAGACCATTCCTTTTTAACGGGATAAGAACAGACCTGGCCAAAAATTTGGTCAGCACCAGCACCTAAACTGAAAAATCGGGTAGCCTTAAGCATGGCGGGTTTCACCATCGTCACGCTTAAGGCGCAGCAATTTTTAAGACAGCTTTTCAGCTGATTTCAGGGGTGCACTATGCAAGTATTCAGCCATCAGTCCATACAATTTTTTAGCGCACTTTGCTGCGGAGTCTTGGGATTATGACCGCTACCAGCGCTAAACTGCCAATTCCCTTCATCGCCAGTGCCGGTTACGCCAACAGCGGTCACTGGATCGCCGCTCTGCAATTGGCCATGCCACACGAGCGCATCATCGCCTTCAGTGAATTAAGCCTGGCGCAAAAACAGCAGTGCCAGTTAGCCATCGTCGCTAATCCTGATCCTGCCGAGCTACGCAGTCTGCCGCAACTGCTCTGGTTGCATAGCGTCTGGGCCGGAGTGGAGCGTCTGCTCAGCGATCTCGGCACCAGCGACTTGAAAATCGTCAGGCTGGTCGATCCGCAACTGGCCACCACTATGGCCGAAGCGGTGCTTGCCTGGGTGTTATACCTGCATAGGGATATGCCAGCCTACGCAGGTCAGCAAAGGCAAGGCCTGTGGCAGCCGCGCGATTATGTTAAGCCGCAAGACAAGACCGTCAGCCTGCTCGGTCTCGGTGCCCTGGGTGAAGCGGCCGCACTGCGTCTGCTGGCGGCTGGCTTCAAGGTCTGCGGATGGAGCCGCCATCCGAAAAATCTGGAGAATATCGATTGCTACGCCGGCATTGCGGAACTGCCGCAGATACTGGCTAAAACCGACATTCTGGTGTGCCTGCTACCACTAACGGCCGACACCAATAATCTACTCGATGCGGACATGCTCGCCGCTCTGCCTGAGGGTGCGGCACTAATCAATTTTGCGCGGGGCGCCATCGTCGATGACACCGCGCTGCTGGCTGCACTCGATAGCAACAAACTCAAGCATGCGGTACTTGATGTGTTCCGCCAGGAACCGCTGGCAGCTGAGCATGCGTACTGGCAACACCCGCAAGTGACGGTATTGCCGCATATTTCAGCGCCGACCGATATGCACACCGCCTCGGCCATCGTCGCCGCAAATATTTTGGAGTATAGAAACAGCGGGACATTGCCGCCAACCGTCGATGCCAGGCGTGGCTATTAGCCTGAAAATACCGCAAAGCGGATTAAAATAGCCCGATTATGCGCCTGCCGCACCAGATCAACACTCACTAGCAAACCGGAATGAAAGTGACACCATGAAACCTCTGTGGAAATCCCTGTGCGTACTCGCATTTACGCTATCAGCGACGCTGAGTCTGGCTGATGATTTTACTGATGGCGTAGAACTGTATGCTGACCAGGAATACAGCGCCGCAGCCAAATCTTTCAAGAAAGCGGCCGACAAAGGCAATCCCGAAGCGCAGTTCAACCTAGGGCTCATGTATCTGAAAGGTGAGGGCGTGGAACAGGATTACCCCGAGGCGATGGCACTGTTTCGGCAATCGGCCGAACAGGGTAACGCGCGCGCGCAACTGAATCTGGCCAGGATGTATGCCAAGGGACATGGGGTAGTGGCCAGCTATGCCAAGGCACTACCGTGGTTTAAAAAATCAGCAGAACAAGGGTATGCCGATGCCCAGTACACTAGGTCTGCTGTACTCACCGGCACAGGCGCGCCACGCGCGGCTTACGAACTATTTCTCTGCCAGCGCCCAATACCAGCTTGGCCTGATGTAGCCAAGCGCTTAGCCGCTAATGCATTGCCGGCGCGGCTGACTGCCTTGCGTCCCAGATGGTTGGAGATAAACTGGCCGGCGTCGACTACCGCATCCAAATCAATTCCGGTATGTATGCCCAGCCCTTGCAGCAGGAATAGCACGTCTTCGGTCGCGACATTCCCGGTTGCGCCCTTGGCGTAAGGGCAGCCACCCAGGCCAGCTACCGATGAGTGGAAAATTGAGATGCCCACTTCCAGGCTGGCGTAAATATTTGCCAGTGCCTGACCGTAGGTGTCGTGAAAATGGCCGGATAAGCTAGCGATAGGGAAATCTTGCGCGACCAATTGCATGACATGCTGTACTTGTCTTGCCGTACCCACGCCTATGGTGTCGGCGATATCAATCTCATCGCAACCCAGATCGCGCAGACGCTTGACCACATCGGCCACGCTGGCGGGAGCTACCTCAGCTTGATACGGGCAGCCGAAGGCGCAACTGATACTGCCGCGCAGACGAATGTTGTTGAGCTTGGCGGCGGCAGCGACTTCCTGAAAACGTTCTATCGACTCGGCGATAGAACAATTGATATTCTTCTGCGCGAACGCTTCCGAGGCCGAACTAAAAATCACCACTTCATCGGCACCGGCCGCCAGCGCGGCTTCAAAGCCCTTCATATTCGGTGTCAGCACCGAATAGATCACACCAGGCTTGCGCGTGATACCGGCCATAACTTCACTGGAAGTGGCCATCTGCGGCACCCATTTCGGCGAAACAAACGAAGCCGCTTCGATGTTGGCAAAGCCAGCGGCGCTCAGTTTATCGACCAGGGCGATCTTGATCCCGGCAGGTATCGTTTCCTTTTCGTTTTGCAGGCCATCACGCGGCCCCACTTCAACGATTTTGACTTGTTGTGGCAATGCGCTTTGCATGTGAATTTCCTTGGCTAATTCTTGATTGGCGATAGGCTTGATAAATAGCCCCTCTCCCGCCAGCGGGAGAGGGGTTGCACAAAAGCTAGTCTTGCTTAAACGCCAGCAGCGGTGCGCCTTCGGTGACTTGATCGCCGACTGCGTACAGCACTTCATCGACCACGCCGTCGTGCGGTGCGGCTATCGTGTGCTCCATTTTCATCGCTTCCATGATCACCAGCGCATCGCCTTTTTTCACTTCCTGTCCGGCTTGTACCATTACCGCGACGATCTTACCCGGCATCGGTGCCGTCAGGCGGCCGCCTTCGGCTTCGGCTTCACCGGCATGCGCCAGTGCATCCTTGTAATGCAAAGAGCTATGCGCGCCCTGGCTAAACACATGGAAATGCTCGCCGTCACGCACTACCGTGCCATGCACGGTCTGCTCACCTATCTTCAGCGTGATATCGCTGCCATCGACCTTGGCCAGCGTCACCAATGCGCTCGCCGCACCTGCCTGCACTTGCCAGCTGCGATCAAGATACGTCACTTGCACTTGATGCGCCTGCGCTTCTTCATCAAACTGCAGCGCACGTTGCAGATTACTATTCATGCGCCAGCCCTGACTGTTTTGCCATGGGTCATCACCGGCTTTTTTCTCGGACAGCAATAAGGCTACGCTGGCCAGCGACAGCACTGCCAGACTCGCCGGCACTACCTCAGGGAATAGCTGGGCTTGATTGCGCTCGATCAGCCCGGTATCGAGATCAGCGCCGGAGAATGCCGTGCTCTCGATCAGACGCTTGAGGAATGCGATATTCGATGACAGGCCGACGATCTGATACTGCGACAAGGCTTGCGCCATACGTGCCAAAGCTTCTGTCCTGTCCTTACCCCAGACGATCATCTTGGCGATCATAGGATCGTAAAACGGTGAAATACTATCGCCTTCACGCACGCCGCTGTCGATGCGGAACGCTGCCGGATCGACACTACCACCAAGTTCAAAATTCACGGCACCTGGCGTACGCGCATGGCGCAAAGTACCTATCGATGGCAGGAAGCCTTTTTCCGGATTCTCGGCATACACGCGCGCTTCGATGGCGTGACCATGGATCTTGAGTTCTGACTGTTGCAAAGGCAATTTTTCACCGGAAGCGACGCGCAATTGCCATTCGACCAGATCAGTACCCGTGATCATTTCTGTCACCGGATGCTCAACTTGCAGGCGGGTATTCATTTCCATGAAATAGAAAGAGCCGTCCTGATTGGCGATGAACTCGACCGTACCGGCACCAACGTAACCAACTGCCTTGGCTGCCGCCACTGCCGCTTCGCCCATGGCGGCGCGACGTTCTGCGGTCATGCCTGGTGCCGGGGCTTCTTCCAATACTTTTTGATGGCGGCGCTGTACCGAGCAATCGCGCTCGAACAGATACACGCAATCACCGTGGGTGTCGGCAAACACCTGTATCTCGATATGGCGCGGACGCTGCAGGTATTTTTCCGCCAATACCTTGTCATCGCCAAACGAGCTAATCGCTTCGCGTTTGCAAGATGCCAGCGCAGCCTTGAAATCGAGGCTATGTTCGATCACGCGCATACCCTTACCGCCACCACCGGCACTGGCTTTGAGCAAGACCGGATAACCGATACGATCGGCTTCGTTCTGCAAGAAATCGGCATCCTGATTGTCACCATGGTAGCCTGGCACCAAAGGCACATTGGCCTTTTCCATCAGCGACTTGGCGGCAGATTTGCTGCCCATGGCGCGTATCGCCGATGCCGGTGGGCCGATGAAAACCAGCCCAGCCTTGGCGCAGGCATCGGCAAAATCGCTGTTCTCGGATAAGAAGCCATAACCCGGATGAATCGCTTGCGCGCCAGTCGCCAGCGCCACTTCGATAATCTTGTCGGCGCGCAGATAGCTTTCCTTGGCTGGTGCCGGACCTATCAATACCGCTTCATCACAGACCGCCACATGCTTGGCGTTGGCATCGGCTTCGGAATACACGGCGACGGTCTTGACCCCCATGCGGCGGGCGGTAGCGGCAACACGGCAAGCGATTTCGCCGCGATTGGCGATCAGGATTTTAGTAAACATGAACTATCTTTCTTAAATAGAGAAAAACATCGTCCACAAAAGTCACGAAAAGCACGAAAAAAGCTCAACCATTCGCTTCGTCATTCCCGCTTGCGCGGGGACGACAATAGAATGATTATTTTCGTAGTTTGCGTATTTTCGTAGACCAGCCTTTACATCAATTACTTGCAGCTACCGGCTTTTGCTTCGACCTTGCCGCGCGTTTTCAGACCCAGCTTAGCCAGCAAGATACGATCATCTTCGGCATCCGGGTTGCCGGTGGTGAGCAATTTATCGCCGTAAAAAATCGAGTTCGCGCCTGCCAGGAAGCACATCGCCTGCACCGCTTCGCCCATCTGTCTGCGTCCAGCGGATAAACGTACCCGCGCTTTCGGCATGGTCAGGCGCGCTACCGCGATGGTGCGCACAAATTCCAGCGGGTCGAGCGGATCGGTGCCGTGCAAAGGCGTACCTTCAACTTGCACCAGATGATTGACCGGCACAGATTCAGGGTAAGGATTGAGGTTGGCCAACTGAGCGATCAGACCGGCGCGCTGACGACGTGATTCGCCCATGCCGACGATGCCGCCACAGCAGACTTTCAGGCCGGCGGTACGGACATGACCCAAGGTGTCGAGCCTGTCCTGATAGTCGCGCGTGGAGATCACGTTATCGTAAAATTCCGGCGCGGTATCGAGATTATGGTTGTAATAATCCAGGCCGGCATTAGCCAGACGCTGAGCTTGCTCTTCTTTCAGCATGCCCAGGGTGGCACAGGTTTCCAGCCCCATGGCCTTGACTTCACGTACCATGGTTTCGACTTTTTCCATGTCGCGCTCTTTCGGTGAACGCCAGGCGGCACCCATGCAAAAGCGCGTCGCACCGTTTTCACGGGCGGCTTTGGCGGCGTCCAGCACTTCACGTACATCCAGCATTTTTTTCGCTTCGACGCCGGTATCGTAACGCGCCGCTTGCGGGCAATAGCCGCAATCCTCTTCGCAGCCGCCGGTCTTAATCGACAGCAGGGTCGCCAACTCGACGTCGCCATCAGGGAAGTTATCGCGATGGGTTTGCTGCGCCTTGAACATCAGTTCATTGAAAGGCAAATCAAATAGCGCCAGCACATCGTCAACTGGCCAGGTTTCAGCCTCTATCGCTTTAACCGGAGTCTGAAAATTAAGTGGGGAAGCGTTCTGTTGCATGGTCATCCTTTACTTCAAAATATTTAAGGCATCAAAAAGTTCAAATTCAAACACGCGGCGGCGGCTTGCGCCCTGCGGGTTTGCGTCAATTCATTGATTCGTGGTATCCGGCCCAACAAGGGCGCCGGCAAGCGCGCCTTTAAAGCGGCCAGATTTTCATCCGGGTACAGCATGTTTTCATCGACCGTATTGGCGACCCAGCCAGCTAACTTCAGACCGCGGGCGGCAATGGCCTCGGCGCTCAGCAAGGCATGACTGATGCAACCTAGACGCATGCCCACCACCAGGATCACCGGCAAAGCCAAATCCTGCGCCATATCGGCGGTGTCCATGTCAGCGTTCAAGGGCACGCAAAAGCCGCCTACCCCTTCAACGATTACGGCCTCAGCTTGTTCCGTCAAAGCCTGGTAACAAGACAAAATATGCGCGCCGGAAATCGTTACGTGTTCCAGTTCGGCCACGATATGCGGCGCTGCCGGAGTCTGCATTAAGTACGGCGACACCAATTCTGGCGCAGCACCTACACTCGCGGCGGCCATCAGGGCATCGACATCTTCGTTATGCAAAACCCCGTCTATCAGCTCGGCACCGGCGGCGACCGGTTTCATCCCTATCGTCGTGAAGCCTTGCTGCGCCAGCGCCAGCAACAGCGCGGAGCTGACCAGGGTCTTACCGATTTCGGTATCGGTACCGGTCACAAAAAAATCATGTGGGCGTGGGCTCGTCATTAATTTAATTCCAATTGATTCACCGCATCGAGCAGACAGGCCACATCATCATGGGTATGCGCGGCAGATAAGGTAATACGCAGTCTGGCAGTGCCATCGGCGACCGTAGGCGGGCGTATCGCCGGCACCCAGATGCCTTGCTCATACAGGCTGGCAGCGGCGCGCATAGACTCGGCGTTGTCACCGATGATGATGGGCTGAATTGCAGTGTCCGAGGGCATCAGCTTCCAGCGTTGCAGACGCAAATCACCGCGTAATTGCGCGATCAGCTGTTGCAGATGGACGCGCCGCGCATGGCCTTCTGCGCCACCGATAATATCCAGACTAGTCAGCAAGGCGTGCGCCAACGCAGGCGGCGCAGCCGTCGTATAAATATAAGGTCGCGCCTTTTGCACCAGCCAGTCGATTACGCTGGCATGCGCAGCGACAAAAGCGCCACCGACACCGGCCGCTTTGCCCAGCGTACCCATATAGACCAGATTGGCGGAACGCAGATGAAAATGCTCAAGCACGCCACGGCCGTGTTCACCCAGGGCGCCGAAGCCGTGCGCATCATCGATCACCAACCAGGCATGGTATTTTTCACACAGAGCCAAAATTGCCGGTATCGGCGCAAGCTCGCCATCCATACTGAACACGCTGTCGGTCACGACGATTTTGGTGGCGGCGGTACTCGCTTCCAGCATCGCTTGCAAGGCTATCAGGTCAGCATGCGGATACACCTGCACGCGCGCACGCGACAGTTTGGCACCGTCGATCAGCGAAGCATGGTTCAGGCTTTCGGAGAAAATTTCGGCCTCGTTAGCGGCGATCGCAGCCAAGCCGCTTAACACCGCCAGATTAGCCATATAGCCGGTGCAAAAATACAGGGCGCGTGCCGACTCCAGATGCGGTGCCATGAAATCGGCCAAACGCTCTTCCAGTATCGCGTGGGCGCGGCTGTGGCCGCTGATCAGATGCGAGGCACCGCTGCCTACGCCATACAGACTGGCACCTTGCTGCAGCGCTGCGATGATGTTCGGATGTGCGGCCAGCCCCAGATAATCGTTGCTGCAAAACGCCAGCATGGGATTACCGTCTACCGTCACGCGCGGTGCACAGGCACTATCGGCGGTACGGCGGCGACGTCGCAGGCTCTTGGCATTGAGCTGCTCCAGGCCGGCGTCCAGTTGATCTAACAGGATCATGCCGCCACTCCGTCAATGACCTGATTAAACACCTCGAGAGTGACTTTGCCCAGGTCGCTAATTTCCTTGTCGTTCAAAATATACGGTGGCATCAGATACACGGTTTTGCCGATAGGACGCAACAGCAATTCGCGCTCCAGCGCCGTGCTGAAAAAGCGTCGTGAAAAATTGCTGGCAGCGGCATCGTCGAGAATCGCATCAAACGCCCAGATCATGCCCTGCTGACGGAAATTCTCTACCTTGGCGTGCTGTGCCAGCGGCTGCAAAGCCCTGGTTATGGTGGCGGCTTTCAGGCGATTTTGTGCCAACACATCATCGGCTTCAAAAATTTCCAGTGTCGCCAGCGCGGCGCGACAGGCCAGCGGATTGCCGGTATACGAATGCGAATGCAAAAACCCGCGCCGCACATCACTATGATAAAAACCCTGATAAATTTCATCCCGCGTCATCACCAGCGAGAGCGGCAGATAGCCGCCGCTAATGCCTTTCGACAGGCAGACAAAATCTGGCCAGATCGCGGCGCTTTCGCAGGCGAAAAAAGTGCCGGTACGGCCGCAACCGACCGCGATTTCATCGGCGATCATATGCACCTGGTACTGGTCGCACAGGGCGCGCACCAGACGCAGATATTCGGGATCATGCATCGCCATGCCGGTAGCGCATTGCACCAGCGGCTCTATGATAACGGCAGCGATTTTACCGGCGCGTTCCTGCAGGCAGCGTTCCAGATCGGCGGCAGCGTGACGCGCGACGTCAGCGGCGCTCTCGCCTTCGATGGCCTGACGTGCATCAGGCGAGGCCACTACATGCGCCTTGTTCAGCAAGGGGCCGTAAGCGTCGCGGAACAGCGCCACGTCAGTCACCGCCAAAGCGCCTATGGTTTCGCCGTGATAGCTACCCTTGAGGCAGATAAATTCTTGTTTTTCCGCCTGGCCGCTGTTGCGCCAGAAATGAAAACTCATCTTCAAAGAAATTTCGGTGGCGGAAGCGCCATCGGAAGCGTAGAAACAGTGCCCCAGCACACCACCGGTTAAGGCTGAAAGTTTTTCCGACAGCCGCACCACGGGTTCGTGGGTAAAGCCGGCCAGCATTGCGTGCTCGAGCTTATCGAGCTGATCCTTGAGCGCCGCGTTGATGCGCGGATTGGCGTGGCCAAACAGATTCACCCACCAGGAACTGATGCCATCGAGATAGCGCTTGCCTTCGGTATCAAACAGCCAGGCACCACGACCGTGGCTGACCGGAATCAACGGAACAGCCTCGTGGTGCTGCATTTGTGTGCAAGGGTGCCAGACGCTTTTCAGGCTACGGGCCACCCAGTCACTTTTTTGAATAGAATTCAATGCCACTCCATATTTTTTGAAACAAAAACGTAATACCGATGCGGCTTCCCAGCTATTTTGCTCTGCCAAAGCGCATGAATGCTGCGTTATCCATATTGGGAATTTCTAAATACCTAACAACTTTTCTCGCCGCCAAGGCGCAAAGTTCGGATTGCGCCTCCGTGTGAACCTCACGGCGACTGAGCTTTTAGAGGTATTCCTCGGTAATCCAGAGGGCAAATTATACACAGTGGCTAAAATCGCCGGTATCGCACTAATACTGTTCAGTTAAACCTTGTCCTACGTATCGTCATTCCCGCGAAGGCGGGAATCGAGCGGCGTAAAAGCCTAAAGACTCTGGATCCCTGCCTACGCAGGGATGACACCTAGACGGATTGGCGCTTAACTGAACAGCATTACCGGTATCGCACCGCCTTATACCAGCCAATCCGGCTTACGTTTCTCTAAAAATGAGCGCACCCCTTCGCGCCCTTCTTGCGAGGCGCGGATCTGTGCAATATCGTCCACCGTGGCGGCGATCAAAGCGGCGCTGATTTCGCGGCCACCGACATCGCGCACCAATCGCTTGGCTTGCCTGACGGCGTTCGGGCTGTTATTGCCCAGCGCCTTGACCAGTTCCGCCACCTTGGCGTCAAGCGCATCGGCACTCACCACTTCATGCGCAAAACCTGTGCGTTTGGCTTCAGCGGCATCAAAACGCTCTGCCGTCAAAAAGTAGCGACGCGCGGCGTTTTCGCCCATGGCCTTGATCACATACGGAGAGATCGTCGCCGGGATCAGGCCCAACTTCACTTCACTGAGGCAAAAATTCGCCGTATCCACCGCCACCACCATATCGCAGGCCGCCACCAGGCCCATGCCGCCGGCATAGCAATCGCCCTGCACCTTGGCCACCACCGGTTTGGGGCAGGTATAAATCGTGTGCAACATATTCGCCAGCTGCGCCGCATCGGCCAGATTCTCCTGATGCGTGTAGTCGGCCATCTTTTTCATCCAGTTCAGGTCGGCACCCGCGCAAAAAGCCACGCCATTGGCAGCCAGCACGATCACGCGCACGTCAGGATCGGCACCGAGCGCGCTGAACGCCGCGGTCAGTTCCGCTATCGTGGTTTCGTTGAAAGCGTTCCTGACATCGGGACGGTTTAAGCTCAACGTCGCCAGCTTGCCTTCACGGCGCAATTCCAAAGTCTGATACATGGGAGTTCCCTTACATTCTGAACAAACCGAACTTCACATCCGGGATCGGGGCATTCAGTGCCGCCGACAAGCCCAGCGCCAATACCATGCGGGTATCAGCCGGATCGATCACGCCGTCGTCCCACAAACGGGCGCTGGCGTAATACGGATGGCCCTGATGCTCGTACTGATCCTTGATCGGTTGCTTGAAGGCGTCTTCCTCTTGCGCTGTCCAGCTACCGCCCTTGGCTTCGATACCGTCACGCTTGACGGTGGCCAATACGCTGGCGGCTTGCTCACCGCCCATCACCGAGATACGCGCATTCGGCCACATCCACATGAAGCGCGGCGAAAAGGCGCGACCGCACATACCGTAGTTACCGGCACCGAAACTGCCGCCTATGATGACGGTAAATTTCGGTACATTGGCAGTCGCCACCGCCGTCACCATCTTGGCGCCGTTACGGGCGATGCCTTCGTTTTCATACTTGCGGCCGACCATGAAGCCGGTAATGTTTTGCAGGAACACCAGCGGAATCTTGCGCTGACAGCACAGCTCGATAAAGTGCGTGCCTTTCAAGGCGGATTCGGAAAACAAGATTCCGTTGTTGGCGATGATACCCACCGGCATGCCGTGGATATGCGCAAAACCGCACACCAGGGTGGTACCGTAACGCGCCTTGAACTCGTCAAAATGGCTACCATCGACCACACGTGCGATCACTTCGCGCACGTCAAACGGCTTACGGGTATCGAGCGGAATCACGCCATACAATTCTTGCGCCGGGAACTTCGGTTCTTCCACAGGCTTCAGTACCATCTGCTGCGGTTTCTGACGATTCAGATTCGAAACAATGGTGCGCGCCATAGCCAGCGCATGGATATCGTTTTGTGCCAGATGATCGGCCACGCCTGACATGCGCGTATGCACATCGCCGCCACCCAGATCTTCGGCGCTCACCACTTCACCGGTCGCGGCTTTGACTAACGGCGGGCCAGCCAGAAAAATCGTACCTTGATTCTTGACGATAATCGATTCATCGCTCATCGCCGGCACATACGCGCCACCGGCAGTACACGAACCCATCACCACCGCGATTTGCGGTATACCCTTGGAAGACATGGTGGCTTGATTAAAGAAGATGCGGCCGAAATGATCGCGGTCCGGAAACACGTCTTCCTGATTCGGCAAATTCGCGCCACCGGAGTCAACCAGATAGATACACGGCAAATTGTTTTGTTCGGCGATCTCTTGCGCACGCAGATGCTTCTTGACCGTCAGCGGATAATACGTCCCCCCTTTGACGGTGGCGTCGTTACAGACGATCACGCACTCTTGCCCGGCCACCCGACCTATGCCGGTGATCACACCGGCCGAAGGAGCGGCATCCTGCCCGCTCTTTTCCTTGTACATATCGTAGGCGGCCAGCTGGGAGAATTCCAAAAACGGGGTACCGGCATCGAGCAGGGTTTGCACACGGTCACGCGGCAATAGCTTGCCACGCGCCAGATGTTTTTCCCGCGCTGCGTCACCACCGCCGAGGGCGATTTTCGCCACTTTTTCCTTGAGGTCATCGACCACGCGCTGCATGGCAGCGGCATTGGCCTTGAAATCTTCCGAGCGGCTATTGAGTTTGGAATCCAGAGTCGTCATTTTTTTATCTCGCTGTAGCGTTAATTACTTTTAGGAAACGTGCCATCCACGTATAACCATTTACCATCATGTTGTACAAAACGGCTTACTTCATGCAGGCGATGTGCGCGCCCGCCTATCTTGTAACGCGCCACAAACTCTACCGTGGCATTGCTGCCCTCAGCCACAAAGCGCTTGATTTCCAGACCCAGCCATTGGGTAGGATCATCGTGTACCAGTCGCTCGGCCGGCAGCGTGCGCTCATCCCAGGTGGCACGCAGATAAGCCTCGTCGTTCAAGCTGTAAGCGCTGTAACGCGAACGCATCAGCGCCTCAGCGTTAGGCGCGCTTGCCGCACCGCTAAGATAGCGGCCACAGCACAAGGCAAAGGTGTTTCCTGAACAGCAAGGACATATCATGTTTTTACTTTACTTTCTTTAACCACTACCGGTGCGCCGGCAGCTTTCCAGGCGCCAAAACCGCCGTCGATATGCGCCACGTTTTCCAGTCCCATGTCTTGCACGGTCTTGGTAGTGAGCGCGCTACGCCAGCCGGCAGCACAAAACAAAATGAATTCTTTTCTTTCGCCAAACACCGGTTTAAAGTACGGCGAATCAGGATCCACCCAAAATTCAATCATGCCACGCGGCGCATGAAAGGCCCCCGGAACCACGCCTTCACGCTCTAGTTCGCGAATATCGCGTACGTCAATGAATTGCACCTGAGGGTCATGCATTTTCGCCAGCGCTTCGGCCACGCTATAGGTTTTAATCTCTGCGCTGGCTTCGTCTACCAATTGCTTGTAGCCTTTTTTCATTTTCGTTCTCCGTAGGGTGCGCCATGCGCAGCAATTTATTTTCAGTGGTTAGCAAACATGGTGCGCATAGCGCACCCTACGCGTTGCTTAAGCCAGTGCGCGGCCTATCAAAATTTTCTGGATGTCCGAGGTGCCTTCATAGATCTGGCAAACCCGCACATCGCGGTAGATACGCTCGACCGGAAAATCGCTGACATAGCCGTAACCGCCGTGTATCTGTATCGCATCCGAGCACACTTTTTCCGCCATTTCCGAAGCGAACAGTTTCGCCATTGCGGCTTCTTTCAGGCAAGGCTTGCCGGCGTCTTTCATGCTGGCGGCGTGCCAGATCAGTTGGCGTGCCGCCTCAATCTGGGTCGCCATATCCGCCAATTTAAATTGCACAGACTGATGTTCAAAAATCGCCTTACCAAAGCTGGTACGGTCTTTAGCGTAGGCCAATGCCGCCTCGAAAGCGGCGCGCGCCATGCCGACGGACTGCGAGGCAATACCGATGCGTCCGCCTTCCAGGCCGGACAAGGCGATCTTGTAACCTGGCCTTCTGCACCGATCAGGTTTTCGGCAGGAATACGGCAATTTTCAAACAGGATTTGTGCCGTATCTGAGGAATGCTGACCCATCTTTTGCTCGATACCGGCGACGATATAACCCGGCGTCTTGGTATCTACCCAAAACGCGCTAATGCCTTTTTTACCGGCTTCCTTATCGGTCACCGCCATCACGATGGCAACGTCGGCATTCTTGCCGCTGGTGATAAATTGCTTGACGCCGTTGAGCACGTACTCATTGCCTTCACGCCTTGCGGTAGTGCGCAATTCAGAGGCATCGCTGCCGGCATGCGGTTCGGTCAGGCAAAAGGCGCCGAGCATCTCGCCCTGCGCCAGCGGAGTCAGCCATTGCTGTTTCTGCGCTTCGTTGGCATACATCATCGCGATACTGCACACCGGACAATTATTCACCGAGATCACGGTGGAAGTGCCACCGTCACCGGCCGCGATTTCTTCCAACACCAGCGCCAGCGACAGGTAATCCATACCGGCACCGCCATACTGTTCCGGCACCGCCACACCATAGGCACCCATTTGCGCCAGCTCTTTTAATTCCGCTGCCGGAAAGTGATGTTCCTTATCCCAACGGGCGGCATTCGGAACCAGTTTTTCCTGGGAAAAAGCGCGCACGGCGTCGCGTATCATTTCGTGTTCTGCTGTGAGTAACATGTGAGCTTTTGATTAGAGTGCTGCGATGAATAAAAAATAAATGAGCTTAGCGCAATGGAAAAATATCACCAGGCGATAGGCTCACCCGTGTAATTTAGAAATTTCCCATTGTCGTCAAACGTTACCGCGGCCAGCGTAGCGCGCATCCCGGCAACACTCTGCTCTACGCTAATTTCGGCACCGGCTCCGCCCATTTCGGTTTGCACCCAACCCGGATGGAACGCGATACAGGTCGATTTTTTGCTAGTCAGTGAAATGTCTTTCAATACCGAATTTAAGGCGGCCTTGCTGGCGCGATACAACCAGCCGTCTGCATTGGTGCGCATGCCGATAGCGCCCATACGTGAAGAGATCACCGCCAGTTTGCCGGCGGCATTCTCGACCAGCGGCAACACCATAGGCAGCAGGCGCATCGCGGCCAGCACATTGGTATGCATGACCTGATCGAAGTGATCCTGTTGCGGTGACACCAGGCCAGCAGTACGCGGGCCAAAAACGCCGGCATTAAGTACCGCGATCTCGATTTTTTCGTCATCGAGCAACCAGCCCAAGCCAGCGCAATCATTAATATCATTGACATCGAGCGGCATAGGTTCGCACCCAAGCGCACGTAGTTCGGCTAAACCTTGTTCGGTTCTGGCGGTGGCGATCACGCGCCATCCCGCTGCGCGATACTGTCTTGCAAATTCGTGGCCGATACCACGTGAAGCGCCGATGATAAGTGCCGTTGGCATGTGTTCTTTCAACTGTATTGAATCAGACTAATTGATGACGCGGTGCCTGAACTTAGCTCAGTGCGCCGCGTATTTCTTACTTGGACAAGCTTAGATCAGCTCGATCGCCATCGCAGTACCTTCGCCGCCACCGATACACAGTGAAGCGACGCCGCGCTTCTTGCCTTGTTTTTTCAAGGCACCGATCAGGGTGATGATGATACGGGCACCGGAAGCACCGATAGGATGTCCCAGTGCGCAAGCGCCGCCATGCACGTTGATTTGCTCATGGCTGATGCCCAGGTCTTTCATGGCAGCCATAGGAACGGCAGCAAACGCCTCGTTGATCTCAAACAGGTCAACATCCTTGGTGGTCCAGCCTATCTTCTTGTACAGCTTGTTGATCGCGCCGATAGGAGCGGTAGTGAACCAACCCGGTTCTTGCGCATGGGTGGCGTGACCGATGATCTTGGCGATCGGTGTCAGGCCCAGTTCCTTGGCCTTGGATTCGCGCATCAACACCAGAGCGGCAGCGCCGTCATTGATCGATGACGAAGACGCGGCGGTAATCGTGCCGTCTTTCTTGAACGCTGGCTTTAAGGCCGGGATCTTGTCGAGCTTGGCTTTCAACGGGCCTTCATCTTTCGAGATCACCACATCACCGCCACGGCCAGACACCGTCACAGGGGCGATTTCCCAATCAAAAGAACCATCGGCAGTAGCCGCTTGCGCACGCTTGACCGAAGCGATCGCAAAGGCGTCTTGCGCTTCACGCGTGAATTCATATTTAGCCGAGCAATCTTCGGCGAACGTCCCCATGGAGCGCCCCTTATCATAGGCGTCTTCCAGACCATCGAGCATCATGTGGTCAAAAATCTGACCGTGACCGATACGATAGCCACCGCGTGCCTTAGGGATCAGGTAAGGCGCATTGGTCATCGATTCCATCCCGCCGGTGACCAGAATTTCATTGCTGCCGGCCGTGATCGAATCAAACGCCATCATGGTCGCTTTCATCGCGGAACCGCACATCTTGGACAAGGTGACGGCACCTGTTGAAACCGGCAAACCGGCTGCCAGCAAGGCCTGGCGCGCAGGTGCCTGACCCTGGCCTGCCATCAGGCAGTTACCGAACAAGACTTCTTCGATCAGCTCAGGCTTGACGCCGGCACGCTCTACCGCCGCCTTGATGGCGACTGCGCCCAACTGGCTGGCAGTGACGCTAGAAAAATCACCCTGAAACGCCCCCATAGGGGTACGGGCGGCACCAACGATAACGATAGGATCATTCATTTTGTATCTCCAGAGGTAGACTTACAGTGATTAGGATTAAATAAAGTATGTGTAGAGTATCTTTACTCAGCACCAAAAAAATCGCCTTCTATGCTGGTAACGGTCTGATTCTGGGCGGCGTCCGGCTTGCCCTGATTGCAGAAGCGGATTTCCTGAGGGTAAGGAAACACGTCATCAACCTTGCCATCCAAAATGCGCTGCTTGCGGCCCTGCCAGTAAGAGGCTGTAAGCAGATCTGCATGGTGGCGCATAAAATATTCACGCACTTTGAGATTGCCCAACAAAAAAGTACCGAACTGTTCGGGGAACACATCGTTCTTGCCTATCGAATACCAGGGCTCGGCCGACATCTCGTCTTCTTCATTGCGCGGCAGCGGAATGGTGCGGAAATTGCAGTCGGTGATGTATTCGATTTCATCGTAATCGTAAAACACCACGCGGCCATGACGGGTCACGCCGAAGTTTTTATACAGCATATCGCCAGGGAAAATATTCGCACCGACCAGCTCCTTGATCGCATTGCCGTATTCAAAAATGCCGTGCTCCATGGCCGCGTAATCGCCACGCTTTTCTGCTTCGGTAAGCCAGATATTCAAAGGCACCATGCGGCGCTCTATATATAGATGCTTGATGATGACTTCATCGTGATTGACCTCCAGCAGCGAAGGTGCAAATTTCTTGATCTCGGCCAGCAACTCTTCGGAAAAACGCTCGCGCGGAAACGCCACATCTGAGTATTCCAAGGTATCGGCCATACGACCGACGCGATCATGGTTTTTCACCAGCAGGTATTTTTCCTTGATCATCGCCTTGGTGGTTTCCTTAGGCGGCGGGAAGTAATCCTTGATCAGTTTAAATACATACGGAAACGACGGCAACGCAAACACCAGCATCACCAAACCGCGGATACCGGGCGCGGCATCAATGATGTCCGACGAATATTTAAGATGATGCAGAAAGTCGCGGTAAAACAGGTTTTTCCCATGTTTTTGCAAGCCCAGCATGGTGTAAATCTCGCTGCGCGGTTTTTTCGGCAGGATGCTGCGGATAAACTGCACATACGCCGACGGCACTTCCATATTCACCATGAAGTAAGCACGCGTGAAAGAGAACAAGACCGTGATCTGCATGGTATCGAACAGCACGGTGTCTAGCACCAGTTCGCCCTTGCGGTTATGCATGATGGGCACCACAAACGGATACTCACGATTGCCGTTGATGCCCTTGCCTATGATGTAGGCCGATTTATTCCGGTAAAACAGGCTGCCCAGCACCTGTATCTGATGATTCGGCTCTATCGCTGAGGTACCGAAAATAGAGCGCAGGCGCTGCTCCACCAGATCCACATCGCGCTGCAGGTCGGAAAAATTGGCGTTCAGCTGAAAATTGGTGACGATACGCTTGAGCGTAAAGTTCAAGCCATCCTTGGCCGGGTAATACACACGGTAAGTCGCCGGCGTATCTTCGCCTTCTATGTACTCGGTAGACGTGGCTGGCCGCACGAAAATAAAGTCATTGTGAAAATAATTTCTGTGCAGTAATTTGGTGCAGACCGTGTTGAAAAAAGTCTCGGCCAGCTCAGGCTGCAGGTGATCAATCAGCAAACCCATGTAATGCAGCTTGACCTCACGCCAGACCTCATCGGTCAGGTCGGCCTGCTGATACTCATCTTCCATGATTTGCACGCATTCCTTGACGCGTGCATCGTAAAACCCTATGCGTTCACGCGCCGCGTGCTGCGCCGCCTTCCAGTCACCACGCTCAAAATCCCGCTTTGCTCCATGACTGGAGTTGCGAAACAAGCGGTAATGCTTATCAAAACCGTCCAAAATCGTTCGGGCAATATCGAATGCGATCTGGGAAGACAAGAGTTTAGGAAAGGCAACTGGGGTCATAGTGGTCTCAGCAGTGAAAGGGAATATTCATTTAGTTACAAATACTCCAAACCTGCATTTTTTGCAATCGTATGCGAACGGTCCATAGCAGTGTGTACAGCGCATACCACAGCATTCATCCTTCAAACATAAGATTAAAACGCCCTATCCATGCGGCTTACAGAGCAAAAATGGCCTAGGAAGCGCATGGATAGGGAGGTTTTAGAAATTTCCCACTACATCGTTTCGGCAAACAATTCACGGCCGATCAGCATGCGGCGGATTTCACTGGTACCGGCACCGATTTCATACAACTTGGCATCGCGCCACAAGCGGCCGACCGGATATTCATTGATATAGCCGTTGCCGCCCAGAGTCTGGATCGCTTCGCCCGCCATCCAGGTGGCTTTTTCGGCCGAGTACAAAATCGCGCCGGCAGCATCCTTGCGAATCGCACGTATCGCTTCCGGATTCTTGGCGCGGTCGCAGGCCTGACCAACCGCGTAGACATAGGCCTTGCAAGCCATCATGGTTGAATACATGTCTGCCAATTTGCCTTGCATCAACTGAAATTCGCCGATCGCCTGACCAAACTGCTTGCGGTCATGCACATAAGGCACCACCACGTCCATACAGGCTTGCATAATGCCCAGCGGTCCGCCGGACAACACCGTGCGCTCGAAATCGAGGCCCGACATCAGAACATTCACGCCTCTACCCACACCACCGAGTACGTTTTCCAGCGGCACTTCGCAATCCTGGAACACCAACTCACCCGTGTGCGAACCGCGCATGCCGAGTTTGTCGAGCTTTTGCGCAATACTAAAACCCTTGAAATGTTTTTCGATCAGGAATGCGGTCATGCCGCGCGAACCGGCTTCCAGATCGGTTTTGGCGTAGACCACCAGGGTATCGGCATCCGGACCATTGGTGATCCACATTTTGTTACCGTTGAGGACGTAGCGATCGCCTTTCAGGTCGGCGCGCAATTTCATGCTGACCACGTCGGAACCGGCATTTGGCTCGGACATCGCCAAAGCGCCGATGTGCTCGCCGCTGATCAGCTTAGGCAGATATTTGGCTTTTTGTTCGGCAGTGCCGTTGCGGTTGATCTGGTTGATGCACAGATTCGAGTGGGCGCCGTAAGACAAACCGACCGAAGCGGAAGCGCGCGAGATTTCTTCCATCGCGATGATGTGCGCCAGATAGCCCATATTCGCGCCGCCGTATTCTTCCGAAACGGTCATGCCGTGCACGCCCAAATCACCCAGTTTGCGCCACAGATCCATAGGAAACTGGTCGCTGCGATCTATCTCTGCCGCACGCGGGGCGATTTCGGCACTGGCAAATTGTTGTACGGCTTCGCGCAAAGCGGCGATATCTTCGCCATGATCAAAGGTCAAACCGGGTAAATGCAACATGTCGTCCTCACTGGGTTAAATTTCTTCATTTGTTTTTTAGTGCTTACGCAGCTACGTCAACCGCAGCTATGTCAACTTTAGGTGATCCCTTGGGAATCACAAATAAAGTTTGTTGCATAATTGCACACAATTTCTCTTTTCCCTGGTTCACCACAAACACGTCGGCACTGGTCACCACCAGGGTCTTGCCTGCCTTGAGTACCTTGCCGCGGGCGATCAACATATCGCCTATGGCCGGTGCCACAAAGTTAATCTTATATTCGGCAGTTAAGCACTCACTCACCGGCATCAGCTGTGTATTCGCGGCATAGCCACCAGCAGCGTCGGCCATGGTGCCGATCACGCCACCATGAAAATAGCCATGTTGCTGGGTCACTGCGGCGCTCATAGGCAAGCTGATTTCACAGGCGCCGGGCGTCATGCTGGTCAGCCTGGCATTCCACGCCTGCATCACGCCCTGGGCGTTGAAGCTTTCCAGCAGCACCAGCGCCAGCTTGTAATCAAGCGTCGCCGAAGAGGTTTCATCACTCATGAGCACTCCGTCAAAATTAAAAAATCCAGCTAAATTCAGTCACCCTATGCAGCGGGACTGCGCAAACGGCAAGAGCAAATTCCGGCAAGAGGAAAAATAATACGCTGAATTGACGTTTACGTAAACGTCAATTCTATATCTGTCCTACATCTGTCGCATCTATCCGATTCAATTGCCGCCAAGACTTTATTCTGCGGACGGCTCTTCACGCGCCTGCCCGGCCAGTGCCAGCAGGCGCTGACTCTCTTCTTCATGGGCGCTGATTTCCGCCAGCATGATTTCTATATCCTCGCGCTGCAATTCCAGCGCGGCGCGATGACGCGCCAGCACCACCAGAAAACTCTGTAGCTGAGGCTCGGTATCTTTCGGCGAGTCATACATATCGACCAGACTCTTGATATCAGACAGGCTCAGACCCAGACGCTTGCCGCGCAAGGTCAGCTTCAGGTGAGTGCGCTCACGGGCCGTATACACGCGGTTACGGCCACTAGGGCCCTCGCGGGTAGGACTGATCAGGCCCTGGTCTTCGTAAAAACGAATCGCGCGCGGCGTGATGTCAAATTCTCTTGCGAGTTCGGTGATGGTATAGGTGGCCATAGGGTCAAAAAAACGTCAATAAAGCATCAATACATACAGGGCAGCGATTTTCTGATTACAATCTCGGATAAATCGCAGTTTACGTTAACGTCAAATAACGTTTAAACGCATTGTAGGACATTCTGTCAGCGGAATTCCACAACAATGAGATGCCATAACAAAAAAGTGAGCAGACAATGAATGCGCTGGAAATGCAACTGAACTACCCTTTGGGCGAAAACCTGCCGGAAGCGGGCAAAACCATACAAATCGCCCCCGGCGTCTTATGGCTCAGGATGGGACTGCCGTTTGCCCTCAATCACATTAACCTGTGGCTGATCGAAGACCACTACCAGACCGATGACGGCATGCTGCACGGCTGGACCGCAATCGACTGCGGGATCGCCAATGACGCCAGCCGCGACGCCTGGGAAGTGCTGTTCGGCGACAATAGCAGTACGACCGGCCTGCGTGGCTTGCCTATCGTCCGTGTGATCGCCACCCACTGCCATCCGGATCACGTCGGGCTGGCTGACTGGTTATGTTCGCGCTGGGATGCGCCCTTGTGGATGACCACCGGCGAATACGCGTTTGCCCGCATGATGGCGGCCAGCCTGCCCGGTGTCGATGGTTCGGCCATGTACCCTCACTTTAAAAAACACGGTCTGGTTGCACCGGAGATGCAGGAAAAAATTGCCGAACGCAAGAGCTATTACACCAAGCTGGTACCAGCCATGCCTAGCGCCTACCGTCGCCTGCAGGACGGGCAAGAGTTGCGTATCGGCGAGCATCACTGGCGCATCATCACCGGCTTTGGCCATTCGCCTGAGCACGCCTCGCTGTATTGTGAGGCACTTAATTTGCTGATCTCGGGCGACATGCTGTTGCCGCGCATCTCTACCAATGTCTCGGTGTTTGCGGTCGAGCCGGAAGCCAATCCGGTTCAGCAATATCTCGATTCCTTACAAAAATATGGGGCGCTGCCAGACCAGGTGCTGATCTTGCCATCCCACGGCAAACCCTTTACCGGCATCCATACACGCATCCGCCAGCTCAATGAGCATCACGCCGAGCGCTTGGCCGAAGTGGTCAGCGCCTGTGCCACGCCACGCTCCGCCACCGATATCGTACCCATCATGTTCCGCCGCCCGCTAGACGCCCATCAGCTCACTTTTGCGCTGGGCGAAGCGCTGGCGCATCTGCACAAGCTGTGGTTTGACGGGGTCTTGCGCAGGGAACAGGGCGCGGACGGTGTGCTGCGCTTTGTCGTCAAATAAGCTTAGGAAATTCAACCGATGATCGCTACCGAAACCCTGCTGAGCTTTTTTGGCATCGCCCTGTTACTCGGCGTTTCGCCCGGCCCCGACAATATTTTTGTGCTGACCCAGTCAGCCTTGCGTGGTCGCTTGGCCGGGCTGATCGTGACGCTAGGCCTGTGCACCGGTTTACTGGTGCATACGGCAGCGGTGGCCTTGGGGGTGGCGGCGATTTTCCAGGCGTCGGCACTGGCATTCACCTTACTCAAAATGACCGGTGCCGCGTACTTGCTGTATCTGGCATGGCAGGCATTGCGCGCCGCGCCCGATAAACTCGCCATCGGTGAAGCCAGTGCCCTCAAGGGCTGGCAATTTTACCGGCGCGGTATCGTGATGAATGTCACCAACCCTAAAGTCTCTATCTTCTTTCTGGCCTTCTTGCCGCAATTTGTGCAACCGCAGCTAGGCTCACTACCCTGGCAAATCGCACAACTGGGGGCGGTATTTATGCTGGCAACCCTGTTGGTGTTCGGCAGCGTGGCATTGCTGGCGGGGTCGCTAGGGCGCAGGCTGGAACGCTCCGGCCGCGCCCAACTCATCATGAACCGGGTGGCCGGCACGGTATTTATCGCGCTGGCAGCCAAGCTGATGATGACCGAACGCTAGCGCTGGTTTTGGGATGCGCTATCCCTGTTTCCCCCATGCTCCCCCCATGTTTTGCCGTCAACCCACTCCATGCACACTACAGCCCCCGTTAGCACCTATCTCAAATTGATCTGCGTCGCCATGTTTTGGGGTGGCACGTTTATCGCCGGCCATATCGTCGCCAAAGAATTGCCGCACATGATCGCCGCCGCCGGTCGCTTTCTGGTGGCCTGCGCCCTCTTGATGGTACTGGCATGGCGCATGGAAGGCGGCTTGCCTAAACTCACGCGCCAGCAAATGCATGCCACCTTCAGCCTCGGTGCCACCGGGATTTTCCTCTACAACATCTGCTTTTTCGCAGCGCTCGAGCGCATGCCGGCAGGCCGCAGCGCGCTGTTCGTGGCGCTCAACCCCATCGTCACCGCGCTGGCCCTGGCGATGCTGTTTGGCGAAAGGCTGGGCATCAAAAAGTGGCTGGGAATTGCGCTGGCCTTTGCCGGTGCCGCCATCGTCATCACCCGTGGCGACCTGATGGGCGCGGCAAAAGATATCTCGGCCTCGGTCGGCAGCGGTGAATTGTTCATGCTGTGTGCCGTTTCCGCCTGGGCCGCCTACACCATCATAGGCCGTCACGCATTAAAGGGCCTGTCACCGATCGCCGCCACCACTTACGCTTCGCTCTGGGGCCTGCTGTTACTCAGTCTGGGCGCCTTGTTCCAGCTACCACTGCTAGACCGCAGCCACCTGACGCCACCGGTACTGGCATCGATCGCCTACCTCGGTGTCTTTGGCACCGTGATCGGTTTTGTCTGGTATTACGAAGGGGTAAAGAAAATCGGCCCGGCACGCACCGCGGTTTTCAATAATCTGGTGCCGGTATTTGGCATCAGCTTTAGCGCGATTTTTCTGGGCGAGCCTATCCTGGCATCGATGATCATCGGTGGCTTGATGGTGATCGCCGGAGTTTCGCTAACCAATCGCTAAGCAATCACTGATTGCTCTTTGCCACTAAAATTTAGGCTTGACACATTATCGACAGCGCCTTTCGAAAAAGTAAGAAAAATTCGCTTCGATAAATTAAAACTATCTTACTTAAAGAAAAGATGGCAAGCTAATATCTGAATCGTCTTTGCCACTACGTATTTAGGCTGGCAGTTACACATTAGCCGACAGCGCCAGGCCGAACTGGAACAACAAGATGAAAACCTCAGAGCGAGCGCAGCCCTGGTCTATGAGGTTGCGCATCTTTTGAGCAGTATTTTGCCACTCTGGAATACCCATGTAGGCTCAGTCAAACAACAAGCAGAAAATGCGGTTGGACAACTGATAGGCAGTTTTTCTTCCATGATTAATCAATTCGACTTAGCCGGTTTTGGTGCTGTCGGCAATACCGATGCAACAAAAAACACCGATGCCACCATCACGCTTTTGCAATTGTGCAAAAAAGAACTGACGCCGGTAATCGATTCTCTGGGCAAGATGATCGCCAGCAAGGATGAATTACTCCAAAGCATACGTGAGTTGGCGGCCGCTACCACCGAAATGCAAAGCATGGCACACGAAGTCGGGCAAATCGCCGCGCAGACCAATCTGGTGGCCCTCAATGCAGCCATAGAGGCGGCCCGAGTCGGACCGCAGGGACGCGGTTTTGCGGTGGTTGCCGATGAAGTTAGAAAACTCTCTTTTCTTTCTGCCGATACTGGCAAACGCATAGGTCAAAGAGTCGATCAAGTCTCGGTCATCATGAAGCAAGCCCTGAATGCGGCAGACCGCGCCACCATACAAGATCGCAAGGTCTTGGAGGTGTCAGGCGCGGTGGTGCGCGATGTCTTGGCACACGTAGAAAGCATGGGCGATTCAGCCGAGCAAATGCGGCATTACGGCAAGATCATACGCGGTGATGTCGAGAACCTCTTGGTCAGCTTACAGTTCCAAGACCGCATCAGCCAAATTCTTGATGTCGTCAGCACTGATATCAACAAACTGCAAATGAGCGTGGCGCAAATCGATAATGAACAATTACCGAGTAGCGAAGAATGGATAGAAAGTTTGCAATCTACCTACACCATGCAAGATGAGTATCATGCCCCCGGCGAGGCCACATCGCAAAATTCTAGTACTGAAACGGAAATTACTTTCTTTTAAGCGGAGGGCTGACTCATGCGCACGCCCGAGACAAAGTCGCGAATACTGGTCGTCGAAGACGATGAATTGGTCGCGCTTTACATACAGCTCAAACTCGAACTGTTGCTACCAATGTGTAGGCCATAGCGTTCGAGGCGACAGCGCCATCACTCTGGCAGCGCAATTGCGCCCCGATCTGGTGCTGATGGATATACCGGGCAATAGCATACAAGCGGCCGAGGCGATTTACCGCCAGTTCGCCATCCCAGTGATATTTCTGACCGCCAGTGCCAACAATGAAACCCTAGAGCGCGCCCTGCAAGTCGAGGCCTTCGGCTACATCATTAAACCTTTTTCGGATCAAGAATTACGCGCCGCTTTGGAAATGGCGCTTTACAAGCATAGGGCGGAAGCCAGATTGCAGGCGAGTGAATTGCGCTTCCGAACTATTTTTGATGCGGAACCAGAATGCGTCAAGGTTGTCGATGCCGAAGGCAACATACTCGAAATGAATGCCGCTGGCCTGGCCATGCTGGAGGCTGCCTCACTGGCCGAAGTGCAAGGGCATAGCGTGATAGGCTTTATTTTGCCCGAATATCGCGCCGCCTTTAGCGCCTTGCATCAAAGCGTGATGCAAGGCAATCGGGCAATTTGAGGTGTGGCCAAAATCCGCGCATACTGGTATCGGACAAGACTCCGCCGGAACGGCTGGCCTCGCACTTGCTGGAGACTGTCAAACAGGGTAAAACCTGGAAAGGGGAACTTTACAACGTCAACAAGAATAACGAGGATCTGATCGTCTATGCGATAGTCACACCACTGCGCCAGGCCGACGGCAGCATTACCCATTATGTCTCGGTACAAGAAGATATTACGATCAAGAAGCGTCTTGGTGAAGAGTTAGACCTGCACCGCCATCACCTCGAAGAATTGGTGGTCAGTCGCACCGTGGAACTCGCGGATGCACGCCAACTCGCGGAAGCGGCAAATCAAGCCAAAAGCAATTTTATCGCCAACATGAGTCACGAGATCCGCACTCCCATGAATGGGGTACTCGGCATGACCTATCTGGCGCTAGCCTCTACCAACGATCCCAAGCAACGCGACTACCTGCAGAAAATTCACTTGTCTGGTCAGCATCTGCTGCACATAGTCGATGACGTTCTCGATTTTTCCAAGATAGAAGCCGGGAAAATGACGATAGAAGCCGTTGATTTTTCTTTGGAGCAATTACTCAAGGATCTCGCCGGCATCATGAGCGGCAAGATCACCGGACGCAATTTAACCCTGAGTTTTAATATAGATCCGCATTTATCGAATCAGATGCATGGCGACCCGCACCGGATAAGCCAGATCCTGATCAACTACACCAACAATGCGCTCAAGTTCACGGAACGCGGCGAGATCAATATCTTCATCCGTAAATTAAACAGTACTCCGGGCGGCTGCATGGTTCGCTTTGAGGTGGAAGACACTGGCATAGGTATGTCGGCAGAACAGCAAAGTAAACTGTTCCAGTCATTTGAGCAAGCGGATAGTTCCACCACCAGAAAATATGGCGGCACCGGATTGGGGTTGGCGATCAGCAAACAATTGGCGATCTTGATGGGTGGTGAAGTCGGCGTGCGGAGCGAACTGGGGAAAGGCAGCACCTTTTGGTTTACCGCCCACCTGGAACAAGCCAGCGGCAACACGCCGCAAAGGCATGACACCCCCGATGTACAGACTGCCAGTAGCAGACTGCAGCAATTATCTGAAAAACGTGGCAGCATCCGCATTCTGGTGGTTGAAGATAATTTATTTAATCAGCAAATTGCCACAGAATTACTTGAAGCGGTCAATCTAACCGCCTTGGTAGCCGAAAATGGCCAGCATGCGCTTGATGTGCTGGCACGCGAAAAAGTCGATTGCATACTGATGGACATACAAATGCCGGTCATGGGCGGACTTGAGGCCAGTCGAAAACTTCGCACCATACCTGGCCTGGCAAATATACCCGTCATTGCGATTACCGCCAATGCCTTGCATGAAGATCGCTTACACTGCCTGGCTGCGGGTATGAACGACTTTATTTCAAAGCCATTTTCTCCAAAATTGTTTTACGGAACGTTAATACGGTGGCTGTCCCCTGATTCCGGGATCGAGACGACTACGGCCGAAGAGTGTCGTACGACAACCCCGTTAGTCGAACAAGAGCTCTGCATAGACCTCAGTGTTCTCGCACAGTTTTTCGGGAATGCGCCGGAAAAAGTTGGCAAATTTGCTGTGAAATTCGTCGATTCGGCGCGTCAAGGCATTCTTGAACTTGATCAGGCATGCGCCAAAGACAGCCTTGATGATCTATGTGCCCTGGGGCATCGCTTGAAATCAAGTGCACGGACAGTCGGAGCAAATGGCTTCGCTGACCTATGCAACAATCTGGAGCAATTAAAAAACGGTGGCACACTGGAAGAGGCAAAGACCATCGTTAGCGAATTGCATCCCTTATTGGAGCGGATACAGATCCAGGTAAATCAATACCTAGCCGCCAATAACCCATCTGGTGCGACATCTGCCCCACCGGCAAAACTCAACACGACATTCACTCCGCGAGCGGACATGCACGTCATGATTCTGGAGGATGATCCTATACAAATGGAAATCGCCAGTACCACATTACGCAAACTTGGGGTCACGCGGATTGCTAACTGTGTGGACGGATATCAGGCATTGGCAGTAGTACGCACCTACAATCCCGATCTATTGCTATGCGACCTGAACATGCCGGGCATGGACGGTATTTCCTTCTTGCGCCAAGTGGCCGAGCAAGGTTTTTCCGGAGGGGTGATCTTACTGAGTGCCGTCGATAGAAGTGTGATGAAAGCGGCAGAAAATCTAGCCGAGGCGTTCGGTTTACATTTACTGGCGGCTATCAACAAACCCTTGCTACCGGAAGCGCTAATGGCGGCCCTGGCACGTCAAGAGCAATCCCGGCCAGAGCGCCGGCAGCAGCCAAAACTTGCCGTATTATCGCTGTCGGAGCTACAGCATGGGCTGGCTCATGGCCTGGTCGAAATATTTTACCAACCGAAGATATCGGTATTCGACAAGCGCGTGATTGGTGCAGAATGCCTTGCCCGCTGGCGTCATCCTGAGCGCGGCATACTGGGGCCGGCAACTTTCATTCCGGTACTGGAAGCGCATGGAATGATTGATACATTAACCCGCGTGGTGCTAGAAAAAAGCGTGCACCAATTGGGTCTATGGCTGGCCGCCGGACATAACATCAAACTGGCAGTCAATGTGTCGATGGATAATTTGAATCAACTCAATTTACCAGAGGAATTTGAACAGATCGTCAGACGCGCCGGGGTACTGCCATCACAAATCACATTGGAGTTAACCGAAAGCCGTTTGATGGAAAACCTGACGGTCAGTCTGGAAATTCTTACCCGCCTTCGGCTTAAGGGCTTTGATCTGTCAATTGATGATTTCGGCACGGGTTTTTCGACGATGGAAAACTTGAAGCAGCTTCCCTTTACCGAACTCAAAGTTGATCGCGCTTTCGTCAACGGAGCATCACAGGACGAAGCGGCGCGTGCCATACTAGGCTCAAGCATTCAACTCGGTAAAATTTTCAATCTCAATTTAGTTGCTGAAGGGGTAGAGAAACAGCAGGATTGGGACTTAATTACCGAGTCTGGCTGCGATGAGGTACAGGGCTACTTTATCGCCAAACCTATGCAAGCCCAGGATTTTATACAATGGAAAATCCAATGGGAGCAACAGCATCTTGATCTCAAGACAGACATGAGTAGTGCGAACCTATAATTTGGGAGGAGAAAGATCATGAATACCAGTGCACAAAATCAGGAAATACCCTTAAAAGTGATGATCATCGACGATGATGAGTTTCAAGTGGAATTTGTCAGCGATCTATTGAATGAACTAGGGGTGGACGACATTATCACCGCCAACGGCGGAAAAAATGGCTTGGCCACTTTCGATAAGGCGCAACGCAAACCCGATTTACTGATCTGCGATATACAGATGCCAGACATTGATGGTTTCGAATTTATGAAGGCCATGGGGGAAAGAAAATATTATGGCGGAGTGATCTTGATGTCTGGCCAAGGCGCACGGGTTTTATATTCCGCCTCCTTAGTCGCTCAACTATCCCGGCAAAATTTTCTTGGCACGATAGAAAAACCGGTTCAAAAAGAAGCCTTGGCTAGCGCGATCAAACAACTACTGCAGGCAACGTAACTATGGAGACGTGCAAACAATGCTGACAATATGCGATATGGCTGAGATAACCCATGCCGCGATCATGCACCCGTACCACTATCGTCAGCGACTCTATCGGCATTGATAAAATCATCCATGAAAGGTAATTTTTTCCTATGCCTTCAAAATTTTTCAGATAATGCAAACCCGCAATGGCGCGACTGCCATACCACGACAACATTTCACCATCGACCAGTTGAACTGGCTTACCTAACTGTTTTTCCAACGCGTCCACGTGTTGCTGAGTGAAGCGATAAGGCTCGCTCGATTCCGTCAAGCTGCAAGATAGACTCACTCCACTGAAACACCGGATAGCGTGCGTCACTACTTGAAGACTGCCAGCTTTGCCAGCTATCAAGGCCAGCAGGTATTCGCAATATAGGTGTTCGCAGAGACGCTCATCCAAGGACAGTACAACATGGTTTTACCCACATCAGGCAGATCAGTTGTGATAAGCTCAAACTCGCTACACAATTGCTCAGCACGCGCTTGAGCCCACCAAGTAAACGGTAGAGGGCTAAGTTATCGCGCGGAGTCAGCGGATGGGTAACGATGATCAATGTCAACCATACAAATGCACTGACATCTCAGTAAGGGTATCAGGGTAGGAGTTACGCTCATCATCTTGCCAGAGTTTTACCCACATCATCAGATCAGTTGTGCATAAGCTTGCTCAAATATTGCTCAGCACGCGCTTACTGAAAAATTCCACCAAGTAAACGAGCAAGTTATGCGTCGGATGCGAGATGCGAAACATCAATGTTGACGTCTTTGGTGCCGCCAACCTTAGGGATATGCTGAACGCTAGCGGAAGGATGAATACAAAAACCGGTACGACCGACCAGATACTTAGTAAGCCCAAGATCGCACAGTAATTCGGTCAGCGATGGTACCAGACTGACTATGCGCGGCTCACCCGGCAGCGCAGCAATACTCACATGCGCAGTACCAACATCATCAACCAAGTTCGTCATCATTCAGATCTAGCCTTGTGGGGAACTTTCGAAAAAACATAGTCGTACAGCCAATTCGGAAGTGAACGCAATAGTTTGGCAACACCACCCATTTGCCATGGTATGACGCGGTAAGTAACACCGGCGGCAATCGCATTGACCGCAGCCACGGCAAATTTATCCACGGGCATCAAAAATGGCATGGCATAAGTATTCACCTTGGTCATAGGCGTATCTATGTAACCGGGTGCGATGGTCACCACACGGATGCCACTAGACTTCAATTCCACGCGCAAGGATTCACAATAACTGATAACCGCCGCTTTCGATGCGCTATACGCTTCTGCACCGGGCAGACCACGGATTCCCGCCACGCTGGCAATACCGACCAGGCGACAAGGTTCTTGAAACGCATATTTTTTCATCTCTGCAATAAAAGGGGCAAAGCTTGCTACCGTTGCAAGCAGATTAATTTCCATCACCCTTGCAAAGATAGGAATATCCTCATCGTATTCGGTAAGCGTTCCCACTGAAATTCCGGCACTGGCGATGACGACATTCACCGTTCCCACAGAATGTATGAAATCCCTGGCGGCTGCGCTCAAGGCCGCATGGTCAGTCACATCCAGAGCATAAATCTTATGCCGTTCAGGATTCGGTAAGCGCAAGCGCAATTGCTCTAACAAATCTTGCCTGCGCGCGACCAATCCTAGCGTAGCCCCCTGCTTTGCATATTGTTCGGCAAGCGCAGCGCCAATTCCAGACGATGCCCCGGTAATAAAAACTGTTTGCATGGAGTAAATTCTCAATAAAAAAGTCCGCCTTGAGGGGCGGACTTGAATGCTATCGAAGTCAAAAAATTTACTTTTTCTTGACTATCGCTTTGCCTTGATCAGCGGCGTCCCGCTAATCCTTTCTCTTTTTGCACTTTTGCAATCAACCAATCCAATACCGGAAACAGTGACTGATTCTGCACCCAGTTCAGGAACACGTCCCATGCCGGCGGCAGTCATAGAAGGGGCTGTGACATAACGACCATCATCAACAACCAGTGTCGGCACGGAATCAATCTGAAACGCTGCCATTTGCTGGGCAGAGCGGCTTAATTTGCTTTGTATCGCAAAAGAATTATAAACATCCGAAAATTTCTGTTTATCAAGACCAGACTTGGTGACGAAGTCCATGACATCAGCATCGGTCTGCAGGCGATTGCGATCGACATGATATGCATTGAATACCTTGACATGGAATTCTTCAATTTTACCCATGGCTTCCAATGAGTAATACAATTTTTGCTGACTTGCAAGACCATGGAAATTTACGTGTACGCGCTTGAAAACAATGTTATCGCCTTGTTTTTTTACCCAATCAGCCAGCAAGGGTTCCAGCACATTGCAATGCGGGCAAAAATAGCCGAAGAATTCTATCACTTCGATTTTTTTGCTGCTCTCAACCGGTTGCGGCCTTTCCAGCAACTTATATTCTTTACCATTTTCCGGATTACCAACCGCCGCACCAGCCGCTGCCGCCATGAAGCTTAAGCTCAGCACCATCAACATTTTTCGTATCAAACGCATCATATTTCCTTATTTATTAGTTAAGTAGTTATTTGGCAGTACGAACTACCGCAACATCAACACCATTTTCAGACAATTTACTGCGCATTCGGTTCATTGTTTCTAACTGGCTAAAAGGCCCTATCCTGACACGATACAGCGTTCCGTTGTCAGAGGCCTTCTCACTAATTTTCGCCTCAAACCCTAGCAAAGCCAATTTCGCCCGCGCACTTTCTGCATCAGCGACTTCACGGAACGCTCCGGCTTGCAGGAAGTAGATATGCTTATCATCCGCGCTTTCGGTTTTGGCGGCTGGCTCAGAGGTTTTGGCTTCTACCTTCTCTTGCACTTTTTCCGCTATTTTTTCTACAGGGCTAGTGGTCACCTTAGGCTCGGCCTTCACATCTGGCACTTTACCGCTTACTTCGGCAGGCTTGCTTCCATCAATCGCCTTTACAAAATCCTTAGCGGCATCCTTAATCGCCTCCTTGCTACCATACAAAGGCTTATTCGGATCCTGCATTTGCGTGACCGGCGCATCTGCCTTATCCGTCCGCGCATTTTTGTTGGTAAACGGTGTCGAAGATTTGGTAATCAGCAAGGCGACTGCGACCGCAATACCTAAGCCAATGACCAAGCCAAGAATCATACCCATGAGCGTACCGCCATGCTGGCGGAACAAATTCGTTTGATGAAGTTTCATGCGTTTCCGAGTCAAAATTTCATTACATTTTATTGGGGGCTGAGACACCGATCAGAGCCAAACCATTGCGTATGACCTGACGCGTTGCCAGCATCAAGGCAAGCCTCGCCATCTTGGTAGGCACGTCATCGACCAGTACCCGTTCCGCATTGTAATAGCTATGTAACTCGCCGGCCAAATCACGTAAGTAAAACGCCACCTGATGAGGTCCGAGCTCTTCCAAGGCTCTTTGCAGCGCTTCCGGGTATTCGGCCAATTTTGCCAGCAAAGATGCTTCACGCGGAGCGATCAAAGGAGATAAATCTTCGGTCGCCAATGCAGCCAAAACCTCATCATCATCACTATATTGTGCCAATACCGAACAGATACGGGCATGCGCATACTGCACATAATAGACAGGGTTTTCATCAGAGCGCGCTAACGCGACATCGACATCAAACACAAACTCGGTATCCGCCTTACGCGAAATCAGGAAAAAACGCACGGCATCGCGACCTTTGACTATGTCACCGTTACCAGACCACTCTATCAAATCCCTGACAGTAACGTAGGAGCCTGCGCGCTTGGAGATCTTTACTTCCGCGCCGTCCTTCATGACAGTCACCATCTTATGCAATACATAAGATGGATAGCCTTGAGGAATACCCACATTAACCGCTTGCAGGCCAGCACGCACGCGTGCGATAGTGCCATGATGATCGCTACCCTGAACGTTGATAGCCTGGGTAAATCCACGCTGCCATTTAACGATGTGATAAGCAACGTCAGGCACGAAGTAGGTATAGCTACCATCGGACTTTTTCATCACGCGGTCTTTATCATCACCATACTCGGTGGTACGCAGCCATAAAGCGCCATCTTCCTCATACGTCTTGCCGGCAACTTTTAATGCGGCGACCGCAGCCTCCACTTTGCCATCCGAATAAAGTGAGGATTCCAGATAATAATTATCAAATTTGACGCCAAATGCCAGCAAGTCGATATCTTGTTCTCGACGTAAGTAGGTAACGCTAAACTGTCGCAGTGAATCAAGATCATCCACATCACCAGTAGCAGTCACAGCTTCGCCATCGCTAGCGGAAACGGTTCCTTTACCCAAAAAATCCTGGGCGATTTCAGCGATGTATTCACCGTTGTAAGCTGATTCAGGCCATTCCGCATCACCTGGCTTAAATCCTTTAGCCCTCGCCTGTACTGACAAGGCCAGATTACCGATCTGAACACCAGCGTCATTGTAATAAAATTCTCTGGTCACATCATAATTCTGGGCTTCCAGCAGCGCCGCCAGTGCATCACCTAAAGCTCCTTGCCGTCCATGCCCCACGTGCAAAGGACCGGTTGGATTGGCGGACACAAATTCGACAACAACCTTCTTGCCTGTACCACTAGTGCCCTTACCAAATTGTGTTGTTTGCGCCAACACGGTTTTGACGATTGCTTGCTTAGCAGAAACAGCTAATCGTATATTGATAAAACCCGGCCCGGCAATTTCAACCGCAGCGATAAGCTGACTATTGTTCGCCAATAAGGAATCAACGATAGCTTGCGCCAATTCGCGTGGATTCTTTTTGAGAGGTTTGGCAATTTGCATGGCAATATTGCATGCAATATCACCATGTGAGGGATCACGTGGACGCTCCAGAACGATGTTCGGAGCCAGATCACTCCCTGTCAGCAAAGGGGCGACTGCATCACGGAGAAGTTCCAGTATTTCTTGTTTTTGTTGAGCGAGCATAGTGTGGTAATTTAATTTGCCTTAGAGCAAATGCACAGGTGATAAACAACGGACATTATACTGTCTTGAATAGGTACGTGTCCGCCACGAAAGTAGGGTTGAAGATAATTCTTAAAAATCTAGAAGTCAGCAATGTAAAAAAACTATTATCTCGCGCTAAAGCCTTGATTTAATTAAATTCAGCTCACGCATATACAACTACCTGCGACATCCGCAAAAAATAGTATGACAATATTTATGCAAATCCTAATTGCATCAAGTGCATGAGCCAATTGCCATTCTGAGCGTGTAGAATGGATCGTTTTTCTTCTTGGGATTTTCTATGTGGTTCAAGAATTTACAGATTTTTCGCCTGCCGGCCCCCTGGAAGGTCGATATCGAGCAACTCGCTAAACAATTAGCATCTCAGTCCTTTTCCCAATGCCCTTCAAATGAGATGCAAAGTGAAGGATGGGCCTCTCCGCGTGATAATGAACTATTGGTGCATAGCGTCAACCAACAACTATTATTGCTGCTCTCGACAGAGAAAAAATTATTGCCGTCAACGGTAGTCAACCAGGTATCGAAAGCGCGCGCAGCAGAACTTGAAGAACAACAAGGTTTTGCACCTGGCCGCAAGGCCATGAAAGATTTAAAAGAACGGGTAACAGAAGAGCTATTACCTAGGGCATTCGGCATCAAGCGCAGTACATGGGTCTGGATTGATCCGATTCATGGCTGGCTAGTCATCGATACATCTAGCCCAGGCAAAGCAGATGAAGTCATTAAGCTTTTGCTTAAGTGCGACAAACTGCCGCTTGAAAGCTTACGCGTAAAACTATCGCCTCAAACGGCAATGACAGATTGGCTAATCGGCAATGAAGCACCGAAGGGCTTTACGATAGATCAAGATACCGAACTACGTGCGCATACTGAGGATAAGGCAACGGTACGCTATGTGAATCACTCCCTCGATGCAGACGATGTACAGCGACATATCGCCGCCGGCAAGCAATGCACTAAGTTGGCATTGACATGGAATGACCGAATTTCTTTTGTCCTTACCGAAACACTGGCATTAAAACGGATTAAACCGCTGGATATTCTGGACGAAGACAAAGAAACAAGAACTAGCAATGAAGACGAGCGTTTCGATGCCGATTTTGTGCTGATGGCAGCAGAGTTGGCAAGCATGCTAGATGATTTAGTGTATGCGCTTGGCGGTGAGTTAGATAAAGCGGAAGCGGCCTGATTGAGCAACACGCAACAGCAATAAAAAAAGCGATACGACAATTATTCGTATCGCTTTTTTATTATATTCATTTTCAATAGACGAAAAAAAAGACGAGCATTCTGCTCGTCTTTTTCACAACTGGCGGAGCGGACGGGACTCGAACCCGCGACCCCCGGCGTGACAGGCCGGTATTCTAACCAGCTGAACTACCGCTCCGAAACTACTAAAGCTTATAAAACAACATTTATCTGATGGTGGGTGCTGAGAGGCTCGAACTCCCGACCTACGCCTTGTAAGGGCGCCGCTCTACCAACTGAGCTAAGCACCCAATAATCTCGCTTAGTTCAGATAAACATTCATCGTTTGTCACCACGACTACAGAAACAAGATTATAGGCTGCTTCCGATATTTTGTCCAGTAGCTAGACCATCTTATTACGAATTTCTTGAAATCTAATAACACCGGTTACTTAATTTTAAGCATCTCGTCCTTAAATGCCCATAACTTGCTGCCAGTAAAATTCCAGCAAAGGCCGATTCCTGTACTTATCAATTGCGAATACCAAGGATTCCAAGCCCAAGCCTGAACAAATAGGCTCATCATCCCCAAATTCAAACACCAACCAACCGCTAATACTGCAAAATACTTTGATGCAGTCTCGACGTGCGATTTTCCGCTACTGAAGGTCAGAAAATAATTCAGGACATAATTTACAATCGATCCCAGGATATACCCGACCGCCGAGGCGGTCACAATTGCGCCTTTTCCGGCAACTTCTATGGCAATTGCAACACAACCATATTGAACAGCAGTACCTGACAAGCCAACCGCAGCAAAACGCAAGAATTGAGAAAAAACTAATCGAGACATATAATCAAATCACTTATATAAACAAGTTACTGCAGGGGCTAAGGGCAGATCCTTGATATCTACCAACAATGAATGGTAACTCGCCATACGTGTTTCCGATTCGCTTAATCATGTAATTCATCTGCATGTTTCAAATCGTAGCTGATTTTCACTAGCATTTTTTTGAGAAAATCATCAACTAACCATATTGAAATGAGCAATTTCCAAAGCAAAAACCCCTCAGCAGGATTCTGCTGAGGGGTTTTCTAATAAAAGCCTGACGATGACCTACTTTCACACTGGTTGCAGCACTATCATTGGCGCGGAGTCGTTTCACGGTCCTGTTCGGGATGGGAAGGGGTGGTACCGACTTGCTATGGTCATCAGGCATAACTTGTTGACTTTGTGTGGCTCACGTTGCTCTGTGAGTCGCACAAGGTCCAATTGGGAAGAAGCTCAGTAGAGTGTGCGGTCCGTTCCCGGTCGCACTAATCATGTGCCCAGCGATTGACCATCGCTGTAGCGTGCCTGCAGGTCAGTGCAGGACTTAGGCGGTTGTGATTTGTACCAAACTTCGCGGCGTTTTCCAACGCTACTACATAAGGCAAACACACAAACAATACTTGTCATAATCTATAACCACTAAAGTTATAGGGACAAGCCTTACGGGCAATTAGTACTGGTTAGCTTAATGCATTACTGCACTTCCACACCCAGCCTATCAACGTCCTGGTCTCGAACGACCCTTTAAAGAGATCTAGTCTCTGGGAAGTCTCATCTTAAGGCTAGTTTCCCGCTTAGATGCTTTCAGCGGTTATCTATTCCGAACATAGCTACTCGGCAATGCCACTGGCGTGACAACCGATACACCAGAGGTTCGTCCACTCCGGTCCTCTCGTACTAGGAGCAGCCCCCTTCAAACTTCCAACGCCCACGGCAGATAGGGACCAAACTGTCTCACGACGTTTTAAACCCAGCTCACGTACCACTTTAAATGGCGAACAGCCATACCCTTGGGACCGGCTACAGCCCCAGGATGTGATGAGCCGACATCGAGGTGCCAAACTCCCCCGTCGATATGAACTCTTGGGAGGAATCAGCCTGTTATCCCCAGAGTACCTTTTATCCGTTGAGCGATGGCCCTTCCATACAGAACCACCGGATCACTATGTCCTACTTTCGTACCTGCTCGACTTGTCAGTCTCGCAGTTAAGCACGCTTATGCCATTGCACTATCGTCACGATGTCCGACCGTAACTAGCGTACCTTCGAACTCCTCCGTTACACTTTGGGAGGAGACCGCCCCAGTCAAACTGCCTACCATGCACTGTCCCCGATCCGGATAACGGACCAAGGTTAGAACCTCAAACAAACCAGGGTGGTATTTCAAGGATGGCTCCACGCAGACTGGCGTCCACGCTTCAAAGCCTCCCACCTATCCTACACAGATTGGTTCAAAGTCCAATGCAAAGCTACAGTAAAGGTTCATGGGGTCTTTCCGTCTAGCCGCGGGTAGATTGCATCATCACAAACATTTCAACTTCGCTGAGTCTCGGGAGGAGACAGTGTGGCCATCATTACTCCATTCGTGCAGGTCGGAACTTACCCGACAAGGAATTTCGCTACCTTAGGACCGTTATAGTTACGGCCGCCGTTTACTGGGACTTCAATCAAGAGCTTGCACCCCATCATTTAATCTTCCAGCACCGGGCAGGAGTCACACCATATACGTCCACTTTCGTGTTTGCATAGTGCTGTGTTTTTATTAAACAGTTGCAGCCACCAGTTTATTGCAACCCTTTCGTCCTTCCCCCGCAGGGGGGTCAAACTACAAGGGCGTACCTTATCC
Source organism: Undibacterium piscinae (assembly GCA_003970805.2). Classification (GTDB taxonomy): domain Bacteria; phylum Pseudomonadota; class Gammaproteobacteria; order Burkholderiales; family Burkholderiaceae_D; genus Undibacterium; species Undibacterium piscinae. The sequence continues at coordinate 2,566,619 of CP051152.1, forward strand.
CGAAGTTACGGTACCAATTTGCCGAGTTCCTTCTCCCGAGTTCTCTCAAGCGCCTTAGAATACTCATCTCGCCCACCTGTGTCGGTTTGCGGTACGGTCTCGTATGACTGAAGCTTAGAGGCTTTTCTTGGAACCACTTCCGATCGCTTCGTGAATAAATTCACTCGTCTCAACCCCTTGAATTACGCACCCGGATTTGCCTAAGTGCCTTCTACAAGTCAAGAACAGGCTCTTCCAACCGCCTGACGACCTTCCGCGATCCGTCCCCCCATCGCATCATACGACGGTGCAGGAATATTAACCTGCTTCCCATCAGCTACGCATCTCTGCCTCGCCTTAGGGGCCGACTCACCCTGCTCCGATGAACGTTGAACAGGAAACCTTGGGCTTACGGCGTGGAGGCTTTTCACCCCCATTATCGCTACTCATGTCAGCATTCGCACTTCTGATACCTCCAGCATCCTTTACAAGACACCTTCGCAGGCTTACAGAACGCTCTCCTACCATATGTCCTAAAACATATCCGCAGCTTCGGTGTATAGCTTAGCCCCGTTACATCTTCCGCGCAGGACGACTCGATCAGTGAGCTATTACGCTTTCTTTAAAGGGTGGCTGCTTCTAAGCCAACCTCCTGACTGTTTTAGCCTTCCCACTTCGTTTTCCACTTAGCTATACTTTGGGACCTTAGCTGGCGGTCTGGGTTGTTTCCCTCTTGACGCCGGACGTTAGCACCCGACGTCTGTCTCCCAAGCTCGCACTCATCGGTATTCGGAGTTTGCAATGGGTTGGTAAGTCGCGATGACCCCCTAGCCATAACAGTGCTCTACCCCCGATGGTGATACTTGAGGCACTACCTAAATAGTTTTCGGAGAGAACCAGCTATTTCCAAGTTTGTTTAGCCTTTCACCCCTACCCACAGCTCATCCCCTAATTTTTCAACATTAGTGGGTTCGGACCTCCAGTACCTGTTACGGCACCTTCATCCTGGCCATGAGTAGATCACTTGGTTTCGGGTCTACACCCAGCGACTAATTTCGCCCTATTCGGACTCGATTTCTCTACGGCTTCCCTATGCGGTTAACCTTGCCACTGAATGTAAGTCGCTGACCCATTATACAAAAGGTACGCAGTCACGGAACAAGTCCGCTCCTACTGTTTGTATGCACACGGTTTCAGGATCTATTTCACTCCCCTTCCGGGGTTCTTTTCGCCTTTCCCTCACGGTACTGGTTCACTATCGGTCGATTACGAGTATTTAGCCTTGGAGGATGGTCCCCCCATGTTCAGACAGGATTTCACGTGTCCCGCCCTACTTGTCGCAAACTTAGTTCCACACGAATGATTTCATATAAGGGGCTATCACCCTCTATGGCCGGACTTTCCATTCCGTTCTATTATCAGACATGCTAAATCTTGCAGGCTGCTCCCATTTCGCTCGCCACTACTCTGGGAATCTCGGTTGATTTCTTTTCCTGTAGCTACTTAGATGTTTCAGTTCGCCACGTTCGCCTTGCAACCCTATGTATTCAGGTTGCAATACCCCTAAGGGTGGGTTTCCCCATTCGGAAATCTGCGGATCAAAGTGTGTTTGCTCACTCCCCGCAGCTTATCGCAAGCTACTACGTCCTTCATCGCCTGTAATCGCCAAGGCATCCACCATGTGCACTTAGTCACTTGTCCCTATAACTTTAGATTCTGGCGTCTTCGTCTAATTGCTTAAACCAAGGTTCATCACCAAAAAATCGCTATAGTTCTTATTACTATGAGTATTACTTTAGCGTTTGCCGTATCTCAAGATATTTGATTTTCTAAAACCCTGTATTGCTACAGTGCTTTTCAAACTCTTTTTAATACATTTTATGTTTGTTTGATACAATCACAACCCTTCCATGAATTATCGTTAATGACTGTCGTCATTAATTTCCTTCACAGAAATAATTTTGATTATTTCTACTTTACTTCTTCTCAATTGTTAAAGAACGGTAATACTTGATACTTTGCTTTCGCTTCGAAAGAACAAATCTCAATAGCGCGCGCGCCACTCACATTTGCTTTTTCTTCCCCTTCGCATTTAACTGGTAGGGCTGGTTGGACTCGAACCAACGACCCCCGCGTTATCAACACGGTGCTCTAACCAGCTGAGCTACAGCCCCACTATTTACCAGGTAAATGGTGGAGGTTAACGGGATCGAACCGTTCACCCCCTGCTTGCAAAGCAGGTGCTCTACCAGATGAGCTAAACCCCCAATTCGGGAACTCGGTATCGATGAATTGCTTCATCTCTACGTTCTTAATCATTAACAGTCAATAAGTGTGGACACTTAACTCTAAGCGCACTCTAGAAAGGAGGTGATCCAGCCGCACCTTCCGATACGGCTACCTTGTTACGACTTCACCCCAGTCACGAATCCCACCGTGGTAAGCGCCCTCCTTGCGGTTAAGCTACCTACTTCTGGTGAAACCCGCTCCCATGGTGTGACGGGCGGTGTGTACAAGACCCGGGAACGTATTCACCGCGACATGCTGATCCGCGATTACTAGCGATTCCAACTTCATGTAGTCGAGTTGCAGACTACAATCCGGACTACGATACACTTTCTGGGATTAGCTCCCCCTCGCGGGTTGGCGGCCCTCTGTATGTACCATTGTATGACGTGTGAAGCCCTACCCATAAGGGCCATGAGGACTTGACGTCATCCCCACCTTCCTCCGGTTTGTCACCGGCAGTCTCATTAGAGTGCTCAACTTAATGTAGCAACTAATGACAAGGGTTGCGCTCGTTGCGGGACTTAACCCAACATCTCACGACACGAGCTGACGACAGCCATGCAGCACCTGTGTTACAGTTCTCTTGCGAGCACCGCCAAATCTCTTCGGCATTCTGTACATGTCAAGGGTAGGTAAGGTTTTTCGCGTTGCATCGAATTAATCCACATCATCCACCGCTTGTGCGGGTCCCCGTCAATTCCTTTGAGTTTTAATCTTGCGACCGTACTCCCCAGGCGGTCTACTTCACGCGTTAGCTGCGTTACTAAGTCAATTAAGACCCAACAACTAGTAGACATCGTTTAGGGCGTGGACTACCAGGGTATCTAATCCTGTTTGCTCCCCACGCTTTCGTGCATGAGCGTCAGTGTTATCCCAGGGGGCTGCCTTCGCCATCGGTATTCCTCCACATATCTACGCATTTCACTGCTACACGTGGAATTCTACCCCCCTCTGACACACTCTAGCCATGCAGTCTCAAATGCAGTTCCCAGGTTGAGCCCGGGGATTTCACATCTGACTTACATAACCGCCTGCGCACGCTTTACGCCCAGTAATTCCGATTAACGCTTGCACCCTACGTATTACCGCGGCTGCTGGCACGTAGTTAGCCGGTGCTTATTCTTCAGGTACCGTCATGAGCACCCTGTATTAGAGGATACCTTTTCTTCCCTGACAAAAGAGCTTTACAACCCGAAGGCCTTCTTCACTCACGCGGCATTGCTGGATCAGGGTTGCCCCCATTGTCCAAAATTCCCCACTGCTGCCTCCCGTAGGAGTCTGGACCGTGTCTCAGTTCCAGTGTGGCTGGTCGTTCTCTCAAACCAGCTACTGATCGTCGCCTTGGTGAGCCTTTACCTCACCAACTAGCTAATCAGATATCGGCCACTCCATGAGCATGAGGTCTTGCGAGCCCCCACTTTCATCCTCAGATCGTATGCGGTATTAGCGTAACTTTCGCTACGTTATCCCCCACTCTAGGGTATGTTCCGATATATTACTCACCCGTTCGCCACTCGTCAGCATCCGAAGACCTGTTACCGTTCGACTTGCATGTGTAAGGCATGCCGCCAGCGTTCAATCTGAGCCAGGATCAAACTCTTCAGTTTAATCTCTGTTTTGTGTTCATTTCTGAACTCCGTTCTTTCGAACGGTGTCGCTCACTCAAATAACTGACAGGCTACTTCTCGGCTTACGCCTCAAAGCATCCTATTTATTACTTTTGCGAACATTTGATATTTTTTAAGTTTCACTAACTGACCGAAGTAACTTAGCCGCGCTCTTTATCAAGTGCCCACATTTATTGACTGTTAATTGTTAAAGATCGGTATTCGGTGTTTTCTGCCACGCTATCGATACTCTCTTGCAAGAATCCGACTGCCTGGTGTCCGGCCGTTTTTCACAAAGCGTTTTGTTTGTGAGCAGCACAGAAGCGAGATTATGCGGCATTTACTCTACCCCGTCAACCCCTCGTTTTACTGGCACATGAATTCTTATTTCTCTCACTCATGTCGGGTTGCCGTTGCTGCCGTATTTCCTTGCCTCTTTTTACCCCGCCTTTCAGCGGGAGGCGAACTATAGCAAGGCTGTAGTCGCTAAGCAAGCTTTATTCATCCGGCAACATATACGAATAAGGCCTGCGTAATTGCGTAGTAAGTATGTATTTGCCATCCGGAGAAGCCTGGGCGCCTATCCAAGTGCTAACAGGGCCGATGCGCTTGAGTTCGCCGCTAATGCTGGCAACCCCCAACTGGCTCTGTAACTGCCAGTCGAGCATATCGGCGTCAAACGGGGTTTTCAGCATATCCGGATAAGTGCGGTTCTGCGCCACTTTTCCGCCTTCGGTTTGCTGCACATTCGGACCTACCGGAGCGTTCGGCGCCAACGGCAAACTGGCCTGTTTGGCCGGGATCAGGCGTAATAGTAATTGCTGAGCCGGTGACGATCCGGTTTGCGCCTGATGGAGCCAGGCAAAGCCAGCACCGGTAGTGGCATTGAGATGCTCTTTAATCAGGCGGCGCGCGCTGGCTTTTTCCGCATCCAATAACCAAAGCTCTACGCCTTGCTCACTCCAGCGGCTAAATGCCAGCCAACGCTCGTCGCTAGACCACTGGGCATCGGCAATCCGCGGATTCGGCGGTAAACCGCTGACCTTGCGGGTCTTGCCACTAGTGATATCAAGCAAACTCATGTCGTTGGCAAATTCAAAACGACTGGCGGCACGGATCTTTCCGTTAATCCTAAGACCCGCCAGTTTCAGCTCGGTTTGGGCGACATCGGCAATTCCGGGCAAGCCAGGCAAACTCAATAGCAAGGCACGTTTGCGCTGCGGCCCTAGTTGCAGCATAGGGCCACGCGGAGCGTCGACTACCGCCTGCAGTTCCGCCACCGGAATTTGATAGGTATTTTCCGGGCTGGCGATGGCAGCGGCAGATCCCTGCGCAATCATGGAAAAAGTGCTGCCTATCAATAAAGGCGTGATCAATTTAATAGTTGGATACATAGATAATTTTAAGTACATCTGAGTGAATCTTGAAGGGTAATTCTGTCCTGCCGGATTGGCAGCAAGAACCATGGCATCCGCAAGTTAATGTCGCGCCAGTATATTTTCGACTTAACTAGCTGTCCATTCAAATATATCTGCCAGCTAAAACCACCGCAATTTATACAAATTGCCATATAAATTTACCTAGTTTTGACGATTTAACGAAGATTTTTCGGTTGTCATCACTTTGCAATAACTAAGCACAATGCCATGGTAAGCTTGCCGCCGAATTTACCATTCACCTCACAACCAAGAACCAACCCAGAACCAACCCAGAACGTCCAAACCAGAGACGTGCAATACCCTAAGGAGAAATTTGTGACTACCAGTACCAGTTTCAATGCGGCGATACCCATCGATGCCGCGTCAGCCAAAGAACGCCAGCCGGCGGCATTACCCATGTTGTTCTTGACCGAGATGTGGGAGCGCTTCAGTTACTACGGCATGCGCGCCCTCTTGGTCATCTATCTGGTCAATTCGCAAGGTTATGACCGCTCCAATGCGCTGGCTTTATATGCTACGTACACCGGCTTGGTTTATTTATCGCCATTGATGGGCGGCTATCTGGCCGATCGCTATCTGGGCAAACGCAAAGCGATCCTAGTCGGTGGTTTTACCATGGCATTAGGTCATTTTGCCATGGCTTTCCCGGCATTTTTGCATTTGGCCTTAGGTCTGCTGATTATCGGTAACGGCTTTTTTTAAACCGAATATCGGCTCGCTGCTCGGCTCCTTGTACCGTGAAAACGATCCGCGACGCGATGGCGGCTTTACTTTCTTCTACATGGGCGTCAACACCGGTGCTTTCCTGGCACCATTGATCGCCGGTACTTTAGGTGAAAAAGTGGGCTGGCACTATGGTTTCGGTGCTGCCGGCGTAGGTATGTGCCTGGGTCTGCTGCAGTTTGTCCTGGGTCAGAAAAAACTAGGTACAGCCGGCTTCATCGGCGACAAGACCTCTCTGGATCGTCGCGACTGGTTGCATATTTTATTGATCAGCTTCGGTATGGTTCCTTTGGTGTTATCGATACTCAGCGTCTGGTCGGTCATCGGTCCGGTATGGAACGGCTTCTCGTTCCTGGTAAAAATAGCGATCATCATCGGCATCATTGGCGCTTTATGGTTCAGCAACAAACCGAAAGAAAACGTAGAAAAACTGACTAGCGAAGAATGGCAACGCATTAGCGCTATTTTCATTATGGGTTTTTTCGTCGTGTTCTTCTGGATGGGCTTCGAACAAGCCGGCGGTACCATGAGCCTGTTTGCCGACAAGCAAACTGACCGTCATATCGCAGGATGGGAAGTTCCCACCTCGTATTTCCAAGCTATCAACCCTCTGGGCATCGTGATATTTGGCCCTATCATGGCTTACATCTGGACCCGCAATGCACAATCGCGCATGGCCTTACCGACACCGGTAAAAATGGCCTTGGGTATGATCATCCTGGGCCTGGGTTTCATCGTGATGGCAATCGCTCAAGCCAAGGCTGACGTTGCCGGCACCGTAGGTCCGCAATGGTTGGTTTTCGTCTACCTGCTGCACACCTTAGGCGAACTGTGCCTGTCACCGGTAGGTTTATCGATGGTGACCAAACTGGCACCGGCCCGTGTTGGTGCCTTGATGCTGGGCGTCTGGTATCTGGCGAACGCCGCCGCCAACACCCTGGCTGGTTTGCTGGAAGAATTGCTCAAGGGCTCCTCTTTCCCGGTGTTTGGCTTCCTGGTGCTCAGTTCCATCGGTGCCGGTATCGTCTTGCTGATGATTACTCCATTGCTGAAAAAGCTGATGCACGGTAAAGCGTAATTCAACCGTAGCTGATGTTGCAGGCAAAAAAAATCCCCGCAGTGTGAACTGCGGGGATTTTTTATTTTACGGCTAAGATCGACTATGCACGCTCAATCGCCAGCGCTACACCCATGCCGCCACCGATACACAGGCTAGCCAGACCACGCTTGGCATCGCGACGTATCATTTCATGAATCAGGCTGACCAGAATACGGCAACCTGATGCACCGATAGGATGGCCGATTGCGATCGCACCGCCATTAACGTTGATCTTGCTGGTATCCCAGCCCATTTCGCGGTTGACGCCAATTGCCTGCGCGGCAAACGCTTCGTTGATTTCCATCAGATCGAGATCCTGATGCGTCCAGCCCGCTTTTTTCAGGCACAACTGAGCGGCAGGTACCGGCCCCATACCCATGATAGTCGGGTCAATACCGGCAGAAGAGTAGGCCTTGATGCGCGCCAGTACTGGCAAACCGAGCTCTTCGGCTTTTTTGGCGGACATCATGATCACGGCAGCCGCACCGTCATTGAGACCGGACGCGTTACCAGCCGTCACGGTACCGGCTTTATCAAAGGCCGGACGCAAGCTGGACAAAGATTCCAGGGTCGCACCGTGCTTGATGAATTCATCGCTGTCAAAAACTGTCGTGCCTTTTTTGCTGACGATATCGAAAGGAATGATTTCATCCTTGAACTTGCCCGCTTTTTGGGCCGCTTCTGCCTTGTTTTGCGAAGCCAGCGCGAACAAATCCTGCTCTTCACGCGTAATGCCGAATTTCTTGGCGACGTTCTCGGCGGTAATCCCCATGTGGTACTGGTTATACACATCCCACAAACCATCAACGATCATGGTATCGACCAGTTTAGCGTCACCCATGCGGAAACCGTCACGTGAATTGTTCAGTACATGCGGCGAAGCGCTCATGTTTTCCTGTCCACCGGCAATAATGATGTCGGCATCACCGGCCTTGATCGCTTGTGCCGCCAGATGCGTTGCCTTCAAACCGCTACCGCATACTTTATTGAGGGTAAATGCAGGCACCATATTTGGCAAACCGGCACGTATCACCGCCTGACGCGCAGGATTCTGGCCTACACCTGCAGTCAGTACCTGACCCAGAATCACTTCATTGATCAAATCGCCGCTCAAACCGGTCTTTGCCAGCAAAGCCTTAATGACGTGCGCGCCCAGATCAGAAGCGGCAGTTTTTGCCAGTGAACCACCAAATTTACCTACTGCAGTACGGCCCGCAGCAACGATGACGACATCTTGCATGTAATACTCCTAAGTAAAAAGCCCGCACCATGCGAGCCAAGATTGTTTTTTACAGCGTACAACAAGGCTACCATAAGTCAGTGCATGCATATTGGCATTGATAAAAAGCATTTCATCCAATACACATAAAAAATTTCGACAAAAAAATAGCCCCCGTTTTGGCGGGAGCTATTTTTTGATGACTAATCAAAATATCTGAATAAGGATATTTTCAGATTATTTTTTCTTAGCAGTGGCTTTGTCTGCAGCCTGAGTGAATTGCTGAGTTGCATTCGCCAGGTTTTCTTCCAAAGTTTGTACTGCTTGCTTAGTTGTCTTAGACAACTGCTCGTAACCTGCGTTGATGTTACCAACGACTGATTTCAGGGCAGTAACAGCTTGCTCGGAACCTGCTGGTGCATTTTTTGTCACTTCTTCGATCAGGGTAGACACTTTAGCGTTAGTTTCAGCGATGTGCGCTTCTACCGCTTTAGTGAATTCTTGCTGAGTCGCTGTAGTGATGCTAGCCAAGTGACGGCCATATGCCAATGCTTTTTCTGCATTTGGTTTTGCTTGAGCGGCTGTCAATGTCAGGAATTCCTGTGCATCTTTAACGCTAGCCAATTGCTTAGCGGCTGCAGTGCTTTCTTCAAAACTGGCTTTAGCGGCATTAACGTTCAATGACACGAATTGCTCCAGACCTTCGAAGGCTTTCTTGTTCAGGGAAGTCAGGGCAGCAAATTGAGTTTCCAGATTTGCTTTAGTGGCGGCGATAAATTGTTCTGGTGTTGTGTACATAGTCTTCTCCGGTGTAGTAAAAATATAAACATATATGGCAGTGATGTTCAAAAATTTACTTGAATAACGCACTGCAACAATTTGTATTCTACGCCTTAATTTTAATCAGTCAAGCATTTTTTGTGCGCTGCAACAAATATATTTATAACACTATTTTAGTGTAAACAATTTACCACATAGCTTTTTTCTCTCGTTCCAGAAGTGCCTGTTTATTCAGCAAACCACCGGCATAGCCAGTCAGTTCACCGCTACTGGAAATCACCCTATGGCAGGGTACGATAATCGAAATGGGATTACGGCCGTTGGCCGCGCCTACAGCGCGCACTGCGGCAGGCTTACCGATCTGGCGCGCAATACCGGCATAACTGGCAGTGCTGCCGAACGGCAGCGTCAACAATGCCTCCCAGACTGCCTGCTGGAAACCGGTGCCGTGCGACAAGTCGAGCGGCAAATCAAATGTACGTCTGACACCGGCAAAGTACTGCGTTAGTTGCAAGATAGTTTGTTGCAACACAGCATGCCCGTCATCACGCTGCCAGCCGTCACATCCCTTGAAATGACGGTGCTCCGCAAAATACACGCCAGCCAGGCCAAGCTCACTGGCCGCCAGTAAGAGTGGTCCGATAGGACTGAGATAATTGGTATAAGCAAACATCGCCGCTCCTAAGATAAAGATTGCCACAGCAATAAAGCCGCATACGAACGCCAGGGTGACCACGCTTGCGAACGCACCAATAATTGTTTTTCCGTGATTCTGGTTTCCGGTGCAAGCGCCGCCGCTTTTTGCAAACCCAGGTCGCCACCAGGAAAAGCGTCCGGATAACGCAAGGCGCGCAACGCAATGTACTGCGCGGTCCACTCACCGATACCGACCACTGTTTTCAGATGTGCCACCATCTGCGCCTGACTGGCCTCAAGTTGTGGCTGCAAGCCTCCTGCCAAACTAAACCGCGCCAGATTCTGTATGGTTGCCGCACGGGTCTTAGGCACGCCTATACTGGCAATCTGCTCCAGCGGCAGTTGCGCCAATAAAGCCGCATCGGGGAAATGATGGCTGACACCAATAAATGGGGTATCGATTTTGTCGCCAAACTTTTGTACCAGTCGTCCGGAAACTGTGGTGGCGCCGGCCACGCTAACCTGCTGCCCCAGCACGGCACGTATCGCCAGCTCAAACGTATCGAATGCGCCTGGCACCCGTAAGCCCGGATTGCGCGCCATCTGCGCCGCCATCAAAGTATCGCCCTGCAGATGTGCCTGAATCACGCCAGGGTTGGCTTCCAGGTCAAACTGGGTGCGCACTTGCGCCAGCAAAGGCATCAGCACCGGAGCCAAACCGGCCGACACCTGCAAAGCCAACTGCGCCCGCTCCGGCAGATGGCTGACCTTAATCCAGCCGGTCTTGCCATGCAAGCGCACGCTGCGCACATAGGCGAACGGTTTGCCGGTATCGGCATTGATCTCCACCGCTTCCAGGCCAGGCATGGCACGCCCTTGCAGATAATGCAGCAAAGCATCCCAGGCATAAGGCGGACGATAAGCCAGACGCAACACCAGTCCCTCACCATCGAGCTTCGCGCCACGGCGAATCGAGCCAGGCGTCATCTGATAGCGTTGTTCGAACAAGGCATTGAAGCGCCTTAGACTACCAAAACCGGCGGCGTAGGCCAGCTCGGCCATCGGCAGCCGGGTTTCCTGCAGCAGCTTTTTGGCAAACAACAAGCGCTGGGTTTGCGCCAACTCTACCGGCGTCACGCCAAATTCCTGTAACAACACGCGTCGCAATTGTCGTGAAGACAGCCCGACTTGTTGCGCCAGTTGCTCTATACCACCTTCATTCAAGGCACCGGCGACGATTTTTTGCCAGACCCCATGAGCCAGATTTTGCTGCAGGGCATATGGTGCCAACTCCGGACGACAGCGCAGACAAGGACGAAATCCGGCGGCTTCGGCCAGTGCAGCGCTACTGAAAAACAGGCAAGAAGAGGCGCGCGGCGTCTTGGCGCTGCAAACCGGGCGGCAGTAGATACCGGTAGTCTTGACGGCGGTAAAGAACACACCGTCAAACCGGCTGTCTTTTGATAGCACGGCCCGATAATAGGCCCGCTCGCGCTCGCCGACTGTTCCAGCGGCACTGGTGTGGGAAACATCTTGCATCATGAGATAGGGCGGACCGATTACTCGCGTCCCTTTGCGTTTGGATAGCCCTCTTTATACGGCAAAGCCAAGGACGAATCTAGCCATTTTCGGACAGCTAAAAAGTTCAGCAATTCATCCGGGCATAGCCCGGACACGCAATCCCCATGCGGCTGTCACGGCAGCATGGCTGGAAACCCTGATAAACAGGACGCCGTAAGCCTGCCGTCAGGGTGGTCTAAAGTTCCAAGTGCAACACTAAATTTTTAAGAGGGGCTGATTGGTAGCCTCTTCAAATGTTAACCCGTCAAGCATGTGTGTCCAGACCTCATTTGGCGAGCGTCCTTTTAAGGTGACACGGGGACGTTCGTTTAACTCCATGGCAATACGGTGAAGTTGATATTGCGTTAGCTCTGACATATCCATTCCTTTCGGTAAATATTGACGCAATAAGCCATTGGTATTCTCGACACCGCCACGTTGCCAGGGACTATGCGGGTCGCAAAAATAGACTTTGATTCCCGTTGCATCGCTTATCCGTTCGTGCTCCGCCATTTCGGAACCTTGATCGTATGTCATGGTGAGACATGCCCCCACCGGCATCCTTTTCAAGACACTCGCAAAACCCTGATAGGCAGAGTAAGCGTCACGCCGCTCTAATTTAATCAGGCTTACGCGACGACTCGTCCGTTCATACAAGACACCAACGGCACCAGGTGAACTTTTACCGCCAAGCAGCAAATCGCCCTCAAAATGACCAAGACGAACGCGCAAATCAGCCTCTTCCGGGCGGGCATGAATCAACTCTTTAATCCATGTCTTCCCATTGCCTTGGGTGCTGCTTTTGCGCTTCTTCCCTTCCTGCCGCAAATTGCTAACGATTTGACGTTTCAATTCGCCCTTAGGCAAAAGGTAGATGTGGTGATAGATCGTTGTATGTGACACTTGATAATCCGGAGTATCTGGAAATGCTCTTTGCAGCCATAAAGAAATCTGATTGGGCGACCAGGCCCGCTCTAGCTTAAATCTTACTTTAGCCCATAATCCTTCCGCATAGCGCGAGGCTAACTTACGCGGCCTTCTGGCTATGCGACGATTCTGGTGCGCTCTCTGATGCGCATGAATAGGTCTGTATTGACCATGCTCATCGCAACTTCTTTTAACCTCTCGGCAAATCGAGGTCACATTGCGCCCCAGTCGTCTGGCTATCTCTCGTTTGCTTTGTTTCTCTTGCAACTGCCTGGCGATAAATTCTCGTTCTAACTCTGTTAAATGCGTGTAGCTCATAGGACACTCCTGTTTGTATAAATTCTACAGAAGTGTTGCACTTGTTATTTTAGACCGCCCAGTCATCCCGCGTAGGCTGGCTCGGCAGTTTCACCAGTCCACATGATGGATAGAATTCCGCTACACTCCGGCAATCTCTATACCATCGCAATCCGTCTATTTCCTATGCAAAACACCATGCGCCCAAGCACTGCTCCTGATTTAAAAACCGTCCTGATCGCCACAGGCTTCATTCTGACCATGGCGATGGGAGTGCGGCATGGTTTCGGCTTCTGGATGCAACCGATCTCCCAGGCGCATGGCTGGACCCGCGAAACCTATTCGCTGGCACTGGCGGTACAAAACCTGATGTGGGGCGCTTTTGGCCCGTTTGCCGGCATGGCGGTAGATAAATTTGGCACCTTTCGCGTCATTATCATCGGTGCCTGTTTGTATGCGGCCGGTTTGCTGTGGATGGCCGTGGTCGACCAACCTACCCTGTTTATCGCCGGATCAGGCGTACTGATAGGTGCCGCGCTGGCCTGTACCGCGTTTGGCGCGGTCAGCGGCATCATCGGCCGTAGCGCACCGGAATCCAAACGCTCATGGGCGTTTGGCATGTCATCAGCGGCCAGTTCTTTCGGCCAGTTTGTGATGATGCCGGTAGAGCAGCAACTAATCAGTCACAGCGGCTGGCAAAACGCCTTCTATCTGCTGGCGGCACTGCTGCTGATAGTGATGGTGCCGATGGCATTGCGCCTGCGCGAACCGGCGATAGCACCACACACCGGCCCCCAGCAAAGCATCATGGAAGCGATCCGCGAAGCGTTTGCCTACGGCCCTTTCCGCTTGTTAGTGGCAGGCTATTTTGTATGCGGTTTTCAGGTCGTGTTCATCGCGGTGCACATGCCAGCCTACCTCAAGGACAAAGGGATTATGGATCCGACGGTAGCAGTGTACGCGCTGGCACTGATAGGCTTGTTCAATATTTTCGGTTCCTATTACGCCGGCAAACTCGGCGGCATGTTCCCCAAGCGCTATCTGCTATCGTCGATTTATATCAGCCGCACCGTCATCATCGGACTATTCCTGCTCGCTCCGCTGTCGCCATATTCGGTGTACATTTTTGCCGGAGCCATGGGCTTGCTATGGCTGTCTACCGTGCCCCTGACCAATGGCGTCATCGCCGGTATTTTTGGCATGAAGTATCTGTCCATGCTGTCAGGCTTTGTATTCTTCTCGCATCAGGTCGGCAGCTTCCTCGGCGTATGGTTGGGCGGCTATATTTATACCAAAACCGGCAATTACAATATGGTCTGGATGATTACCCTGGCACTGGGCGTATTTGCCACCCTGATCAATTTACCGATCAACGAGAAACCCATCGTTCGCGCTCAGGTGGTAGCGGCATGAAAAGCCGTCTGTCTCTATCGGGAATACTGCTGGCAGCCGCGCTGGCAGTAGTATTGACGCTGGCATTTCTGGCTTATCTGCAGCCCTCGTTCATATTGGATCTGGCGAATCGCTTTATCTTGTGCTGACCAATGCAGAGGCGTTGCAAGAATATGCCAAGAGACCGTCCCAATTTTTAATTTTTAGCCTTGCTAGCGGGCTCTTCGCAGCGTGCTCTGATGCTATGATTTCGCCTTACCGGATTACCCCTTATCCGCTCCGATTTTACCCTTGAATCCCTGGCACACAACACGCCGCGGCCTCACCTTCTTTGAAAGCTATCATGACAAAATCCATGCTCATGTTGCTGTGTTCCAGTCTGGCAATACAAGCCAGTATGGCCGCAGATCCCGCAAGCCTAGCCATACCAAACAAAACGGCAGGCGAGAATGCCGCAACCGCTTCCATCCCCAACCCTCTGCTGAGTGCGAGCACGCTGATTTACGAATATCCGCCTTTCGACAAAATACAAAACGCGCATTTCGCACCGGCCTTTGCCGAAGCGATGCGTCAGCACAGCGCAGAAATTAATGCGATTGCAGAAAATCCGGCCAAGCCTAGCTTCGACAACACGGTGGTCGCGATGGAGCGCACCGGCCAGATGCTGGGGCGGGTTTCCCGGGACTTTTTTAACCTGAGCTCGGCCAATACAAATCCTACCCTGGAGGCCCTGTCACGCGATCTGGCACCAAAACTGGCGGCACATAAGGACAGTATCTACCTCAATGCCAAGCTGTTTGAACGCATCAGCACGGTCTATGAATATCGTGCCAATCTGGCGATGGATGCCGAATCACGCCGTCTGCTGGAGCGCTATTACACCGATTTCGTGCGAGCCGGTGCCAAGCTCTCTGCCGCTGACAAGATCAGCCTGAAGAACATGAATGCGCAACTGGCAAGCCTGGCGACCGCCTTTGGCCAGAATATTCTCAATGAGACCAATCTGTCGGCCTTGATTGTCGATACCAAGGCAGAACTGAAAGGCTTATCGAAAGACGAAATCAAAGCCGCCGGCGATGCCGCCAAGGCACGCGGTCTGGATGGTAAATACCTGATCGCCCTGATGAATACCACCGGTCAGCCATACATGAGCAGCCTGAGCGAGCGTGAACTGCGCAAACGCCTGCATCAAGCATCGACCGAGCGCGCCAGCCATGGCGGTGAATTTGACAATCAAGCGACCATACTGAGCCTGGTCAAATTGCGCGCCGAACGCGCTGCCTTACTCGGCTACGCTAACCATGCGGCCTACACGCTGGAAGATGAAACCGCAAAAACCACCACGGCAGTCAACCAGATGCTGAGCGAACTGGCGCCGGCAGCGGTGGCAAATGCGCGTAAGGAAGCGGCAGAAATGCAAAAGCTGATAGACGCCAAAAAAGGCGGTTTCAAGCTGGCGGCCTGGGACACGGCTTACTACAGCGAGCAGGTGCGCAAGCAAAAATACAGTTTTGATGAAGCCCAATTGCGCCCTTACTTCGAGCTTGACCACGTCCTGATAGACGGCGTGTTCTTCGCCGCCACTAAGCTATACGGCATTACGTTTAAAGAGCGCAAGGATTTACCGGTGTATCACCCTAGTGTCAGGGTATTTGAAGTGTTTGATACCGACGGTAAGTCCATGGCCTTGTTCATTGCCGATATGTATGCCCGCGAAAGCAAGCGCGGCGGCGCCTGGATGAATGCCTATACGCCACAATCAGGTTTATTTGCGCCGCACCCTGTAATCGCCAACCATCTGAACATTCCGCAACCGCCGGCCGGCCAGCCAACTTTACTCAGCTATGATGAAGTACGCACCGCTTTCCATGAATTTGGTCATGCGCTGCATGGCATGTTCTCCAACGTACGCTATCCGCGCTTCTCGGGCACTAATGTGCCTAGAGATTTCGTTGAGTATCCATCGCAAGTCAATGAGATGTGGGCAACCTGGCCAGAAGTCTTGCAAAATTACGCAAAGCACTACCAGACCGGGGCGGCCATGCCACCGGAATTGCTGGTCAAACTCAGTGCCACCAGCAAGTTTAATCAGGGCTTCGCCACCACCGAATATCTGGCCGCATCACTGCTGGATCAACGCTGGCACCAGCTCCAGCCTAAGCAGATTCCTACCGACGTACTCGCCTTTGAAGCGCAGGCATTAAAGCAGGCCGGCGTAGACTTTGCCCCGGCACCACCACGCTACCGCAGCAGCTATTTCTCGCATATCTTTGGCGGTGGTTATTCAGCCGGCTATTATGCTTACCTGTGGAGTGAAGTACTCGATGCCGACACGGTAGAGTGGTTCAAGGAAAACGGTGGGCTCACACGCAAAAATGGTGACTGGTTCCGTCAGCAATTATTATCACGCGGCGGCAGCGTCGATGCGATCGAAGCATTCCGCCAGTTCCGCGGACGCGAGGCAAAAATAGAGCCGCTACTGTTACGTCGTGGCCTGAAAGCCGAAAACAAGTAATCCTGCGCCGAACCGGGAATACATAAAAAAGGGAGTCAGTTTTAAGCTGACTCCCTTTTTTTCTGCCCAACGGCAAAAATTATTCCAGCTTCCAGACAAAATCGAGCTTCGCCCACAACTGCTCGACTTTACCGTCCTTATTACCCGGCTTGAATTTGCACAGGCTCAAGGCACTCAAGGCAGCCTTGTCGAGACTCTTGGAACCACTCGATTTTTCCACTTTGGATTCGATTACTTTGCCATCAGTAGCCACCAGAAATCCCATGGCAACGGTACCGGTCTCTTCGTTCATCAAGGCCGCCTTCGGGTACTTAGGCGGATCGCAGGATTTGCTATCCATCACAGGCGCCGATTCAGCGGCAAATGAGGAGGCGGAGGCAGCCAATAAACAGGCGCTGGCAATCAGGGATAAACGTGTTTTCATCAACATGCTCTTTGTATTAAATAAAATTAACTAAAAAGATTAACTAAAAAAATTAACTAAACTGGTCAAACACCGGTGCTTTCCGGCCCGGACTTTAAAACTCTTCCCAGTCATCATTGCTGGCTGTCGCGACTTTTTTCGGGCGCGCTTTAGCTGAAGGTAAAGACGGATAGGCTGCAACTTTTTGTTTAGGCTTTGGCAAACGAGTAACTTCAGCGCGACGCGCAGGCACAGGCGCCACCGTTTTCGCCGTAAATGCCAAAGTTTCAGCACCATTGAGCTTGAAAATGCTGACCACTTTGGCCAACTCAGCGGCCTGATCCTGCAGGCTCTGCGCCGCAGCGGCAGCCTCTTCCACCAAGGCCGCATTTTGCTGGGTCATGCCATCCATCTCTATCACCGACCGGTTAATCGCCTCGATGTCGGAACTTTGTTCCTGACTGGCGGCGCTGATCTCTGCGATGATGTCGGTCACATGTTTGACGCTAGAGACCACTTCATCAATCGTTACACCAGCCTGCCCTACCAGCTTGGTACCGATCTCCACTTTCTCGACCGAAATACCGATCAGGGTCTTGATCTCTTTGGCGGCAGCGGCACTGCGTTGCGCCAGATTACGCACTTCCGACGCAACTACGGCAAAACCGCGCCCCTGCTCGCCGGCACGCGCCGCCTCAACGGCAGCATTCAAGGCCAGGATATTGGTCTGGAAAGCGATGCCATCAATCACGCTGATGATGTCGACAATTTTTTTCGATGATTCGTTAATCGAACTCATGGTTTCCACCACCTGAGTCACTACCACGCCCCCCTGACGTGCCACCTCTGAGGCCGACACCGCCAATTGATTCGCTTCACGCGCATTGTCGGCATTTTGCTTAACCGTAGTAGTCAGTTCTCGCATAGAAGAAGTGGTTTTCTCCAGCGAACTAGCCTGCTGCTCGGTACGGTTAGACAAATCCAGGTTACCGGTCGCGATCTCGCTGGAAGCGGTTGCAATGGTATCGGTACCAGTACGTACCTGCCCGACGATATTAACGAGGCTGTCACGCATCGTTTTCATTTCAGCCAGCAAGCTGGTTTCGTCACCGACCTTGGTCTCGATCACCGCGGCCAGATCTCCGGCGGCAATCTGACTGGCGATCTGGGCTGCATAATCCGGTTCGCCACCAAGTTGCTTCAATATGCTGCGCGTAATTGCCACCGCAGCGGCAATTCCCGCCAGCATCGCCAAGCCGCCCAATATCAGCATCAGAATACGGGCACTTGCAAAGGCCGATCTGGCATCCTGCACGATCTCGGCATTGAGCTTGTCTTCAACAGCAACCAGTTCATCAAGCGTATCGAGCCATTTTTTCTGAACAGGGCGTATTTTCTTGATCAGTGCCACCGTTGCCATTTCCGGATTATTTGCCAACCCCAGTTCCTGCGCTTTGGCGGGCAAGGCTTCGGCTGCTATTTGCTGTTCCTTGAGTTTAGCCAGCAGTGCTTTTTCTTCCGCAGTTGTAGCACTCTCACTGGCAAACATCGCTGCCAATTTTTGCTCTGCCTCAGTATATTTTTTCGATTGCTCCTGGATTTTTGCCAGATCTACCGCCATGTCATCGGCATCGGTAAGCAAGGTCAGGTTACGCAAGGACACCATACGATCAAACACGATCGCACGCATATCAATTGCCAGACGAGTCTCCACATTACTGACATTGACGATTCTCTCCAGCCGGCCCTGGATTTGCGCCATGCGAATTATCCCCAATATCGTCACGACCATCAGCAACGCCAGCACCAAAGCAAAGCCCAGGCCCAGGCGCTTTCCCACTTTCATTTTTGAAAAATTCATTTTTTGATTGAGTAATATAAAAAATTAAAAAGTTCTTTGACAAAAAAATACACCGCCGCTCAATCTGTCTGGCATGCTCAGAGTG
The DNA here is from genome assembly GCA_003970805.2 of Undibacterium piscinae. GTDB lineage: Bacteria > Pseudomonadota > Gammaproteobacteria > Burkholderiales > Burkholderiaceae_D > Undibacterium > Undibacterium piscinae. The sequence goes on from CP051152.1 coordinate 2,585,430, forward strand.
ATGTGGAAGTCAATAAAGTTGATAGTCAAACCGCTGCTTTTGTTTTTTTTTGGCAAAAAATTTTGTCCAATATCAACGGCTTATAGGCAGTACTTTTGCAAATATACTCTATTATTAATGCAAAGAAAGTAGTTTCTCATTGCCAATATTTCGCAGATTCTCCATGTGAAAAGACTAGACTTTCTTGTTAAATTTCAACAAAAAACTATCTATTTAGATTTCATCATCGCCCCGAATTTTCTTCGCTCGATAGCTCAAATATCTGGTTTTGATGCTGGGGCTAGTCATATGAAGTAAGCGAATTTCTTTTATAGAGCACTCTCCACAATCATAAGATATTTTGGTTTGTGTAGTTTTACAACGGATTTTCTGCGCAAAAAATATGCGCCCGATCAATTTGCATGCAAATCTCTGTAGCAGACTCAGATCAATAAAAATTCAAGCAAAAAAACAATATCCAAACAACACTGCTCGTAAAGGTACCCAAGTAGTTTTTACATAAAAAAACCCGGGGAAAACCCCGGGTTTTTTGTTGGTTACATTAAACTAACTTGTAAATTAGAACTTAAAGGAACCAGTTGCATAGAATTGACGACCCAATGGGCTAGCGTAACGACCATCGTAGCCAACTTGATTACCACCACCGGAAGTACGAATTGACAACGGAGGATCAGTATTCAACAGATTTTTGATACCCAGGGTCAAGACCAAATTCTTCTTAGCTTCAATCCTAGTCTGCCAATCGTATGTTGTGAAAGCAGCAACATCACGTGCCAAGCCAACAAACGCACCATAGCTACCGTCGGCATTGATTTCTTTGAGTGTTTCATCGTCTGCCGAGATAACTTGATCATGATAGCCGGAACGGTAATTCATTGCCAAAGTATGTGAGAACATCGCAGATTGCTTAAGAGTAGCTGCGACGCGAGTAATCACGCGAGATGTTACAGTACTGTAAGCATCAAAACGACCAACATTGCTCTCAACTGGAGAACCCGGAATAGTAACCTCAGATTTCGTGGTATAAGTACCTGTCCAGTTAAGGGTCAGTGCACCAATTGGCGTCGCTGTTCTGAACGAGTGATCCCAATCTATACCTTGATAACGAGCTTCAGCCAAATTAAACCAAGGCAATAATGTTACAAGTTTATTTTGCTCTTGTCCTGCATCATAAACTGTAGAAAATAAGCCATTGTATTTCGCTGGATTTTCAAATGGGAAAGTCTCTGGCAATTTCGTGATTTGATCTGTCATTTTCACGTCCCAGAAATCAAATCCAACAGATAAGGACGAAACTGGCTCAATACGGAAACCGACAGTGTATTGCTTAGACAGTTCAGGCTTTAAGCCAGCATCACCTTTCAGTGGATTTCCGCCCACCAGCAAATCATACTGAGTAGTCCCTTTGCAATTATCGGCTCTTGGATCTGGTGCTTTGACTGGACAGGAGAATTTACCCGACGTTACACCGCCATCTGAAATTGGCTGGGTAACCTGATCCATATCCGCAACTTTAAAGCCAGTACCATAAGAAGCACGGACTAATAAAGTATCGACAGGACGGAAAGCCGCCGACAACTTGTAAGTCGCTTTAGCGTTTTTATTGCCTTGTTCCGCTGGAGCGATCAGCGTATCTTCGTTATAGACTTTACCATTTTGCACAGCATCATAACTGTCGTAACGCAATGCGGCAGTCACGTCTAAATTTTTCAGCACAGGCACTAACACCTCTGCAAAAGTACCCCAGTTTTTACGTGAAGCATCGATAAATTTTGAGCCTGGTGCCGAACCGAAAGGCGTATCCAGAAAATCTGGTTGCTGTGGGTTAGGTCCTTGTGAAATCGGGCTTGGGCTGAACAAATAAGATTGCTTAGTCATGTCAGCGCCAACAGCGATTTGCGCCATACCGGCCGGTACTTTTACCAAATCACCAGATCCGCGTACACTTAAGACATCAAGTTTAACCTTGGTCGTATCCTGAGGCTCATGCAAAATTGCCGGAGCCAAGGCTGCTTGCGAGCCGCCGGCAAATGCAAACGGATCAAAACCACCAGCTGCCTTAATCGCATTGTATTTCAAACGGCTAAGGAAACCACCGGCATAATTGGAAGTCTGATCGTTTTCGGAATGCGTATACGAAACTGTATAGTCATATCCTTTTAACACACCATTAACACCCAAGGCGAGATGCTTGGTCTCAGTTTCATAATTGTAAGCACGACCACCGGCGTCAACCAACCTTAAATTTGTCTGTGCTTTTGCAACCTGAGTCGGATCAATACCAAGCTCAGCCAAGTATGGAAGTACATTTTTTGCATAAGCAGGGTCAGTCAGTTTCAAACTGGAAACTTGTGCTGGAGGAGCAAAACGTCCTTCAAGCTTAAATTTGGATCCCACGGCTTCTGCGAAAAATGTTGTGTCATCGTTAATTTTGACATTTAACGAAGCAAACAGACTATCACGGTCCGATTTCGGAACGAGCATCACAGTACCGGAATAATCGAACCAGCATGACTTATCTAATGTAGAACCGATGTAGGACGTTTGCGCCGCACATTTTTTATCTTTGATGTAATTCGGCGAGAAAGTGAAAGCTGTTTTATCTTTCATATTCAATGTTACAGATGCCGGTGTCGTATTCACTGCCAACTGATATTGTGAATATCTTTTACCATTCTCGGTAAAAGGGATTAGACCGGTCTTCGCGAAAGAGCGCTCGCTCGCATTCAATTCATCTTGATGGTCATGGCTATACGACAATAAAACGTTAAATCGATCTGTTTCTAAATTTCCGAAGCCTTTCGAGATAGCAATATTGCTACTGCGTGCGCCAGATTCTTGTGGCGAACTAAAGGTGCCTTCGACAATTGCTTCAGTTTGATTTTTCTTCAAAATGAAGTTGACTACACCAGCAATCGCATCTGAACCATACAAAGCCGACGCACCATCAGTCAAAATTTCAACGCGTTCAACGGCGGCAATAGGGATGGCGGACAAATTCACAGCACTACCAGCACCATACGATGCAAGACGGCGACCATTCAACAATACCAATGTATATCCGGCACCAATACTATGAATAGAGGCATTTTGTACACCACCACCACCACCGTTTACCGATTGTGATGAAGTAGTGAAACCCTGCATTGCAGGCAAAGCTTGCACCAGATCTTCTACGTTCTTTGCACCACTCTTTTGAATGTCTGCATTGCTCAAAGTTTGAACTGGCAGTGCGCCTTCTACCGCAATACGCTTAATCGCAGAACCAGTAATCTCAACGCGCTGCACAGCCTCTTGCGCCAACGCTTGCTGCGCCATCAAACTTGCGCTCATTGCCATACCGCCGACAAACATCAGACGTACTGACCGGGATAACATTTTCTCTACCATGACTATCAACCTCCGCTTGGAATTTTTAAACTAATAATTTTTGCTTTTAGGGCAATGAATGCATGCTGATTTTTAACCGGGAGAACCTAGGCAAAAATCTACTTTTTTCTTACGGGTACTTTTTAAAACATATTATTAAGAGAATCAATAAAATGTGCTTTTTGTAATTTTTGTAAACAAGCTCGTTTTTTTGAACTTATTTCTGTAAATTATTCTGTCAAAAAGTATCCACAACACATGGAACCATTTTGACTACAGTAGTGTCAATACTGGGTTTTTTCATTTTCTCAAAAAAACAACAGCTTTAAATTTATTGCCTAAAGCAAATTATTGAATTGCTCTTTTTTTGTGCTTTGCAACAAATTGCTCTAATGAATTGCACGGTTTTAATTCAGGTTTCGCTTTAATTTGCTCTATGTAAGCCTAGGCAAAATATTGTTTTTCCTATCTTGGGATGACATTATAGAAATTCGAAGATATAACTTGGCCGTAATACGAAAGGCATTAGCTCTTCAACTTTTTACCTGCCTTTTTATCAAAATAGTGTTTACTGCAATTTTACGAAATAGTAAATTTGCACACATTTGGTGCAAATTTCCATAGAGAAATTTGTCGGCTCTTAAAAAGATTTTTTCGCCCTTGACATACTTTTGTAGCAAATAAGCGACTAAAGTGCAGCAGCAGTGCCCGGTTTTCATTTACGTAGTGTTAATTTAGAGCTTACCGACTAGGCAATTTTCGACTTATCGCCAACCAGATGTGTATTCTTGCGCGACCTTAATGTTCGCGATATCACAATGACCTACGCACACTATCCTCATCTTCTGGCGCCTCTCGATCTGGGCTTCACCCAATTGCGTAACCGCACCATCATGGGTTCCATGCATACGGGTCTGGAAGACCGTTTCTATAATTATCCGAAACTGGCTGCCTATTTCAGGGAAAGGGCGCGTGGTGGTGCAGGACTGATCGTCACCGGCGGCATTTCGCCCAATCGACGCGGTTGGTTGTTGCCGTTTGGCGGCACCATGAATAGCCTGGGCGATGTCTGGAATCATCGCAAAGTTACCTCCGCCGTGCATGAAGAAGGTGGCAAGATCGTGATGCAGATCCTGCATTCCGGCCGTTATGGCTACCAGCCATTTGTGGTGTCCGCCTCGGCAAAGAAATCACCGATCTCCATGTTCAAGCCCAAGGCCTTAAGCGAAGCCGGGATAGAAAGCACTATCAAAGACTACATACGCTGCGCCCGGTTGGCGCAGAAAGCCGGTTATGACGGTGTCGAGATCATGGGCAGCGAAGGCTACCTGCTGAATCAATTTCTGTGCGCGCGCACTAACTTACGCCAGGATAGATGGGGTGGCTCGATTGAAAACCGCATGCGTCTGGCAGTCGAGATCGTGCGCCGCGTGCGCGCCGCGGTCGGCAAGAATTTCATCATCATGTATCGTCACTCGATACTTGATCTGGTCGAAGGCGGCAATAGCTGGGAGGAAGTGGTTACCGTGGCGCAAGCGCTGGAACTGGCTGGCGTCACCATACTCAATACCGGCATAGGCTGGCATGAGGCACGCGTACCGACCATCGTCACTTCGGTGCCGCGCGCAGCGTTTGCCAGTGTCGCCGGCCGCCTGAAGCGGGCCGTCTCCATCCCTGTAGTGGCGTCGAACCGTATCAATATGCCGGATCAGGCTGAAGCGATTATCGCCAGCGGCGACGCCGATATGGTGTCGATGGCGCGACCGTTTCTAGCCGATCCCGAATTCGTCAACAAGGCTGCCAGCGGCCGTGCTGACGAGATCAATACCTGTATCGCCTGCAATCAGGCGTGCCTCGATCACACCTTCGCGAACAAACGCGCCTCCTGCCTGGTCAATCCCAGGGCTGCATTTGAAACCGAATTAAAGTACATAAAGACTGTCAAAGCGAAACGCGTAGCGGTAGTCGGTGCCGGGCCAGCCGGTTTGTCGGCGGCCACGGTTGCCGCTGAATGCGGCCATGACGTGACTTTGTTTGACAGCAGCGACAAGGTCGGCGGCCAATTCAATATCGCCATGCAGATTCCCGGCAAGGAAGAATTTGCCGAGACCATGCGCTATTTCAAGCGCCGACTGGAAATCACCGGGGTCACTGTGAAATTAGGACACAGGGTCAGCCGTGCAGAATTACTGGCGCAGAATTTTGATGAAATCATCGTCGCTACCGGTATCGCACCGCGTACGCCGCGTATCAGCGGCGTTGATCACCCTAAAGTCTTGTCGTATCTGGATGTGCTGCAGCATAAGAAAGTAGTTGGAAAACGGGTTGCTATCGTCGGCGCCGGCGGCATCGGTTTTGATGTCGCCGAATATCTGTTACATGACCCACGCACACCATTACCAGTGCCATTGACAGCGTGGTTTGCCGAATGGGGCGTCGATCCTCAGGCGCAACAAAATGGCGGCCTGATCGCACCGGCAACGCCCCATCCATTCCGCCAGATCTATCTGTTGCAGCGCAAGGAAACCAAAGTAGGTGCGGGACTGGGTAAAACTTCTGGCTGGGTACATAGAGCAACCCTGCAAAGAAATGGCGTAGAAATGCTGGCAGGAGTGGAATATCAGCGTATCGACGACCAAGGTTTGCATATCACGCTCAATGGCCAAAGCCGTCTGCTGGAAGTGGATAATGTGATTCTGTGCGCAGGGCAAGAGTCGCTGACTGAACTGATGCCGGAGCAAGCCGCACCGGAAAATCAAACCAGCGGTCCGCGCTTCCATAAAATCGGCGGAGCAGCCTTAGCCTCAGAGCTTGATGCCAAGCGTGCGATACGCGAAGGTGCGGAACTCGCCGCATCGCTTTAACGCCAGCCGCCGCCGCTTTCTGCTAGAAAGCGGCAATAAAAAAAGCCAGTTCATGATGAACTGGCTTTTTTTACTTATTAAGCCTGAGCTTAATTTATTTTTTCTTAGCTTACTTAGCGGAAGCATCAGCAGAAGCTGCGGCAGCCTTAACTTCCGGCTCCTTGAACTTGGCGCCACCGGCATTTGCCAGATGAACGACTGCACGAGCCACTTCAACGTCATCCAGATCAGGATTACCACCTTTGGCAGGCATGGCATTCAAGCCGCCCATCGCGTGCGCCAATACTTTTTCGTAACCTTGGGCATTGCGCGGACCCCAGGCACCGGCATCGGCAAACTTAGGAGCACCAGCGGCACCACTATCGTGACAAGCGGCACACACCATTTTGTAGACGGCTTCGCCAGACTGCAGCACTTTAGGGCCGCTAGTGTCTTTAAACGTGTAGCCTTCATTCGCTACCGGGCTATGCGTGCCACGATCGCTTCAGCAATTTGCGTTAGAACCGGCGCCAACTTTTTTGTCACTTGAGACAAACTGAATGCGAGCCAAACTTGCGCCACCGGTAGCGCCGCGACAAATTCCCCACCTGCGCCGGTAATGACCACAAACTGACCATCGGGCTTATTCCAGTCGCTGGCAATTTTGGCGAGAAACTTGTTCGGTGCCACCCCGGCTGAGGCGGTAATGCCTACCGTGGCGGCAATCCGCGCCCTGATCTCTTGCGCGATCAGGGTGGCACTCCCCTTATGCTGGGTGGCATGACTGACATCGAGATAGGCTTCATCGAGCGACAGCGGTTCGACCAATTCTGTGTAATCGCGATAAATCGCCAGAATCTGGCGCGAGGCTTCGCGGTATTTTTCCATGGACGGCGGCAATACCACCAGATCGGGGCAACGCCGCAATGCCTGCGAAGTCGGCATTGCCGAATGCACGCCGAAACGCCGCGCTTCGTAATTGCAGGTAGCGACCACGCCGCGCTGCTCCGCCCGGCCACCGACCGCCAGCGGCCGGCCGCGCAGACTGGGGTCATCGCGCATCTCGACTGCGGCATAAAAACAGTCGCAATCGCAGTGGATAATTTTTCGCTGAGGAAGACTCACAATATGGCCGGCTACATAGACAAGCTATTGTAAGCGACATGGATAATAACTGTATAGGCAATCAGTCTTATTTTACTATTTTTGGTGGGTCTGACGGTATTCCGATGGTGTCAGCAAGGTCCAGCGCTGAAACGCGCGCCTGAAACTGCGCTCGTCTGAGTAATCGAGTTGCTCAGCGACAGCCTCGGTGCCATGTCCTTGCAGCAGCAGGCGCTTGGCGCGTCCCATCCTGACACTTTCGGCAATATTAAAATACGAAGCGCCTTCACGCGCCAGCAAGCGGTGCAGCGAGCGCGGGCTGATGCCCAAGGCCGTTGCCATCTGCGGCACGCTACGGCATTCACATTGCATCGCAACCAGGGTGCGCACCAAACTTTGCTTGCCCAGTACACCGATGCTGGCCAACTCCTGATCACAGGCATGGCGCGATTGCGTAGCCAGCAGATTACTATGAGGATCCGCCAGAGTATGGACCTGAATCGGCGTCTCCAGCATGGCACTGGCGAACACGACCTGGCTGACATCGGCACCGTATATCACCGGGCAATCGAAAAATGCCTCGGCCGCCGAACGGCTATCCTGCTGGTTACCGCGCAACTCTACCCGCTCCGGCTGCAGACGCGGCCCGGGCAGGCTGCGTGCCGCATTAATCGCCGTTGCCAGATGATCGAGGTCGAGAAAATCCTGCAATTCCCGGTCGTCAAACAAGGCATGCGACATTAGCTGCGACTGCCTTGCGCCCACTTCCAGCTCCAGTTGCAACATCGAACCGGCAATCAACTGATATTCCAGCCCGAATGCCAGCGCCTTGCCTAGCGTGCCTTGCGCCAGCATACCCTGGCCCATTTCACCCAAGGCATTCATGGACTTGCGGCTGCCCGATAAAATACCCAGATCGGCACCGCCTATGTGTCGGGCTAACAACAAACTCTCGCGAGCCTGCACATAACTGATGCGTGTGGTGGAGCTGGGCAAGCCATTTTCATCTACCGCAAAGTCCGGAAACATCTCGCGCAAACGCCAGTTTTGCTCACGCCCGAGCGCAAACAAGCCGCTGAACGGGTGTGAGGGAAAAATCGCGTCCTGCACTGAAAGTACAGACGGCATAGGCTGTGCAATTTGCGGAATCATGATGGCACTGGCAGTAAATGTCCTTATATTGGTAAAGCCCGAAAGCTAAGATGCATCACTAGCATCAGTTAATTTATTAGCTAGATCGAGACCAATAATAATATACAGACGTGGAGTGAGACTAATCATGAGTGAAATAATTGCAGACTACATCGTAGTCGGTGGCGGTTCGGGCGGCTGTGTCGTTGCCAGCAGGCTAAGCGAAGATCCGTCCGTCAAAGTATGCGTTCTGGAAGCCGGCGGCAACGGTGACAGCTGGCTGATCAAGACCCCGTTTGCGGTGGCCGCAATGTTGCCGACCAAGATCAATAACTGGGCTTTTGAAACCGTGCCGCAACCCGGGCTGAATGGCCGTAAAGGCTACCAGCCACGCGGCAAGGCATTGGGCGGCTCGTCCGCCATCAATGCCATGGCGTATATCCGCGGTCATCGCTGGGATTACGATCACTGGGCCAGCCTGGGCAATACGGGCTGGTCGTTTGACGAAGTGCTGCCCTATTTCAAGCGCTCGGAAAACAATGAGCGCTTTGGCGCACCGCTACACGGGCAAAGCGGCCCTCTGCATGTCGGTGAATTACGCAGCGACAATCCGTTTCAGCAAATCTATCTGGAAGCGGCCAAACAGACCGGTTTCAAGATCATCGACGATTTTAACGGTGAAGATCAGGAAGGCGTAGGTATCTATCAAGTCACGCAGTACAAAGGCGAACGCTGGAGTGCGGCACGCGGCTACCTGCATCCGCATATGGGCAAACGCCAGAATCTGAAGGTGGAAACCGGCTGCCAGGTAACCCGTATCGTGTTTGAGGGCAAGCGTGCGGTAGCGGTTGAATATAGGCAAAATGGCCAAAAAACGCACGATGCGCGCAAAGCGCGAAATCCTGCTGGCGGCCGGGGCGTTTCAAAGTCCGCAATTGCTGATGCTGTCGGGCGTCGGTGAAGCCAAAGCCTTGCGGGCGTTAGGGATACCTGTCGTGCATGACTTGCCCGGAGTCGGCCAGAATCTGCAAGACCATCCGGATTTCGTTTTCAAATACCGCTCCAAGAGTCTCGATCTGCTGGGCATTTCGCCAGGCGGTAGCGTGCGTCTGGCACGCGAGTTTTGGCGCTATCTGAAAAAACGCCGCGGCATGCTGACCTCCAATGGCGCCGAAGGCGGTGCCTTTCTGAAAACCGATCCGTCACTGCCGGCACCAGACATACAATTGCATTTTGTGATTGCCATGATTGATGACCATGCGCGCAAACTGCATCTGGGTCACGGTTACTCTTGCCACGTCTGTCTGCTGCGGCCCAAGAGCGTAGGGGAAGTGACGCTGGCCAGCGCCGATCCGCTGGCGCCTCCGGTGATTAATCCGCGCTTTCTCGAGCATCCTGAGGACATGGACAATATGGTCAAAGCCTTCAAGATCACGCGCCAGATCATGAATGCGCCGGCGTTAACCGCGGTACGCGAGAGCGAATACCGCACTGCCGATGTCCACAGCGACGAAGAAATCCGCAGCGCATTGCGCCAGTACAGCGACACCGTGTATCACCCCATCGGCACCTGCAAGATGGGCGTCGATGCGATGGCGGTGGTTGATCCCTCATTACGCGTACATGGCTTGCAAGGGATACGGGTAGTCGATGCCTCTGTCATGCCAACTTTAATCGGCGGCAATACCAATGCGCCTAGCATGATGATAGGAGAAAAAGCGGCGGATCTGATCAAGGCGGAACGCAGTTCTGAGAAGCAAAAAGCCGCGTAAGCCAGAATGAAAAAATCTGCGCCTCTGCGGCAACAGCCTTTGATCATTTATCTAATACGGTGAACCGGTTCTTAAAAACTTAAAAACTTAAAAACGGCAGTGCCTGGCGGCTAATCGCGACCGCCAGAATATATCCAAACAGCGTCACCGCAGCGGCCAGGGCGGATGCCCGTATCGCGGGCGTCTTGCCGCGTTTTAGTGCGATGGTGCCGAGCGCGATATACGCCAGCAGCGCCAGCACTTTGGCGGTCAGCCAATTTTGCACAAACGGATACTGGCCGCTCCAGAACACCATGGTCAGCGCGCTGGCCAGCAACAGGGTATCGACCAGATGCGGCAAAATGCGCACCCAGCGCCGTTCCAGCATGGCAGAATCACGCATTTTCCAGATCCCGCGTACGATAAAAAAACTGCCGCTGATGGCAGCGCAAGTGATGTGCAAATGTTTAACGGCCAGATAGCTCAGCATTTTAATCTTTGGTACTTTTGGTAAACGCCAGCCAACCCGCAATCACGGTAAAGGTGGCAACGATGGCGGCAACGATCCAGAAACCATATTCGTGCTGCGCCAGCGGTATGCCGCCGACGTTCATGCCCAGCAAACCGGCGATGATATTGATAGGCAAGGCCAACACGGTGACGATGGTCAGCACGAACAGCGAGCGGTTGTTTTGTTCATTGACGCTGGCGGCAATTTCTTCCTGCAGCAGCTTGATGCGTTCCTGCAACGACGCCATATCACTGAGCACCACCGCAAACTCCTCGGTGGACTGGCGCAATTCCTGTACATCGTTTTCGGCCACCCAGCGCGGCGGGCTGTGCAATAAGCGGAACAAGGCAGCCGGTTCCGGCGCCAACAACCTTTGCAGGCGCACCAATACGCGACGTAACTCACCCAGATTGGCACGCTTGTGGTTGAGACGGTCGGCCAGCAGATGGTCTTCGATATCATCGACTTTTTTGATCGCCTTACGCACGATGCCGATCAATACGTCAGCCTGGTCACGCAGTAAATGCGTCAGCAATTCAACCGGTGAGTGAAAAACCTCGCCATGATTCACCGCAGTGCGCAATCTATCCACCGCTTGCAAAGGGGTACGACGGGCACTGATCATCACCTTGCCGGAGACACTGATCCACAAGGTGGCGATATCGGAAGCCTCAAAGGTGAAGTCATGCAGCACATCATTGACGACCGCAATGAGGCTCTGATCGGCATGTTCGATACGGGTAGAACGCGAACCCTCATGCAAGGTTTCGTAAAATTCTTCGGGTAAGTCGACATGCTCATGCAACCATTTTTCCGCTGAGACATTCGACAGATTGAAGTGCAGCCAGATGAAGGCATCGTCATCACGCTCTTTACGGCTTTGCAGCCACTGCAAAGCCTCCTTGGTATGCACGGCCTGCCCGGCTTGATTGCGGGCAAACACATAACCGCATATCAAGCCAGACTGATCCGATCCATACGATAAATTGTCAATCTGCATCTACAATTCCTGGCTAAAAACTTGCCCGTATTGTAAGGCAGATGGCTTAGGCTGAGCAGCTCACCTGCAAGATAAAAGCGTTTGACTTCCTGATACGGGAAGGGTTAAATCAAGCCATCACATTTTTCTTTAGCCTACGGGGAAGTCTATGCGCATACGCTCCATCATTCTCCGCTTAAGCTGCATTCTCGCCTTTTGCTGCAGCGCTCATGCTAAGACCGCAGACGCTCATCTGATATTAACGACAGAAGATTATCCGCCGTTCAATATCGTCGATCCGAATAACGGCAATCTCAGCGGCATTTCCACCGAAAAAGTCAAAGAAATCATGCATCGCTCGGGCGAGACCTACACTATCAGCGCCTACCCATGGGCCCGCGCGTTCCAGATGGCGCGTACCGATGCCAATACCTGCGTATTTTCCACCACCCGTATGCCAGAGCGCGAAGCCATGTTCAAATGGGTAGGGCCACTGGTGAAGAATAACTGGTTCGTCTTTGCGCGCGCCGACGACACCCGCAAGCCCAAGTCACTGGAAGATTTGCGCCCTTACATAATGGGTATTTATCGCAACGATGCGGTGGGTGAATTTCTCACCTCCAAGGGTTTCAAGACCGACATCGCCAATGCCGATGCCGACAATCCCCGTAAGCTACTGATACAGCGTTTTGATTTTTGGGCGACCGGTGAATTGCTCGGTCTGGCAATCTTGAAAAATCAGGGGCTGCAAGGAAAGATCGTGCCGCGCTTCCAATTTAACCAGACCGAAATGTATCTCGCTTGCCATCCGGCTATCGCGCCAGAACGCATCGAGCTTTTCAACCAGATACTCAAAGACATAGAGCATGACGGCACGGCAGCGGCGATAGAGAAAAAATACAAATAATCCATACTTATACAATAATCGGTAACAAGCCAAGCATTGCAGACGATAAAAAACCTGCCTGGCAACCGCGCTTCACAACGGTGCCAGACAGGTTTTTTTCGCAGACAAGCCGAGTTTACTTCTGGTTTACCTGCATTTTCGCTTCATCAGCGGCGATAAACACGCTCATCTTGGCCGGATCTATATGCGTGCGGAAAGCCGCATTGACTTGCGTCAGCGTCAGTGCCGCGATCTTATCGTCGATAGACTGGTTCCACGCCCAGCTGCGCTGCAGGTACAGGTTGCTGTTCCAGCCGCCGGCCAGACTAGCGTCGCTGGTTCTGGCTTGCAGTCTTTGCTGTAACAGCCCCGATTTGGCGCGCGCCAATTCTTCTGCCGTGAAGCCATCCTTGAGCGCTTTTGCCAATTCATCCTTGATGGCGATTTCCAGTTTTGCCAGATTCTGCGGCGCGGCGATCGCACTCAGGCCAAAACTGCCGACCGCATCAATCGCCCCGGCGTTAAAGCTGGAACCACCGCCATACGACAAGCCGTCTTTCTGGCGAATCCGCTCCATCAGACGTGAATTGAGTCCCGAACCGCCGCCAAAAATGTAGTTAGCCACCTGCATCGCCGCAAAATCGGCATGCTGTTCGTTGATCGCGATATTCATCAGGCTGCTGTAATAGCCATTTTCCTTATCCGGCGTATTCAGGCTCTTGCGTAACGGCGGAATCTCATCGTAGCGATACACCAGACGCGTATACGCGGTCTTGCTGGCCCAGTTGCCAAACGCCGCAGCGACTGCCTGCTTGGTGGCAGCGAGATCCATGTCACCGACGATAGACAACTCGGCTTTCGATGCGCCATAGAATTGTTGATGGAAGGCCTTGATGTCGGCCAGCTTTAAGGCGCGGATACTGACCAGGCTTTCGTCTATGCTTTCCACCGCACGGATATCCCCTTTCGGATAACGGTCAAAATGCTGCGCCATCGCCATTCCCGCCACGCTGGCAGGCTCGTTGCGACTGGCTTCTATGCTCACCAGGGTGCGTTCGCGCATTTGCGTAAATTCACTCTCGGGGAAATTCGCTTCACGCAAGATATGCGCTACCAGCGCCAATGCCTCAGGCAAATTGGCGCGGGTAGTCTGAAAGCCATACAAGCCGCCGCTGATTTTCAGTTTGGAAAACTCATCGGCCAATTGGGCGCGTGTATATTTGCTGGTTCCGGTAAGCAGCAGGCTATCGGCAAACGAGGCCAGATGCTTTTTCCCGAACAGGCTGGTTTGGTCACCCCAATGCAATCTGAGCGCGACATTGACGGTCTCACCGCGGGTCTTTTTTGGCAGCAAAGCCAATTGCAAGCCGCCTATGGTACTGCGCTCAGTACGCTGATCGATATTGGCCGGACTAGGGTCAAATGCTTCGGCACTGAGGGTATTGGCCTTAGGCGTAAAACCGCGCATGACTTCGGCAATGGCAGGCGCAGCCGGAATCTCTGCGCGTTGCGGTGCATCTTCCGGGATAAATTTGCCGATAGTGCGGTTGTCACGCGTCAGGTAACGGCGGGCGGCAGCGCTGACTTGCTCGGCACTGACCAGATCGGTACCATCCCTGTCCTTGAACAGATAACGCCAGTCTCCCATGGCGATGTACTCGGACAGTCCTACCCCTATCGTCTCGTGGTTATTCAGAATTTTTTCATAGGTATTGGCACTGTCGCGCTTGACCCTGTCCATCTCTTCCTTGCTAGGCGGATTTTTCTTGAAATCCTCTATACCGGCCAGCAACAGCTCTTTGGCGGCCTCGACCGAATCCCCTTTCTTGACCACGGCACCGAGAATTTTCAGGCCGCTGTCAACGCTACCGGCACCGGTAGAAAACACCTGCACCAGCTTGCCGGTTTCTACCAGTTGCTTATGCAGGCGACCGTGCGGCGCACCGGCCAGGATGCTACCGGCAAAATCCATCGCTTCACGATCCGGATGCAAGGCCGCCGGTACCTTATAGGCGATCATCAGCAATTGCAGATCGCCCTTGCGGCGCACTTCAAAACTGCGTTCGCCATCTTGGGTAGGCTCGACAGTCCAGAGCACCGGCAAGCTGCGCGTAGGCTTGGCAATCGCGCCGAAAGACTGGGCGATCCAGCTCAGGGTCTTGTCCTGATCAAACTTACCGGCCACCAAGAGCACGGCGTTATCCGGCTGGTAGTAGGTGCGGTAAAAATTCTGCAGATTACTGATCTTGACGTTCTCGATATCGCTGCGGTTACCTATCGTCGAGTGGCCGTAGTTATGCCAGTCATAAGCCACGCTTTGCAGGCGCTTGATCAGTACCCCGCCCGGTGAATTCTCGCCGCTCTCGTACTCATTACGCACCACGGTCATCTCGGTGTCGAGATCTTTTTGCGCGATGTTGGAATTGACCATGCGATCGGCTTCCATAGACAAAGCCCATTGCAGGTTATCATCACCCGCCTGAAACAGCTCGTAATAATTGGTGCGATCGAGCGAGGTAGTGCCGTTCATGCGCATGCCGCGCCGGTTAAATTCTTCGGTGATTTTGGCGTTCTTGGGCGTGCCTTTGAACATCAGGTGTTCCAGCAAATGCGCCATGCCGGTTTCGCCATAATTTTCATGACGCGAGCCGACCAGGTAAGTGACATTCACGGTGACGGTAGGTTTCGAGGCATCCGGCATCAGCAAGACTTTCAAGCCATTTTGCAGACGGTATTCGGTAATCCCCTCTACGCTGGTAACCTGGCTAACACCCTTGGGCAAGGCCTGCGCCAGCGCAGTCTGTGCCAGCAGCATGAACGCCCCACTGACCAGCCCACTCAACAGTAAACGCTGGCCTGGCTGCGGCATGGCCGAAAGTGTGACACCAAACGGCGAACGCGGAATCCGGGTATTCGCATGATCAGCTTGCATAGAATTTCCTCATATTTTGACTTATGTAACCATAGGGTAAGCTAGGGTAGCGACAGAGGGATAGCGATACTCCCCCCTTGTAATTTTTCAACACTCAGTAAAATCGGGCGCATCAGCCTGGTTTTTACATCTTGTTGAGGGAGTATGCACCCTTCAGAGCTGGTCCGCTTAGTTGCCAGGCAGCACCCGCAAGCTTTGCGACCCCGACCACGACATGCCCGCTGCCAGATGCACCGGTTGCATGATGGTCGCCGCTTCCACGCATACCATGCGCTGATAGCCATCCGGCTCAAGGTCGCTGAGAGTAGACCCTTTTTCCGCCCCGGGGTTCCATACCACGGCATCAGAAAAACCGGTTTGGCTGATGAGCGTGGTTTGATGCGGCTGACGCAACTCCAGCGGGGCCGCAAGACCGGCGTAAATCCTGTCGATTTCGCCTTGTATCTGCAAGCTAGGATCGGCGTCAAGACAGCCACTGACGCCAGTGACGGAATCACGGTAATGCAGGCCAGTCAGACCGTGCAGGCGCGCTGCGGAGATCTGCTCCAGCGCCAGATAAGTATGCAGGGCGCAGGTAAAATTAAACGGCGTGTCACCACAATTGCTGACGCTCAAGCCTATCTCCAGCCGGTCACCGCCTATCGTCACGCTCAGCTCTGCCCTGAATACCTGCGGCCAGAGTTGCAGACGCGCGATATTTTCTGTCAGCTCAAACACCGCCTGTGCGGCGCCGCCGTCAATCTGGCCGGCACGCAATAAGCGCCACGTCGCAGTGCGCGCAAACCCGTGCTTGGGCAAGCTCCCCAGACCGGCAAACTGCGGAAAAATTACCGGCACGCCACCGCGTATCGCGACGCCTTCGCGCAATTCCGACGTCTTGCTCAGGAAAAGCTGTTCCTTGCCGCCGGCCGGTATCCAGGAGCACAAATGTGCACCGTGCGTGTAGAGACTGGCAGTAGCGCCGTCGCCGGCCTGAAGTATTACGCTTTCCATCTTGGTCATCCTTATGTTTGGGTAATTTCATTGCAAGCATTTGCGCTGCCTGTATTGTAGAGGAGACTATAGATCCGGGAACGGCAAAGCGTCGCCTATCTGTATATTTAGCTATGATTTTATCGGCGCTTACATCGTCTGTTTTTGCCATTGACGCCGCGCTTTTTGCATTCTGTCGCTATTCAAACCTATTTTTTACAAACTGGCTTAAGCTGCGTCTCTGCGATAAATTTATCGAAAAATTAGGTCAGATAATTATCCGAAAATTACCCGATATCACACATACAGAGGCACAAATGATCAAACAATTAGGATGGACTTGCACGGTGATGTCGGTGTTGGTGGCTTTGGCCGGCTGTGAAATCAATACCGACAACAAAAATGTCATCAAGGCTAGCGAAAAAATTGCCAGCGAAAAGCGCAACGTCGCCATGTTTGATGCAGTCAGCAATGCCACCCCGTTTGATCTGCAGATCACCGCGGAAGGCAACGCCGGCGTAGAAGTGGTTGGTGCCGACAATTTGATCGCCGAGGTCGAAACCGTGGTGGAAGGCACTACTTTGATAGTGCGCAACAAACAGAGAAAAGGTATACATTTTTCATGGAAGCACACGCCGCTAACGATCAAAATCAGCATGCCCGAATTAATCAGGATCAGTAATACCGGCAGCGGTGACATCAAGGTACTCAAGATACATGGCGATAAACTGCTGATCAAATCCGATGGCTCCGGCGACATCGAGAGCAGCGGCAGCGTCGCTGAATTAACGGTCAAAAGCAGCGGCAGCGGTGACCTCGATCTGGCGCAGCTAAGCAGCAAGCACGCCATACTCGATATCAACGGCCCCGGTGATGTGCGTATGAGCGCAGTCACCCAAAGCCTGGCGGCAAACCTGAACGGTGCAGGCGATCTGACGGTCGATGCGCTGCAAGTCGAGCGCCTCAGTGTCAGCATCAACGGGCCCGGCAGCGCCAGTTTCAATGGCATCGTCAAATCCTTACAGGCGAACCTGAATGGTGCCGGCGATCTGAGCATAGACCGTTTGCAGGCAGAACTAACCACGCTCAATCTGAAAAGCACAAGTGAAGTCCGGCTAAGCGGCGAAACCCGGCAATTGAAGATTGATGCCAGCGGTTCGGGAGATATTCATGCCGATCATCTGCAGGCCGGCAACGCCGAGATCCTCAGCAGCGGGCCAGGCAATATCAGCATCGCGAAACTCAGCGGTCAGCTGACTGCAAGGCTGTCCGGCTCGGGCGATCTGCAGGCTGACTTCAACAATGCCAATTTGCTGGATCTGAGCAGCAAGGGCACCGGCAACATTGCGCTCAAGGGCAACGCAAAATCGCTGAAGGCGCAGATCTCTGGTGCAGGTGACTTACATGCCAGCGATTTGCTGCTGGAATACGCCTCGGTGAAAGTCACTGGCCCGGGTCAGGCAGAGGTCAATGTCAAAGCCAGCGCGCATACCCAAGCGGCATCTCGCCTGGTAAAAATCGACCGTAGCGGCGTGATCGAGTAAATCTCCCGCACTGCCCATGCAAAA
This sequence comes from Undibacterium piscinae, assembly GCA_003970805.2. Lineage (GTDB taxonomy): Bacteria > Pseudomonadota > Gammaproteobacteria > Burkholderiales > Burkholderiaceae_D > Undibacterium > Undibacterium piscinae. The sequence continues at coordinate 2,603,476 of CP051152.1, forward strand.
TGCAACAGTATCTGAGCACGATGTGGCTCGCTTGCAGATCTAGGGCAGTGGCAAGGGTATGATGTCAACTAAATATTATTGACTCATCCCCTTGCTTGCTGACTATGTCTACTGCTTTACGATCACTTACTACCCTATTGGCCGGACTACTGCTGAGCGCCAGCGCACAAGCGGGTATGTTTGACGCCCTGATGCCGACCCAAGCGGCACCGGCACAAGCCATCGCGGCAGCCACCGATAAAGACAATGAAGTCACGCGCATCCGTGGTCGTCTTGAGCGGGTCCAGACGCTACTTCATACCTTAAATAACGCTGATACCTCAAGCGCGAAAGGACTGGAACTCTGGGCCGAAAATGAGAAGCGCCGTTTCTGGCTGGAACTGGAACGCCAGGCCTATCTGCAGCACCTAGCCGCACTGGAAGGCATCAAGGCCCAGCAAGCGCGCCAGCATGAAAAATTGATCGTGAACACAAAAGACGGTGAGCAAACCCTGGCGCAACAATTCTCCTTACGTCTGCTGACTGAGCAGGAAGTCGATTACCTACAAAAAAACCTGGGAATTCAAGAACGCTATCTGGAATCCATCAGCGATGAATTGCGCCGTGCCGAAGCGGAATTAAGGCAAAGCCAGGAAAGTCTGGAAAAAACCCAGGTCAATAGCACGGCACGCAGTCAGGCAGCCAGGGCGATGGAATTGTCCCAGTACAAAAAAAATAGTTGGTCAGCGACATTGGCTGCCAGCGATGCGCGCTTACGGTTTACCCGTCTGCGTCTGCAGGAGCGGCGCGAGCTTATGCTGGAAATTAACTCGGGAACCGAGTCCGGCGAAACCATCAATCCCAAGCAGCAACTGGAGTCTGAATTCCTGCGCCTGCAAAACAACCAAAACCGCTATCGCGAACAGCAACAACAATTAGAGAATGACGCTGCCCTTTTGCAAAGCTCGCTCGATGATCTGAAAAAAAATCAGGACTATCTTGAGACCGCCCTGGGCAATGAAAAAACCAAAAATAAAGAGGCTTTGCAAATCAAGAAGGATGCGATTCCTCAGCAGATACTCTGGCTGCAATTACGGCTGGAAACCAATGCGATCCACTTCGGCATACTCTCGGATCTCTTGATGAGCAACACCATACAAGGTGCCTACTGGAAGGAATACGCTTCCCTGAGCAAATCCAATCAGGTGGGTTCGCTGCAAAACCTGAATACCCGGGCGGAAGTCTGGCTGCAAAACTTAAGCGACGTAGAAAAATCCATGCATGTCGCTGAAGGCATCGCACAGGATCAAATCGAATATCTGGGCAAAAAGGATAGCCCCGGCGAGCAAGACCTGATGCGCCACTGGCAAGAGCGTGAAAGTGCCTATGCCGAAGCGCTGACCGACTTACGGCGTGCCCGCATGCGCTTTAGCTGGCTCAAGGAAAACATCAACGATGGCGCCAATAAATCGATGGCGATGCGGGTCGATTACTGGGGTGACGCACTACGGAACTCGTTCAACGATATCTGGAATCTCGAACTGTTCAGCGTCAACGATGTACTCAACGTCGATGGCCAGAACGTCACGATCAGCCGCCCCGTCACGATAGGTAAGATGCTGATGGCCATCCTGTTGCTGACCATAGGTTTTGCCATCAGCACCTACCTGATCAACCGGGTCGAGCAACGCATGGTCAAACGCGGAAACATCGCGCCGGTCTCGCTCAAGATCGCCAAGCGCTGGGTGCTGGCGGTGATCTTCATCATCTTGCTGATTAACTCGCTGTTACTGGTAAGAATACCGCTGACCGTGTTTGCCTTCATGGGTGGTGCGGTGGCGATTGGTCTGGGTTTCGGTATGCAGACTTTGCTGAAAAACCTGATCAGCGGCCTGATGATGCTGCTGGAACGCCCGTTTAAACCCGGTGACACGATAGAAGTCGGCGGCCTGCGCGGCACCGTGGTCGACATGAGCGTGCGTGCGGCGGTGGTGCGCGACGTCAACGGTATCGATACCCTGATACCCAATAGTAGTTTTCTGGAACAAAACGTCACCAACTGGACCTACTCCAGCAGCATGGTGCGCCAGGGCATAAAAGTCGGGGTAGCGTATGGCAGTGATGTGCGCCTGGTCGCCAAATTGCTGGAAGAAGACGTACTGCGCCACGGCCAGATCAGCACCGAAAGAAAACCGGAAATCTTGCTGGAGGACTTTGCCGCCGATGCCCTGACGTTTGGCGTTTACTACTGGCTGGATCTATCCACCGGTGTCATCGGACGTCAGGTCGCGAGCGATTTACGCTTCATGATAGAAGCCGGTTTCCGCAAGCACGATATCAGCATCGCCTTCCCTCAGCGCGACGTCCATCTGGACAGCACCCATCCCTTGCGCATACAGATAGAACGAGGCAGTGCCGATAAGGGAAAAGCTACCGGACAAGATGAACAAGCCGTGACGGCTGCTGAAAAATAATGATACTCGACGCTTCTAGCTCTTACGCGTCCGGTATTCGTGCTTAAGCACCAGACAGCTGCTGGCGATCAGGCTATTCAATCCCAAAATCAATTGCAGCAAGACGTGCTGCGGCAAGATCCAGATCTGCCCGCGTGGTGGCGCGATCTGGGTGGTGGCGCTGATCACCGGCGCTATCCATTCGGCTTCACTGCTGACATCGAGCAGCACATCGCCATCCGAATTGGTATGCAGATAGATTTCGCCGCCATGCGCGAGAGTGAAGCAAATACCCTGCCCCTGACTGCCATACTGGCCCAGCTTAGGGTCCAGTAATTCTTGTAATTCGCGGTTATTCAGATCCATCCAGGCTTCGACATCCTGTATCGTTTCCAGTGAGACCCACGGGTGTTCAGGCGTGACCTTATGCTGGCCTGATGGTTCCGTCTGCATGCTTATCCTTTGGTGCGTTGATGAATGTGTTAATTGGTACGTTAATTGGTACGTTAATTGGTACGTTGATTGGTATTTGCCTGTGGCTTCGTTGCGCTCACTTGATTTGCCTGAGCTGTAAACCCTGTTTCTGCAAGATATCGGTAATGCTGTTGATGCCGGCGATATGCCCGGCACCTACCACCACAAACAGCTTGCTACCGCTCTCTAGCATGGCGGTAATTTTTTTCGCCATGCCGATATTTCTGTCATCCAGCAATAGCTTCATGATTTTCTTTGAACCGGCATCCTTATTCGCGGCATCGCGCAATAGTTGCGCCAGCGCCTCGGCATCACCGGCCTTCCAGGTTTCTATCATGGCCTCGGTTTCGCGCTGCATCTCACCATTGCGAAAGCCATCGAGGGTTTGCCGCAATAAGGCATCACCGTCCTTGTCGCTTAAGCCCCCAGCACGCCGGCCTGAAACGCGATACTTTCCAGCTCTACCAGTTTTTTCCGGTCATTCTTGGCGCGCGCGATGAAATGCAAGTCTATGCCATAAACCGGATCATAGCCCTGACGCGAAAAAGCGCTGATCGCCAGACCGGTAGCCACCATCGCCGGTTTATACATCTGAAATTGCGTGACGGTCTCACCGGCCACCGCTTGCAGGCTGCTCCAGGTCGCCTTACTCACATGCTTTTTTAAATTGTCAGGCGCGGCATAGCTCAGCATAGGCATGGCCTTGGCGCTGGCCACGGTATCGGTGGCATCGATCTCTACCGCCAGCGTATCGGACTGCAGATAGGCGGCCTCTACCGCCGCCGGCAAAGGGTAAAAATCGGCCTTGGCCAGATGGATGGAACCAAACAGATAGGCGGTATTGCCGGCCGATTTAATTTCCCACAGCAGGCCTTTGGCCGGCCCGCTAGCACTGGCCGCCAGCGCAGTTGCAGCAGCAGCCTGGCCCGCAGCGAACCAGATCACGCCAGTCAGTAACAACCGGGACAGACGCCTAATCAATGGCGGATTTTCTTGCATCTTGCTCTTTCATAGTCGTCGCTTGCTAGGGTTTTTTAGTGTCTTTTTTGCGCTTGTTAGCATTTATTATCGTTTATTAGCGCCCGCAGGCATCAGGGCACGATAGTGGTAAACAGATAGGTGGCAAAAATCACCAGCATCACCGTTCCCTGCAAAATCGTGGTGCGTCCGGTCTGTAGCGCAATCACCGACACGAACAATGACAAGCCCAGCAATACGGTCGATTTCAGATCTATGCCTAGCGTCAGCGTCAGGCCGCTGGCGATAGAAACAATCGCCACCGCCGGGATGGTCAGGCCGATACTCGCCAGGGCAGAACCAAAAGCCAGATTCAGGCTGGTCTGCAAACGGTTATTCTGCGCCGCGCGCAGGGCCGCCAATGCTTCCGGCAATAACACTACCGCCGCGATAATCACGCCAACCAGGGCTTTCGGCGCACCCATGCTAGCCACCACCCACTCGATATCCGGAGCCAGTTTTTTCGCCAGCAAGACTACCGCTACCAGGCTGGCCAGCAATGCCACCACGCTCAACGCTGTGATACGTCCGCTAGGCGGTGCGGCATGTACATGGGCATCATCGGCGGCATCTTTCGGCAGGAAATAATCGCGGTGACGCACGGTCTGCACCAGCACGAAGCTCAGGTACAAGACCAGCGATACGATCGCGATAAAGATCAACTGGCTCTGGCTATACACGGGGCCGGCCACGCTGGAAGTATAGTTAGGCAAAAATCAGGGTCAACACGGTAATGGCTGCGAGCGTCGTGAGTGAAGCGCTGACGCCGTCGAGCACAAACTTCTGCTCCCTATGCCTGACCCCGCCGACCAGCAAACACAGGCCGACGATACCGTTAAGGATAATCATCACCGCGGCAAACACGGTATCACGCGCCAGCGCGGTAGTTTCCGGGCCACCCGCCATCATCAGGGACACGATCAGCGCCACTTCGATCAGGGTTACCGCCAGCGCCAGCACCAGCGTGCCGAACGGCTCACCGACCTTATGCGCCACCACTTCGGCATGATGCACGGCAGCCAGCACCGCGCCCATCAGGCCGACCGTCAGCAAGACGTGATAGGCACCGCTGGTAAACCAGCCGGTCCCGGCATACAGCAACCATGCCAGCACAGGTGCGGCGAGGGTCCACCATGGCAACAGAAAATTAGCGGGCAAGGCCAGCGGCGCCTTCACCTCATGAGGTTCGACCAGCTTACTTTGTGAATGTGCCAAGATGTGCTCCTAGAGAATAGCAATTGAACAAGGATAGAGAGAACTTAAACATTTTAGTTCAAATGCATGCCACAAGACCAATTCCTCCCAACCAGGCGCGCGCGCCGCAAGGCCTTCAAATTCGCCAGCCGGTTTTGCGGTGCACGGGTTTACAACCGCCGCCAAGTCGTCAGCGTCAGATGGTTCTGTCATTTATACGGTGCGACATCGCTCATCAGCGACATGGCATCTTTAGTCGCCTCGACATCAGTCACATCGGTTTCCACCACCGGCATATCCGCCTACATATACGCCTTCTCTAGCGATGGCGAGATTAGATAAATGCGCCTTGGGCATGTAGATAAAGCCAAACCAGTAAATCGTATTAGTTCTGGACTTCACTTCAAACAGCAGGCCTTTGGCCTCATGACAGCCTACTACGAAAATCATTAAAAAAGCCAAGACCAGTCAAAGGAGATTCAGGGGAGAAACGGAAATTTTCCTGATCTTCCTCTGAGAATCTCTGCGCTTCTTTGTCTTCTTCGTCTCTGTATTAAGGGGTTTTGACTTTCTTCATAGCTAGCTGAATAGTTACTCGCCATGATTGAGGAAAATTTCCTAGCCTATAGAAAACTATGACTATTTAATTTTCTATAAATTTCAGTGCACAAAAATACTTATTTTTTCAACAACTCCACTGTCGGAATATTTTACAGTTGATTTATTTGCGAGAAAGCCAACAACATAAATTACTTGCAACAACTTGATTTAAAACACTAAAAAATATTTTTAGGCAATTGGCACAAATCCTGCTTTATAGCGCAAGAACTCTCAAATATGTCATTTTCTACCAATTAAGAATTCATAAAACATTTAATCAAAGGGAAATATTATGTTGAAAAAATTAGCCTTAGCAGCAATCACGGCAATGTCATTTGTTGGCAGCGCTCATGCAGTCGCTATGTTAGGACAAGAGCCAGATCCAACACTGATCGTTGATATTGGCGGCCTGGAGTGGGTATATGCAGCACCATGTGCTGGTAAAAGCCCTAGCTGCGGTGTAGTTCAATTGAGCCACGGTTTCGCTTTTGCTACGGATGCGCAATGGCTGGCAAGTTTTTCCAATATCGCAGCCTTGAAATCTGCCTTCACTTTTTCAAACGGTAGCGTAAAATGCGCTGCGGCTTATTTCAGCACTGCGCATAATCATTGCGATTTTGGCGATGTAAGCAATGGTTTTTATCTGGCATTCACCTTTAGCGCCTGATGCTAGTCACCGCAACGGTGCGTGGTCAGAAACATTTCTGGTTCGAGTTGGCGCCAATGACGTACCAGAACCAGCAAGCATCGCTTTGCTGGGTCTTGGTTTAGCTGGCCTGGCATTTGCACGTAAAAGCAAAAAAGCCTAAGTAGCAAATTGCACTGATAAAAAAAACCCGCTTCGGCGGGTTTTTTTATTGCTGTATAACGGCTCTACTGATCGAGTAACCTATTTAAATTAGTATTAAGGCGATTGATCTAAGTCCCTTCCTTGGGCCGGCTCAGCAAGGCTTTCAGATTCGCCAGCCGGTTTTGCGGCGTGATCGCCTCCGCTTCGGTCGGTATCGCGATGCCTTCGTCCAGCTTCATTTCCTTGATGAAGCGCGAGACATCGCAATGCACGGGCGCACCGGCGCGCTTGCGCTTTTTGCACCAGGTGATGTGCAGGCTGCGCTGGGCGCGCGTGATGCCTACGTACATCAGGCGACGCTCTTCCTCGATGCGGGCGGCGATCGTCTCTACCGGCGCATCCGGATCGCCCTTATGCGGCAAGATGCCCTCTTCTACCCCGACCAGGAACACATGCGGAAACTCCAGCCCTTTGGAGGCGTGCAAAGTGGACATGCGCACCGCATCGGGCTCTTCGTCCTTGCCTTCCATCATGGTCATCAGGGCCACCATCTGGGTCAGGTCGAGCAGGCTGCGGTGCTCGTCATTGCCTTCCTTGCCGCCGGCGCCTTTTTCTTTCAGCCATTGGGTGAAGTCGAGCACGTTTTGCCATTTTGCCTGCGCCGCACGGTCGTCGAAGTTATCGTACAGATAGCCTTCGTAATTAATCTCTTTCATCAAATCATCGAGCAATTCACCGGCATGCCCTTCGCGGTGCGCATGCGCCTCGACCTGATTGATGAAGGTGCAAAACTCGCGTAGCGGGCGCAATTGGCGCTCGGTCAGCTTGGCCTCGATACCGCCTTTAAACACCGCTTCAAACAGCGAGCATTGCCACAGGCCGGAAAAGGCACCGAGAATTTCCAAGGTGGCCTGGCCGACGCCGCGCTTAGGCGTAGTGATGGCGCGGATGAAGGCCGGATCGTCTTCTTCGTTGGCGATCAGGCGCAGGTAGGAAATGATGTCCTTGATCTCGGCTTTATCAAAAAAACTCTGACCACCCGAGATGGTGTAAGGAATGCGCTCCTTGCGCAACGCTTTCTCGATCACGCGGGCCTGATGGTTGCCGCGGTACAAAATCGCGTAATCGGACCACTTGGCCTGGCGTTCGAATCTATGGGCCGAAATCATGATGGCGATCTGGTCGGCCTCTTGCTCATCATCTTGCATGCCCAGCACCTTGACCGGATCACCGAGCCCATGCTCGGACCAGAGCTTTTTATCAAACAGCTTGGGGTTATTCCCGATTACCGAATTGGCCGCCTGCAGGATGCGGGTACTGGAACGGTAATTTTGCTCCAGCTTGATCAGTTTCAGATCCGGGAAATCCACCCCCAGGGTTTTCAGGTTTTCGATAGTGGCGCCGCGCCAGGCGTAAATCGCCTGATCATCGTCGCCCACTGCGGTAAACATCGGCTTCTTGCCGATACCGGTAACCAGCAGTTTCACCAGTTCGTACTGGCAGGTATTGGTATCCTGGTATTCATCGACTAGCAGATAACGCAGGCGGCGCTGCCATTTGTCGCGCACCTGCTCGTTGATGCGAAACAGCTCTACCGGCAAGCGTATCAGGTCATCGAAATCGACCGCCTGATAGGCCGACAAGGTCGCTACATAGCTGCGGTAAATCCGCGCCGAAATCGCCTCGTCTTCGTCCTTGGCCTGCGCCAGCGCCACTTCCGGATCGACCAGGCCATTCTTCCACAGCGACATATCGGTCTGGATGCGGCGTATCAATTGCTTGTCGGTGGTAATCGCCAGATCCTGCACCAGCGAAAAGCAGTCATCGCTATCCATGATGGAAAACGTTTTCCGGAAAAACTGGCAGGCGCTATTGTAACGCGCACAGCCTGCCCCGGTCTGGCTAATCCAAGATAAGATGCAAAATTGATCATCTATTGACAGTATCGTTGCTTCCACATCGAACGCAGGTGGTGTGGCGACCCAAAGTGAAACCACGGCTGCTGGCAACAGGGTGTTTCAACCGGTATTTAATCCCAATGGCTGGTATGGGGAGTTACGTTGCTTCCTATTGAATGCTGATGGAACCGTGGGTGCAGGATGCACACCTAACCCTAAGGCAGTCATTCCGGCGGCGGCCAGCCGTAAAATATATTCCTCTAAAGTAACCGGAACCGCGCCCACTACGACTGCGTTTAATTTTGTCATTAATAGTGGAGATATGACTCCTGCCCAAAAATTATTGTTGGGTGCAGATGCAACGGCTCAGAATAAGACAATAAATTTTGTTCGTGGCGACGAGACGATCACAGGCTTTCGTTCGCGTGCCGGTAATTTGTTGGGGGATATCGTTGACGGACAGCCAGTGGTGGTAACAAAGCCCAGTGGCTCTACGAACGACAGCGCTTACAGCAGTTTTATCTCCGGTAATGCCGCGCGTAATATGGTCTTGGTTGGTGCAAATGACGGTATGATGCATGCATTTAGCATTGACAATATGACAGAGTTGATGGGCTATATCCCTTCCACGGTTTACCCAAATCTGAAGGCATTGACGGCGACAGATTATGGCACTAGTGCCGGTACGCCGCATGCCTACCATGTCAATGGCAGTATGCGGCAGCAGGATATCAAAGCGGGTGGCTCCTGGAAAACTATCGTTGCCGGTGGCTTAGGGCAGGGCGGGCGCGGATATTATGCTGTCGATGCCACTAGTGCAGCCCAGATAACCGCTGGTGCGGGTTCAGCCGTGAAATGGGAGTGGAATAACGTCAATGACAGCGGTATGGGATATTCGTTCGGTGCTCCGGTGATCTACAACGTAAGGAATGGTAGCAATGCTGTGGTGCCTGCCGTGATATTGTCGAATGGTTATCAGAATAAATGGGTTAGTGGCGCGCTTACACAAGTGGCCAATGAGTCCGTGTTGTATATTCTTAATGCTGATACTGGCGCCCTGCTCAAAAAAATAGAGGTACCGAATAGCACGGGACTATCTTCGCCGGCGGGTCTGGATTTTGGTCAGGATGGTGTGCTCGATTACGTTTATGCCGGTGATGTTGATGGCAAACTCTGGCGTTTTGATTTGACGTCAGATGATGCAGTCAATTTTAAAGTGCTAACTACACCGATATTCAATGCCGGCACCGGTCATCCTATCGTAATGCGTCCGGGTATCATGCCCGCGAATAAAGCCTCGGATGGCACCTCGTTAGGCAATGTCATTTTGTTTGGCACCGGTCAGTTGTTGACGAATGGTGATCGCTCTGACACCACGACGCAAACTTTATATGGTGTTCTTGATAAGATGGCGTCATCGCCGATTACCGTTACCCTTAGTGATTTGCAACAGCAAGCTTTTGCGACGCCCAATATTAACTTGACTAATATGAGGGTAGGCACGTATAGAAAAATTAGCACGGCAGATGCAGCCGCTAAAGCTTTTGATCTGGCTTCTGCCGCAAACTGGGCTGCGGCCACGCCGAAACTTGGTTGGTATTTGAATCTTCCGGATTCTAGTGAGCGTTTGGTCACTTCGCCTATGGTGTTTGATGACAAAGTCTTGTTTGGTACAGGCGTACCTGTGAGTGCCGAGAAATGCCTGCCTGGCGGTAAGGGGTGGATCGTAGGCTTAAATCCTATGAGTGGCTCGGTAACCCGCAAGGCAAACAAGGCGAGTGGGAAGTCTTTTAGTTTTATTGACATCAATGGTGATGGCAAATCTACATTGGGCGACCGAATCGGGGCTGGTGCCGATGATTATCTCAGTGCTTACCAAAAAGAGGGTATTCCTACCGAGATGAGCTATGTCGCTACCACTGCGAGATTGACGGGTCCCGTAAATCAGAACACGGATGGCTGGGATGATATAGGAAGTGTGATTGCTCTAAGGGAAGCCAATTCCATGGCAGTGTATACCGGGAATGCTCCGGCAGGTACTAAGCGCGGCAAGACGATAGTACGTCAGTCGTCTGAAGGCGTCGGTTCAATCTACGGTGGCACTGTTGGTAGTGACGATCTGGGGAAAGATTCTTTGAATGGTCCAGGTGTCGAGGCGATACGTATAGAGACTACCGTCTGGCGTGAGATTAAATAATGAAGAATACCGGTCACAGGGTGTTGCTACGCAAATATGTCACGGGGTTTACCTTAATTGAATTGATGATGACATTAAGCATTTCGGTTGTGTTATTAGCCATAGGCGTACCTAGTATGCGAGATCTGATACGTGATGCGCGACTGTCTTCTCAGGCCGATTTGCTGGTGCGCACAATTAATGCCGCTCGTATGGAGGCAATTAAGCAGCGTAGTAATTTTAAGGTTTGCCCCGCAAGCACTCCTAATTCAGCCACGGCTTGCTCGGCGCTTGTGACCGATTGGACGAACGGTTGGGTTCTCATTAGTGGTACAACGATTAGTCAGCGTATTCTTGGTAAGTCTGGTGTTACGATTACTACTGCTGCGACCGGCGTAGAGTTTGGTGCGACCTTAGGTACTCCCACTGCGGCCAGTAGTTTTGTTCTTTGTGTATCGGGTCGAAAACAACAAACGGTTAACGTAAGTGCCTCCGGGCACGTCGATAAACGAATTGATAGCACGGTATGCTCATGAACGCGATGAAAAAACAAATTGTGATTTGCCGCGGCGGACTGCAAAGCGGCATGAGTTTGCTTGAAGTGATGATTGCAATTTTTCTACTCGCATTTGGTTTGATCGGTCTGGGTGCGACGCAGTCTAAAAGCATAGCCATGAATCAGAGTGTGTTTTATCGTAGCATTGCGGTTGATCTTGGTAATGACTTAGCAGATAGAATTCGCGCGGTTCGCACGCCTTTCATCGTCAGTGTTGGTGCGACAGTGACGCCAGATAAACCTGCCGATTTTTCTAAATGTAGCCCGAACCCGGCAAGTTGTGCGAGTCAGGAAGCTGATAGGAATACCTATCAGACTTTGGTGAATGCGGAGATGCTGGAGTGGAGTAATGTTTTGAAATCGCAGTTGCCCACAGCGAGTTTTACGCTTGTCGCGGTACCCAGTGCTAGTCCTGATTATTTTCGCTATACCTTGACGATAACCTGGTTGGATAATCGCAAAGATAATTCAACCTCAACCTATAGCGTGGTAATCGAATGATGGATATGCGCAAAAATGGTTTTTCCATGGTTGAGTTATTGGTTGCTATCACGATCTCTATGGTCGCTTTGGTAGCGGTGAGTGCCTCTTATGTGTCGTCCAAGCAAACTTATAAGGTCCAGGGGATGCAGGCTCCGCTGGCTGAAGAGGGGCGCTATGCGATTTCCATGATACAGCGTATCGTCTCCCAGGCCGGTTTCCGGCAGACACCGGTGAGTGCTATGCCATCAGATCGAATTGAGGTTGCCTCGAATGTACTCACCGCTAGGTTCGAAGCCGATGGGACCAATCTGATCGCTTGTGATGGAACGGTGCCGGTAGCTGGAACTGCCCAGACACTGGTGATACAAAAAACCAATACAGGTAAGTTGCAATGCGGTACGGTCGATTGGATAGCTCCGGCAGTATCCGGTACCGGAAATAGTAGTGAAGTGGTTGATTTTTTAGTCAAGTTTGGTATTGATACCGGACCGGCGTTAACGCCCGAAAATTTTGGCTGTGGGCCAACGACCGCTGGTACCAAACCGCGCGACTGTATCGCCGATTCTTATGTTACCGCTTTGCCTGGCGGGGTAACTGCCGACCAGATTGTTTCGGTTAAGGTCTGTCTGTTACTGCGTTCCGAGGCGCTTGATTCGTCTGTAGTGAAGCCGGCGTTAGTGAAAAATTGCTCTGGTACGGATATTGCCGGTACGCAAAATGACAGAAAATTATACCGTGCTTTTTGGACCACCGTTTTGCTCAAGAATCGTTAGGAATTTTTATGAATAAAGAGCAAAAAACTCAAAATGGTTTTGTCTTAATCGTATCCTTGATACTGTTGGTTGCAGTAACGCTATTTGTCATGGCCGGTATGAGATCATCCACGGTCAGTGAGCGTATGGCCGGTAGCCATATGGACAGAGGTCGCGCTAAACTCGCGGCAGAGCAAGCCATAACTCAAGGTTTGGCTGCGTTACGGACTGGTGGCAGTATATGCGTTGAAGTCGGTTGCACAAGCGCTAATCTCGCCACTACCGGGGTTGCCTATACTACCGCAGTCCTGCCCAGCGCCTGGAGTGATACCAACGCTATCGATGTAACTACCGCTACCGGGCAACTTACCAGCGCAAAATATTTAATTAATTGGTTAAATAATTCTAGTTTTACTAATCCTGTGCCTCCGTCGGTGATTCCAACGGGCAAAGAGGATTGCAAAGCTTATAGCATTATGGGGCGAGGAGTGGGATTGGCGAGCACCTCAGTGGTCGTCCTGCAAACGATAGCCTATGTCTGTCCTACCGATTAGTGATTGGAGTTTTATATGAAAAATTGGCGTATGCCTAGATGGTCTCTGGAAAAAGGTTTTAGCCTGATTGAGCTAATGATCGCCGTGGCGATCTTGGGTATTATTTTAGCTATCGCTCTGCCTTCTTATAAGAAAAACGTGGTTAAGGCGAGGCGCGGTGATGCACAACAAGCATTAAGTAGTCATGCGCAGGCACTCGAGCGATATTACACTACTAATGGTCGATATGTGACGGCCGCAAACGGAACCACATGCGGTGTCGCCGCACAGACTGCAACCGCAAATTACACATTTTCCGCAACCTGCGCAGATAATACCTTCACGGTTACCGCTACGCCGGTTAGTGGCTCGGGGTCAGCTGGTGACGGTACTCAAACCTTGACGAATACAGGTGCAACTTCCGGCAATTGGGCATCGTAAGCAGATTTTTTCTTTTGTTTCTTTTTGGTTTGCCACATCAGTAGATCAGATAAAAAAGCGTAACGTCCATAAAGGAGTTACGCTTTTTGTTATTTAATGATCACTGAACATTGTTTTACTTCCAGACGGCTTACTCTGCGGCTCCATCCGCCATCATCTTCTTGCAATGCGGGCAGGATTTTCCGGCGACGTACCATGGGGAGATTTGCTCGCGTGGCGTTACTACGGCGCGGCAGGCGTAGCATTGGGTAGTATCGGTCGCTTCGCTTGGCATTCTCCGGTTACACCAAAAAATACACCTATATTCACCGGTGCGGTATGCGCCATCATCTTGATATAGGTGGTGGCGTTAATCCCCTTGGTGCTGCGGTCTTCCATCATGCGGCCAAAATCGCCGATGGCACTCGGGGTGCCGGCGGAGGAGCCGAACGCCACGCCCATCTGTCCGCTTTTCAGCAGTGCATGGTCCAGCAACCCAGCATCGAGTAAGGCTAATTATCGTGTATTTATCCGACAAGGCAAACCGATGGCATTGCGATACTCGCCCAGACGCGCACGTATGCTACTCCAGTCATAAAGGACTAATACCAGCCATGCCGGTCACGGCGACGCGACGCATATTTTCCATCTATATTTCCGACATCAAGCCATGCCACCATTCACCGAGATCACTTGTCGTCACATAGGCAGCATCCTTACTCATTCACTACGGCAGCCACTTCTTCGGGTTTCTTGCCGGTATCAGCTTGAGCGCCTCTTCCATAGGCACATCACTGATCATACGGTCTCTATCAACCTGGTGCCACGCAATTGACGGTAATCTCACGTTTTGCATGGTGAGCGGATTAAGCACATTGAAAAAGCCATCCAGATTAGGCACACGGCTGAGCGCCTCTTCCCCGCACATCGCATATCGGACGCGCCACGCCGGCTGTAATTGACAGACGGTTACCACCCCGTAATAACAGCCATGCTGTTCGACGTCCGCCAATAAAATGGCGGCAGTCTCTTCACGCTGACTAATATCAAATTGTAATACGCGCACACTGCGCCCCAGCGCCACGATACTGTCCGCTACCGCATCGGCCTCAGCGCGCTGGCTGCGGCAATGCAAGACGATGTCATAGCCATCGCGTGCCAGCCGCAAAGCAATTGCCTTGCCTATGCCGCGTGAAGAACCGGTGACCAGGACGCTATTGCCGCTGTTTTGCTGATTTTCATTACTCATAAAAAGACCCTACATTTCCTGTATAAATTCTGCGACATCATCCGGTTGAAACACGGTGATGGTGGCATGCGCCAGCGCGACGCCATCGAGCATCGCACTGTCATGGATACTACATTCAAATGCCGCCAAACCATTCTCGCCTTGCAGCAAGCGCGTGATCCTCACCACTAAGACGCTGTCTAGCGTAAACAGCGCCGTGCTGGCCTGGTAACGTCGCGCGCCAAGCAAGAAACCCACTTTGACTGCATCACCGCGCTGTCTGGCCAAAAACCCGGCGTGCGCGGCAATCGCCTGCGCCATATATTCGACACCGACCCAAGCCGCCACACCAGAGCCATCGCAGAACATACTGCTGGCCCGTATTGTGACTTCGGCACTCAAACTCTCTTCATCTGCCAGCAGCACTTTATCCAGCAAGACCATAGGCCCTGAATGCGGTACCAGCTCGCGTAGATCGGGATAGCTCATGCCACTCTCCCAAACAAGAGGCTTGCGTTAGAGCCGCCAAAAGCAAAAGAATTACTCATCGCCCAGCGCAAGGTTCGCCCCAGACGACTACTCGGCAGCGCCAGCTTGAGAGCTGGTAAAGCCGGATCAGGAATGCCATCCCAGAGGTGCGGGGGTAAATAGCCCTCAGGATTATCCTCTTGCAGCGCCAGCCAACACAAACCAGCCTCAAGTGCCGCAGCAGCACCCAAGGCATGCCCGGTTAAAGGTTTGGTCGAGCTAGTCCACACCGTGCTGCCAAAAATATCGGCGATCACGCGTGACTCCATCGCGTCGTTCTGTAGTGTGGCAGTGCCGTGCAGATTGATGTAATCGATATCCTCTGGTTGTAAGCCAGCGCGCTGTAAGGCCTGCGTCATGGCCAGACGCGCACCGCCACCGGCCGGATCGGGTGCCGACATATGATGACCATCTGAGGATTCGCCCCAGCCGCACAGTGCCACCGCAGCCGGCGCGCGACTCATCAAAAATAAGGCAGCACCTTCGCCTATATTGATGCCATTACGATTCGCGCTGAGCGGATTACAGACTTGGCTACTCACCGATTCTAGCGCTGAGAATCCGGCGATGGTAAATGCGCATAAACTATCAACGCCGCCCGTCAGCACCACGTCGCACAGGCCCATCTTGATCAAACGCGCAGCGCTGGCCATCGCTTTGGCGCTCGATGAACAAGCACTGGAATGCACATAGGCCGGGCCGCTGATACCTAATTCTGCTGCCAGCATGGCCGCTGGCGAGCCCATCTCTTGCTGCGCATAATGAAAATCTGCGGGCAGAGTTTGCTCTAAAGCATATTGCCGTAATGCTGATTCTGTACCTGCAACACCAGAGGTACTGGTGCCAATCACAATACCGATACGGTCTGCGCCGTAACGCGCAATTGCAGCATCGAGCGCCGGACGGATCTGTGCCAGCGCGGCCAGCGCCAGCTGATTATTCCGGCTGCGTTGGGTAATCGGCAAGGCGGTCATAGACGGCAATGTGCCAGCGACACAACCCAGCGCTAAGACCCGGCCAGGCGAATAGGCATCGCTGAATGTCAGACTAGTGCCACTCGTGCCGCTATCAAACAGACGCAGTTTGACCTGCTCGGTGCTGTTACCGAGTGCGCAGACAATTCCACAGTGATTTAAATACAGCATAGTGTGTTTCTGGCTTAAGGTTCGCTGGCTACAGACTGTATGCTGAGCCTGTATTGGTAACGCAAATTATTCAAAATAATACTACCGCTCCAGCGTGGCATACCGCTGTAGTCTATGGTCGCGACGATGGTATCGGAAAAATACAGGCTACGTCGCAAACCCTGGTCCTGCACCCGCCAACCAGCCGGTAAGGCAGCGCTGATGGCATCCGCAGGCCACAGACAGAGTTGCAAGTCTTCCAAGACGTCTTCAGCACGCACTTGCGCCGGTAGCATCACGTGTCGCCATGAGCTCAAATTATTGCCATCATAATGCAGGCTCAGCACGCGTTGACCGAAGGCCAGACCGACCAGCTCCAGATGCTCAGCATCTACTTCCAGCGCCGCATCGAGTTCATCGATACGGCCATTGCGCTCCACCTTCAGGTGCTGCTGCAAAGAGATAGCTTGCCCCAGCAGCGCCGGACTCAATTGTAAGCCCAGTCTGGCATTTGGCTGGCTAGTCAGGCTAGTGCAAGCACTCAATGCCAGCAAGGCTGGCAGCGCAAGCAGCCGCAGCCAGCGTCTTATACTGGCGTACATAGGACTTCCAACGCGGCCAGACGGCGCACTGTTTCTTTGACAAAGGGGTTACTCTGATCCCAAGCGTAGCCGGCCAGAATAGAGGAAATCATGCGACGAATTTCTGGCTGTTGCGCTTCATGAAAAATGATATTTTGAAAGCCGCCTGCATACCAGGATTCTACGAAGGCACGGAAAGTATCGACGCCTTTTCGTAGCGGAATGCCGTACTCGTTTTGCCAATCGACCTGCTCACCGGCGAACTGGCGCTGCAATACTGCCGCCGCCAGAGCGGCCGATTTGACCGCGATGGTCACGCCCGAAGAAAACACCGGATCAAGAAATTCACCGGCATTGCCTAGCAGCGCATAACCCTTACCCCAGAGCGAGGCGACATTGGCAGAATAGCCCACGATTTGGCGTGCCGGCGTATCCCATTTGGCATTGGCCAAAAGTTCTCGCAAGGATGGTTCTTCGGCCACGATGGCTTGCAGTCTTTCGGTATCACTACCTTGATAGCGCTCCAGAAAACTAGTCTCAGCCACGACACCGAGAGAACAACGACCACCTGCAAAGGGAATCGTCCAGAACCAGACATTGCAATGCTGAGGATGTACCGTGACCCGGATTTTATTCCGGTCAAAACCCGCTGTGATGCCATCTTCTATGTGCGTAAAAATAGCGCCACGTACTGGGAAATTGGACGGTGTTTCCAGCTTCAGCAGGCGCGGAAGTACGCGGCCGAAACCGCTTGCATCGAGAATAAATTCGGCCTTTACCTGATAAATTTTTCCATCAGGGTCTTGCACTGTCACCAGCGGTTTATCATTTAAATCCACCGTCTTTACTTCATGCCGATAGCGGATCTCGGCACCGAAACGTTCAGCTTCTTTTGCGAGAATATGGTCAAACTGGCCGCGTTGCACCTGGTAAGTGGTGCCCCAGCCCGCACTATGTTTATCGCGAAAATCGAAATCGGTGTAGCGCCCATTATGCACAAAAGCAGCGCCGTTCTTGAACTGGAAACCGGCCTCGACTACCGCACGCAACATGCCGGCCTGTTCCAGATATTCCATGCTCTGGGGCAGTAGGCTTTCGCCTATAGAGAAACGTGGAAATTCTTCCCGTTCTAACACCAGCACTGCGCGCCCTTGCTGACGCAATAATGCTGCCGCTACGGCACCGGAGGGACCTGCGCCTATGATTAAGACATCAGTAGTTTCAATTTTTTGCATCTGTCTTTTCTTTTCCAAAAATCGGTACGATCAGCCATACCATGGCAGTTCCTATTAGCATGGTCAGGCCGAAGGCCTGCAATGCGGGGGTTTTACTCAGACCCAATAAACCGAAAGAGAGTATGGTGCTGGCTGCCGACAAGCCGACCGTCGTCCAGGAAGTCGCATCGCGTCGATCGGGCTGCTCTTGCATAAAGATGCCATAGTCCACCCCGACCCCGAGTAATAGCATCAAGGCGAGCACATGAAATAACTGCAGATTTTGCCCCGCATAGCCAAAGATTGCCAACGTGGCTAAACTCGCCAAAGCGGTGGGCAAAAGCACGCGCCAGGTATTGCGCCGGTAGCGCGGATACATCAAGCCATACACCAGTAGATACGAGGCCAACACCACCCAGCCCATATACGCGCGATAACGTCCCAGCACCGAAGAAATTTCGGCAACCTTATCGACCCACTGCACGCCATCTAGCCCGCTGCCTGCCCGCGCCAGCACAGGCAGATCAGCATACGACAAACCACGTAAGGCAACGATGCTGGCATATTCACCCTTGCCCTGGTTTTGCCCCAGCCACAAATGCCGCCATGGCTCGCTGGCAGGCGTTTGCAGAAAGGCCTCAGGCGTGAGTAACTGACTTGCGCCTAACAAGTGGCTGCGGGTAGCGCTGACCCAACTAGCGTCTTCACCGATTTGTGTCGCCAATTGACTCAACACCATGCCTTCACCCAGCAGTTTTTGTTCCAGTAAACTGCGGCGTGTGGCCTGCGTCTGTGCCGACGGCACCCAATTCGAGATGGCCTGATAGCCGCTGATCGTGTGCTGTGCAATCAAAGGATCTAGCTTGCGACGCAAGCTTTCTTCACGCTGTAATACGCCTTCAGCAGTGTCGGCGCGCACCAGAAAGAATTGCACCGGGGTCGGCGCATCGAGTAACTTACTTAGTTTAAGTTGGTCACTGATCAAATGCGCCGGTGAATTTTGCAGTAGCCGAATATCATCGTTGGCACCGAGACGGGCGCAACCGTATGCCACTACCAGCGCAAACAGCGCAAAACCTAAGCCGCTAGCCCGATTCCAACGCAGCAAGGGCCAATGACGCAAGAGCGCCGCATTGCTACGCAGCAGAGCGCCGCTCTTAAGTGCAGCGGCATTGATCAATACCGGGAACCAGCAGACCACGGTCAGCCAGGCAAACACCAGACCTAGTCCCGAGAACAGTGCCATCTGACGCAGGCCGGGAAATGGTGTCAGCGCCAATCCCAGATAACCGATCACCGTCGTGAGCAGGGTTAGCAATAAGCCCGGCATTAAACTTTTTAGTAGTTGCGAGGAATCTAACTTAGGATCGGCGGTGAGGCGGTTACACAAAAAATACAGACCATAGTCTTGCGCCACCCCGATCAGACTGGCACCAAAAACCAGGGTCAGCAAATGGATGCGTTCAAAAAATAGCCAACACAAGGAGATAGAACCGAGACAACCGATGGCGATAGAGAGCATCACCAAGACGATAGGCTTAAACGAGCGAAAGCTGAACCACATCAGAACGATGATGCCTAACAGCGAGCCCAGACCGATAGTTGAAACCTCGCCGCTGGCCTGTTCACCCGCCGCCGCCGCATGCAAAATCACGCCAGCACTAATCACCTCGGTGGCGGGCACAGTAAGTAAGGCGCTCGCTTTGGCTTGCGCCAGCAGCGGTAACAAGGCCTGTTGTGCGCTAATCGAAAATGCCGGCACCTGCAAAGTTAAGGGCAGTAAGACATACTGTTTTTCGGCATTGGCTACAAACAGATGTCCGTCACGTGGACGTACTGGGGTCTCTTGCGCCCGCTCTTGCATCCAGCCGGCAAATAGGCCGAAGGGATCGTCGCGCCAGGCACCTAATTTTGGTCCGGCGAAAGGACTGTAAAGCTTACTCAGAGCGGCATCCAACCAAAACTGCGCTGGCTTACTATGCAATTGCGCCTCTTGTTCGGAACTCATCAATATCAGGCTGTGCTGCTGGAATTTACTCAACCAGTCGGCCTGATTTTGCTCGTTGAGTTGCATGGTCGCGATTAAATCAGGACGAGTACGCAGCACCGCTGCATAGGCATCAGCAGCACGTTTGGCATCGGCCCAATCCTTTGCTCCTACCAGTACCACGACACGCTGCTGCGCCGCATCGACCATCTGGGTAAATGATTTTTGCAAGATAGGATCGCGTTCCTGCACCGGTAACAAGGCCAGAATATCGGTGTCCGGAGCAATGCGCTGGCCCAGCCACAGAGAGGCGTTATGTGCCAATAACAGCGCCACCACCAAGGCCCAAATTACGGCAAGAGCGCGCGGCTTCGTCAAAATAGCGCCGCTTCTTCTGCCAACATGGCAGTCTCGCCAGTTTGTATCGCAGAAAACACGATGTGACTACGGTCGCCGCTAGCCTCATTGATAGAGATATTTTTAACGTAAGCAGCACCATCCAGGCTGATGGCACCAATCGCCTTAGCCAGGGCAGGCTCGCGTGCCTTGAGCGCAACCTTCCAACTATGTTGATCGGCACTGCCTTCTACTTCAAACAAATTCTCCAGTTGCGCCAGATCACCCGACAACAGCGAGAACAGCACGCTATTGATCATACGCACGGTTGGTTCTTGTTTGGCATCCAGACGCATGGCGACTCGGTCACCCTGAAAATGCACGATCTCTTCCCGCGTCAGACGCAGAGTATTCGGGAACGGTTGCAGCGTGCGCCACAAGACGCCCTTACCTGCCACCACACAAAAACGCCCATTCGATGCCAGCGGTTTTTTAATACCGGTGAGTTGTTTGCTCTGATCAAATCTTCCGCATAAAATCGCCGGCTTCGCCAACATAGACTGTATCTTGGCCACTGGTGCCGCAGCAAACGTAGGCAGTGCGGCGCTCATCACGGCCATACTAATAAACAGCTGTTTGAGTGTCATTGCAACTTAACTCCTAATTTTTCAAACAAGACCGGCGGCGAAACAAAGCACATTTCGCCACTATCGATCGCTACCGCAACCTGAGTAGTGCTGGCGCGTGTCAGTCGCTTGCCGCTCGCCTTATCGCTGATCAGATAGTCTATCTTCAAGCGGTTTTCCCATTCGACCAGGTCGGCTCGCAGAGTCAAAATCTGACCAAATTTGGCCGGTCCTACATAGCGCAACTGCAGGTCTATCACTGGCCAGGCGTATCCAGAATTTTTCATTTCCAGATAGTTGTAAGCGATCTTATCCAGCAAAGCACAACGCACTACTTCCAAATACTTAACGTAATTGCCGTGCCAAACTATCTCCATAGGGTCGAGATCAAAGAACTGCACCTGCATCTCGATTTCTGCCCACCAGCGACTAGAGGTTGCCGGCTTACGCATACAGGCTCCAGGCTTGCTGACGTATCCGCTCTAATAGCAAACGCAAATCCGGTTCCAGTCTGCGGTCTTCCTCGACGGCCGCAATATCCTCGCTCAAGGCCTGCATCATTTGCTGCAAAGGCGCTTCCGGCGCAATTGATGGATTGAGGCGGCAACGCAACCAGACGCCTTGACGCACCGTGATCAATAAGGCTGCCACCACTTGTTCGGTGAGCTCCAACACCCGCAAACAATCGCGTGCCGCGATGGTGCCCATACTGACTTTGTCTTGATTATGGCACTCCGTAGAACGCGAAAAAACCGAGGCCGGCATGGTGAGTTTGAGTGCTTCTGCAGTCCATGCCGAGGCGCTGATTTGCAGCGCCTTGAGGCCATGATTAATCGCGGCGCGCGGACCTTCGGCGCCCGACAAATTGGCTGGCAAGCCGTGGTTATAACGACTATCGACCAGCAAGGCCATTTGCCGGTCCAGCAAATCGGCCAGATTGGCCACCGCGTTTTTCATGCCATCCATCGCGAAGGCAATATGACCACCATAAAAATGGCCGCCATGCAGCACCCGCTCGCCCTCGGCGTCAATGATGGGATTATCGTTCGCGCTATTGAGTTCATTCTCGATAGACTGGCGGAAAAACGGCAGGGCATCGGCCAACACACCGATCACATGCGGCGCGCAGCGGATTGAATAGCGGTCTTGCAGGCGTTTGCCGTTACGCTCTAGCTGTTCGCACGGCAGATCCTGGCGCAACCAACTTGCCACTGTCTGCATACCGGGATGCGGTTTAACCGAAAATAGAGTCTCATCGAAATGATGGGCATTGCCATCCAAAGCAAACGATGCCATCGCGGTAATGCGGGTCGTCAATTGCGTCAGATAGGCGGCTCTGTCATACGCCAGGCAAGCCAGTGCCGTCATCACGGCCGTACCATTCATGATGGCCAGACCTTCTTTTGGTCGTAAGCGCAAGGGCGTAATGCCCGCTTCGCGTAGCGCCTGTGCTGCTGGCACTTGCTGGCCCGCGCGCAAGACTTCGCGCTCGCCACACAAGGCGGCCGCCAAATACGACAGTGGGGTTAAATCGCCACTCGCGCCTACCGATCCTTCTGAAGGAATTAAGGGCAGTAAATCCGCATCCAGCAGGGCTACGATCTGCTCCAGCAAGGCCACCGAGACACCCGAAAAACCCTTGCTCAGCGAGGCAAGCCTGACCGCCATCACGGCACGCGTTTGCGCAGGCGTGAAATACTCGCCCAGACCGCAACCGTGGTAAGTGTATAAATGATGCGGCAATTCGGCGATCAATTCCGCTGGCACTGTCACCGTACAGGAATCGCCATAACCTGTGGTAACGCCGTAGATAGTGCCATCTTCGCGCAATAAGCGGTCCAAAAAATCCGCACCACGAGTGATCGCGGCACGGAACTCCGGTGCCGCCGAAAGGTTGGCGCGTGCGCTAGCCTTGGCGATCTCCACAATATCTTCTATACAAAGGCGGCTTTGGTCAAAGCGCACCGCACGCAGTGGCGGCTTATGTTCAGCGGACTGCATCAGTAGTATCCAATTCGGGTAAATGCCAAAAATCGTAAAAATTAAACCATTGCAGTGGAACGCGCTGGCAATGATATTCCAGGCGGTTGGCATACGAGCCGGCTAAATCTGCCAAGACCTGTTCGCGTCCTTCGCGCGGCAAACGAGGTGCCGCATGCAAGAGCTCGAAATGTATCTCTGCATGCTTACCAGCTTGATGCGAGAACAACATATAAATCGGGCAATGCAAAATACTCGCCAGGACATAAGGTCCGACCGGGAACGCCGCCTGTGCGCCAAAAAAATTAACCAGCGCAACGCGCGGTGACTGCGCTAACGGCACTCTATCGCCGGCGATCACTATAAATTCGCCTTGCTCGACTTTTTCGGCCAGTATCATCGCGGTAGCCGGGGTGATCTCGCTCACTTGCATCAAATTGAGCTGGCTGGCGGGATTGAGCGCCGCCAGTAATTGATTAAAGGCCTTTGCATGCTTGGTATGCACCAGGATAGTCAGGCGCAAACCCGGCCGCTTTAAAGACAAGACCCGGCACAGCTCCAGGTTACCGAGATGGGAACACACCAGCACAGCACCACGTCGCTCGCGGATTAATTGCTCCATCTTTGCCACACCATGAAACTGCACATCCTCGGTCTTATACAGCCCTCCCCATAACAACATTTTATCCAAAATGTTTTCGGCAAAAGCGGCAAAGTGTAGGATCACACCAGGGATACCAGTAGGCACCGCAACGTAGCCGCTGATACGTCGCAAATAATCTTTGGAAGCTGCCCGAGGTCGCGGCTTAGTCATCACATACCAAAGCAGCACCGGGTAAAGCACGACTCGAAATGGCCAGCGTCCGAACAACCGGAATATCCAGAACAGCACACGCATGCCAGTGATGAAACTGAGTTCATTCAGCGATGCCCAATGCTGATTTTTTTCTTTCATCATCTCACTCATCGCGTCCGCCATTTGCGCCAGAGCAAGCGCGGCGATCGCCATAACATACCGAAAAATAGACTGGTATGCATACGCGTAATCAGCACATTATCTAGCCACACACGGAAATGCGAAACCCCATCTAAAGGGTAACTGACGCGGGTAGGCAAATTAATGATTTGCACAGCGTCCCAATGCAAACGCACCAAAACCTCGGTATCAAAATTCATACGCGAACCTAGCTTTTGATGTGCAGCCAGCGCTGTGACGCAAGCCAGCGGATACACCCGAAAACCGCACATGGAATCTTTGATCTGGAACGACAGCGTATTAATCCAGACCCAGACATGCGTCAGGTAGCGTGCATACAAACGCAGCGCTGGCACAGTTTCATCATAAATCGGGCAACCGGCAATCACTGCTGCCGGATATCTGGCAGCCAATGCCAGAAACGCCGGAAAATCACTGACGTTGTGCTGTCCATCAGCGTCTACCTGCAGTGCATGACTATAGCCGCTAGCGTAGGCATACCGCATGCCAGTCAGCACCGCAGCACCCTTGCCGCAATTACTGGCATGGCGCAGTAAAATCAAGCGCTGCGGGGCACTGGCGGCCAAGGCATCGAGCACAGCTGCGCACGCTGCGTTACTGCCATCGTCCACCAAAATACACAGAAGATCATGTGCCAATACCTGAGCCACCACCACAGCAATCGCTTGCTCATGGTTGTACACAGGGATGACTACACAAGCTTTAAACATCATCACCCCCGTCGATCGCGGCAAATCGCAACAGGCTATGGCAGTAAGCAATCTCGTCGCGTACCGTCACCAATTGCAAGCCGGCCAGGCCAGCCAGGCGTATGTAATCGCTACTCTCATAAATCTTGCTATTTCCACTCGCCATCGCAGTAAAGTAAGGCGAAGTATTGATCAGACAATACGCAGCGATATCATACTGTTGTCTGTCCCAGAAGGTATCCATGATCAATAATTGTCCGCGCGGTGCCAGCGCTGCCGCAGCGCGTTGCAAAATACTGGCAATTGCGGCTTCACTAAAGCAGCTTAGAAATTGACTCATCCAGATCACATCCATACCAGCAGGCAGCGTCGCAGCGGGGTCTAACAAATCACGCGCATGCAAATGCGCACGCTGCTGCACTCCAGCGTTTTGTAAAGTGACTGCGGCTACCGCCAGTTGCTGTGGCAAATCCACCAAATGTAACTCTACCGTCGGCTTATACGCCAACGCCGCGCAACTAAACTTGCCGGTATTGGCACCGATATCCATTACTTTGCGCGGTGCCGTGGCAAACACATCCGGTAATATTTCCGGGAAGGAGCTATCGGAATAGAAATGATCAAAGGCAAACCAACTGCTCTTGGCAGGCTCAGGCAACTCTGATAAACCCTGATACAAGGTATCCCAGTCACCCAAACTAGGCAAACCTAGGGGCTGCTGCTGATCCAGCGACGCATCCAGTTTAAACAGACCCTGATAACAAACATCGTGATTGAAATCAAAATTTATCTGCGTCATTTTGTCGGTCAGTATGCAGTAACCGGTTTTATCCAGCACATAGCTACCATCGCGCAGATACACCACGCCAGCGGCCAGACTAGTCTCTAGCGCCACTTTGAGGGCATACTCGCTCCAGCGTCCACTAGCCACCAAGGCGCTCAGGCTTACACCACTCGCACCGGCGTCAGCCAAGGCTTGCAACATGCCGCGCTTCCAGGCGTAACGCACGGCCTGAAACACCACCGGAGCGTAGGCGATTTTTTGTGCCTCATAACGTGCTGCAAAAGCGCTTTGCGCCTCGGGAGAAAACTTCTTATCTAGCATGCTGTCTTAAAAAAAGGCCTACTTAAATTGCGTCTGCAGCGCGAAACAAAATGCGCCCGCTGGAATGCGCATGCAGCGCAGAAAAATATCGAAAATTTAAACTGTTTTTTTGTACGTCAAAAATCAATTCCAAAGTGACCGGCGTATCGGCGCGTATCAGTTGTTGAAACTTCAGAGCATGCACCGCCTCAAAACATGAGGGCAAGGCAAAATATTCGCGCCCATAGTGGATCGCCCAGTCTAATTGCACCACCCCGGGCAAAATCGCCACTTGCGAAAAATGCCCATCAAAATACAATAAATCAGCCGGTGCAATCACTTCCAATGCGACCCGCTTGGCATCACGCTCCAGCAGTCGCTTATGCGGCAGGCGTGGCCTGGGATCGGCCTTGATAGGCGCTGCGGCTTCAGAAGATAAGGACTCCAGCAATAGCGCCTGGGTGGTTTTACCCTGAGCATTGAGTGGCATCTGTTCCAGATAACGCCAGCGGCGCGGTAAGGCAACCGCTTCGACTGCGCCGCTCAGACTGGCCAAGAGGCTACGGTTGACGGCCAATTTACCATGCTGCGCCAAGTAGCTCTTACCGGCATCCGACAAGACCACAAAGGCGATCAAGCCCTCCCGCTGTGTGGCATAGAGTTGCTGTGCCACCAGGCGCACCTCAGCCACCAGCGAACTGGCCGACAACAGACTTTCAATGGCATCCAGCGACACCCTTTTTTCTTCTATCTTGACGATACGGTCGCTACGTCCCAACAGCAAAAAATGCTGTTCACCACAGGCCTGGGCGCGATCGGCCAGGCGTAACCAGCCATCCTCAAGCAGATGGGAAGAACGCACTTCCAGCAAATTTTCTTGCGGCTCCAGCCGCCAATTGACGCCTGGCAAAGCCTGCCAGGCTGCATCCTCACTATTTGACTGCAGATCACGCTGACGCCAGGCGATACCTCCGGTTTCGGAACTGCCATACACCTCACGCGGAATCTGGCCGAGTAGGGCCGCGCTATGCTGCGCTGCCGCCAAAGACAAAGGCCCGCCCGAGGAAAATACCGCCCGCAGGTTTTGCCGCGCCGCCGACCAATCCAAATGCGCAGGCAGACGTTTCAGATGTGCAGGACTAGCGATCAGGGCGCACGGTGCGTGCCCCAGTAAAACTGCCAAGGCTTCCGGGAAATTTTGACTGTGTGCGTGGATCGCACGGCCAACGCAGAGCGGCCACAACAACTTAAACAATAAACCGTAAATGTGCTGATGCGACACCGTAGCGACGATCGCACATCGCCCTAAAGCGGCACCAAACTGGGCCTCCAGTGTCGCCACTTCACTGGCTAGCTGCGACATGCGTTTGGGGCATGCTTGCGCCACGCCGGTGCTGCCTGAAGTATGTACCACTAAGGCCAGAAAATCAGACTCCAAAGCCGGATAAGCAGTGACCTGAAATGGTACCTCTACAGTAGGCTGAACGGGGGCGTATTCAGATGGAAATTCACCTAAAAATCCATCGACCTGTAAGGCCAGAGCTGTGCAACTACTAGTCAGGGTATCGGCGCTGAGCCACAGGGTTTTACCAGCATGCCAGCCGCCCAGTAAAGCAGCAGCAAATTCCAGGCTGTCTTCCAGATACAGGGCGAAATTTTGCCCTGCTTGTGCGCTTAACAAATTGCGCCAACGCGCTACGCTGGCTAGAAAATCCGCTGCGTCTACTGCTTGCTGATGGCGCCAGCCCAGCACCGAGCTGGACGGCCGCGCCGCCAGCACTTGAACCAGATTAAGCAGACTATCAGACATGATGTAGACGCTTAAAACGCAGGCGCAGCAAAAATTCTATGCCGAACAGAGCACCCATCAACAGATAGGAAATCACACCTGTGTACAAAGACCAGAGCGCTTCAGATGCCCATAAGGCAGTAGCGAATGCCAGCGCGCCATTGAGTATGAAAAAACCGCACCAGACCTGGGTCACACGCCGCGTATATCCGACAGCAACCGCAGGCAAGTCGGGCTCACGCATGCGTGCCAGCCGCTCCACCATAGACGGCGGTGCCAGCAAACTGTAGCCGAATGCAGCCAACAAGCCGGCATTGACCAGCACCGGATATAGTTTCAGCGGCAACAGGGCATTATTCCATACGGCCAGCAGCACCAAGAGCATGCCCGCCAACACCGACCAGCGTGCTACCCGACTGATCGCCAGCGTCGGCAAACGGGTTGCCACTGCCAGCAATAACAGTAGTGCCAGCCAACGTGGTTGTACCTGTCCGTGTCCAAACCAGATCGCCAGTGGATAGATCAGCGTGATGATTACCGCCAACACGCTCATCATCACGCTCAGTAAGTTGCGTTTGATGGCGTTTACTCCGGTGCCAAAGCGCTTAATGCATCGACCACATCGCTGATAGTGCGTATGGTCTTGAACACTTCCGGTTGCAGACGTTTGCCAGTCATTTGTTTTAATTTCACCGCCAGATCGACCGCATCGATGCTGTCGATATCGAGATCGGCATATAGGTTAGACTCTGGCCGCATATCCGCCTTATCCAGCTCAAACATTTCAGCCAGCAAATCCACCACCCAAGCATACAGCTCTTCTTTACTCATTGCGCTTACCACTACCATGACACGGTCCTCTTATTTCTTTCTGCTGGTTTCTATCAATGCCGTCAGTGCGCGCACCGAGGCGAAATGGCGACGCGTATCTTCCGAATCGGCAGACAGCGAAATGCCATAACGTTTTTGCAGCGCCACACCCAGCTCCAGCGCATCGATAGAATCCAAACCCAGGCCCTCGACAAACAAGGCTGCATCGCTGTCAATATCGGCGACGCTCATGTCTTCCAATTGCAGCGCATCGATAATCAATTGTTTCACTTCTTGTTCAAGCATGACGTTGGTATTCCTGAGTAAAATAACTTTGTAAATAATCTGTTAAACGACGTGCCGCCATGACTTCGCTGGCTGCCGCGTCGATAAAACCAGCAATTGGAATATCGTCCAACACTTCTATCCGAAACTGCGCTCTACGCGGCGGTATCTGCCACCACTTCTCGCCCTTGCCCAAGGTCATCGGTGCGCAATGTATCAACACTGGCGTGATATTGCGCGCACCGCGTACTGCAATGTTTGCAGCACCGCGTTTCATGCAAATCGCCGCATTTTTTTCCGTCCTCGTGCCTTCCGGAAAAATGATGAGGTTATTTCCGTCTTGCAAAGAACGAATACAATCTGCTACCAGTTGCTGACCCTGATCGTTATTGATATAGCCTGCCGCCCGCACCGGACCGCGCATGTAGGGGTTGTTCCACAAGCCTGCTTTGACAATACAATCGGCACGCTTCACCAACGCCATCAAGAACACGGTGTCTATCAGAGTAGGATGATTTGCCAGTATCAGCAAGCCTTGCCGCTGCAGCTTTTCTAGACCGATGATTTCATAGCGCAATACGCCAAGGGCATGCATCATACCAACGAAGGCGCGAAAAGTAACGCGTAATACGGCACGCGCGCAGCGTATGCGCGGCTGCCGCTGCCTGAGCATGATGTTAATCAAGGGAAACACCAGCACACCTAAGAATAGCCCACCGATTCCAAAGCTAACAAAACAGAGCCCTGTGGCAAACACCCGCCAATAATATTCCAGGCGATCAGGCATCCCGGCTCCAGCGCCAGCATCGTCCATCGAGCTGGCGCTCTAAGCTGGCGGCACCGGATAACTGAAATTGCAAAATTGCCAAACTCACCGGCAGCCCCTGTGTAACGGCCAATGGCGCGCTGCTGCAGGCGCTCCACTCTAGGTGCACAGGCTGTTCGGCGGCCGCCACCATCAACCAGGCCCAGGCATGCGGCTGTTCCTGGCAGTCCTGAAATTCCGAGAATATGGCTGGCAAAGAATCATCATAGACCACCAGCAAGACCTCAGTATTGCCGTCTGCCAACAGGCTGCAAGCCTCTAGCACCGCATGTTCGACACTGCTGGCACCCGCCGCCAGCGCCAGAGTATTGGCCTGATCAGCGCGCGCTATCGAAAATAGCCCGGCACTAGCGTTATGCACCGCCAAACCAAAAGCGGTCGGCGAGAGCGGCTCAGCGCGCACTAAAGCATCGATCAACTCCACCGCACGCGCCACTTCGCCGTGTCGCGAACAAAATACCGTAGGCAGATCACGCCGCCCATCGCTACATTGATACGCCACTTGTAGCGCCATCTTGCCTAAAAAACCGGCACGCCGGCGCAACATAGGCGGCATCTCGGCCAGCTTAGGCTCGCCTTGCGCCGCGAACGGATGCGGTGCCTGCGCCCAAGCCTGCCAGGCCGCAGCACTCTCCACTCCAGGAGCCCAAGCGGCATGGCTAGCGATAGAGAAACTCAGCCGCGCTGTGCTCATGTAAAAACGCCTTATTTTTGTTAAAAATACATTATTTATTCGGTTCCAAAGCAATTATTTGGAGGTCGTGCAGTATGACGTCAAAATCAATAATAATCAATTAAATCAAGGGCTTTCACAAAGAAATGACGCCGATCTTAGTCTCGCTGCCGTCCAGAATACGGGGGGCTGCGATTGTTTAAAGCCAGCTGCCCGCAGGCGCATATTCCATGCGGCTCGCAGGCCAGGCAGGCTGGAAAGCCGCATGGATTATGCGCGCTGGGCTTGCCTCGTTTCCAACATCATTCGAGCCTACTATCGATGTGCGTCCACCTTATCCGCTTATGCACCTAAGTGCAGGTCTGAAATATCAGCGGCGTCAAGCCAAGTCGATCAACAACTTCCAAGGCTTTACCCCATACCAGCGCTTGCCCTCAGTCCATCATCAGCAGAAAGCCCCGCGCCTTTTCTGTGGGGCATAAGGCAAGAGTGTCCGATTAAAAAGTTTTTATAACATTTTTAGCTTTTGGCTCGATAGCAAAAGGGAGCGGGCAATATTGGCGACATCGAAAAAGCGCATAATCAATCGAGTCTGACTACACTGATCTTGCTTGGAAATCAAAGCACGCTCGAACTTAAATAATCATTGATAACCATTTGCAGTTGGATCAGCTGTGATACGAAATAATTTTGTGCCCTGTTTCGCATAGTTGCCCCTCTCCCTTGTAAAAAGTTTCAACTCTATAGGTATCTTTACTAAAGATACCTCCGAATGGAATCCAAGCCTTTCCTGTTTGATAGGCTTTAAAATCGCTTGGCTGACCAATTAAATCTTCTACCTGTCGTTTAGACAACTGCCTGCCTGGCCTGCAAGGCGCATGGTATATGCGCGCTGGCGGCATGCCAAAATGGATTTTCTATTTCCGCGTCAGCCTAAGCGGAGTAAACTAGCCTGCTTGAACAAGGATACCGGCTATGAAATTCGAACACTTAGTAGAAATCAATGAACTGCACAACCCGCTGACGGAAGTCATCACGCGCGAACAACTGTGGCGCGGCCTGGTATTGCGGGCAGAATCGCCGAAATTATTCGTCACCTACATCGACGAGGCCAGCATTAGCGAGCGTACCGAAGTGAGTATGTCGCGCAGCCTGCGCTATGGCGAACTGACCGTAGTCGATACGGTTAGCCTGGTGCATCTGGAACATGTGCATTACCACGTGGCAGAGCAGAAAGACATCCCGCAATCGTCGTTGCGCATGAGCATAGAAGAACCGGCACAGCATGCGCTCTTCGTACGCTTCGCCTATGACGACGGCCACAGCGCCGAAGAAGATCTGGCCAACGAGGTGTATAACGATTACCGTCGCTCCGCTTATCAGGAAGCAGATATCGACACCGTACGCCTGATACGCGAAATGGCGGAATACGGTCGCCTTAACGGGCCGCTTTCCTGACTCTCGCAGACCAGTGCGACGGCTAGACCGGTGACAGCAAACGCCCGCGCAACAACAGGTTCAGGGTGCGGACGGCCAAAAACAGGATCACCGAACTAGCCAGCAACACCGCGCCCAAGGCCACCTCCGGCGGCCAGCCACCGCGCCGCACCGCTTCGGCGATGCAGGACGCCAGCGCTGCCGCCGGAAAAGAAAACGACCAGAAACTGAAAGAAAACGGGGTCTGGCTCCACCAGCGCCAGCGCGTCAGCACCGCAAACACCGGTCCGCTGGCTATCCCCAAGCCTATCATGATGAAGTCGGCAGACAGCATAGGCCATACGGTGGCCGCCGCCAGCGTACCGACTGCGGCAGGCGCGATTTCTATCCCCAGCGTAGGCCGCAAACCCAGCGGCAAAGGGCCGGCAAACAGGCGATTGAGGATACGCATCTCGAGCAAGGCCCAGCCGCCCAGCCCCATCCCCATCAGCAGCATGGCAAAACCCGGCAGACCGACTACAGTTAGCGCCATGGCACCGACAAAACCACCCGGTACGATAGGCAAATACAATGCCGGGCTCAATAATTCCGAAGGCATCTGACCGGTGGCCAGCTGCGACACAATATGCCAGGCAATAATGGCCTGCAACATCAGACATAGCGCAATCACCAGGTTGACCGCCAACTGCCAGTCAGGATGAGTGGGCCGTACCAATACCACCGCCAGCAGGCAACTCACCGGCATCAGGGCCAGCAAAGCGCCCTGCACCGGATGCTTAAACTCTTGCCGGAACACGCCATGATGCAAGATTAATTTGGCGACCGCCAACAACAATAGCAGCGCCAAAATTCCCAGACCCAGCCACAGCAAGGCCTGCGCCAGTAGCGGCGCGAATTCCCAGCCGAAGCTGGTGAGGCGCTGCCAGCTGCCGGACAAAGCCAATAAGCCTAGCGGGATACTGAACAAGCCGGGATGCAGACGTGCCAGCCAGGGGCGCGCATGGGCATGGGCGCTGACGGTAGCGGAATCAGGAGTGTCAGGAGTGGCGCGCAAGGGGGGCTCCGTGGCAAGGGTATCTGTCATGATGCGACAGGCCGGCGCTCGCTTGCAAGCGTTACGGCTAACTATGTTGGATTGCCTTGCGCCCTATCAAGATATGCAGCAATAACAGTAAAGGTAAGGCCAGACCGAGTAGCCAATGGGTGCCCGACCACCAGAACCGGCTTTGCTCAGCGGCCAGATAATACAGGCCATAACCGCTGATGCTGAGTGCCGCGAATGCGGCGACCATACTCCAGCCGCTGGCGCGATTGCGGCCGGCCCTGTGGGCGCGCCGCATATGCAACTGCAATAGCGCACCGGTCAAAAACAGCGCGATCATCGCCAAGCCGCCATGCACCTGTATCGCCGGATGCTCCCAGGGGTGCAGGGTTTCGCCGAATTCGCTGGCCTGGCGCAAGAAAAAGTGCGCGATCAGCCAGACGGCACCGGACAAGGTCAGCGCAGCGACGAGTGCATACAGCGAACGGCGATGCCAGCGTTCCAGACGGAAATGCTGCTGTCGCTGCTGCCAATGTGGCGCCAGTTGCTGGAATGGATGATGCAGGCTGGTTTTAGGCGGGCGCATGGTGCGGATTATCTGCTCGATTCAGGTTCAGGCCGCGACTATAAAAGCATCGGCGCAAAAGTAGGCCAGGCTTGGATGGTCGGCGTCGCCGCTGGCCGCCACCACCTTGGTCAGGGCATCAGCCCACAGGCATTCCGCCGCCCGTACGCTGATGCTGCCGATTCCGGTAACCGCACTTCCGGTCCAGCCATGCACCAGGGCACTGACCGCTTGATCACCATGCATTCTGGCCGAAAAATAGCTGCCGGAAGTGGCCATTGCCTGATCCTTCAACTGTATGGTTTTGATCATCGTAGTGGGTGTGCGCGGGTCGCGGATCGCCACCTCGATAGCTTCCTCACCGATCACGCGCAAATCACCGCCGGCATTGACGCAAGCGTTGGCGACACCAGCCTGTTGTAGCGCCAGTATCGCCTGATCGACCGCATAGCCCTTGGCGATGCCGCCCAGATCCAGCCATTCATGCCGCAGTTTTTTTTATCCGGTTCTGTGACATCAGACGCCAGGCCTGTTGCCGTGGCTGATAGTCGAGCAAGGGCAACTCAGCGTTAATACGGTGCGGTAAATATTCCCACTCGGCCAGAGTGCCCGCCACACGGATATCAAACAAACCCTGGCTAGCCTCACTGACGCGCAAGGCCGCCTTGATCACGCTATGGGTATGGCCGCTGATGGTCAGGGTGCTACCGACCTCGGCGGCGTTAATCTGCGCGACCTCACTGCCCTCATACTGAAAGCTCATCAGCATGTGAATCTGGCCGATCACCGAAAACGCCGCATGAAAGGCACGGTTCAAGGCCGCCTCGCCTAGCGGGTCGGCAATGCTGATCTCTACCAGGGTACCGAGCCAGGGTTGGGCGCGGCGTATCATTTCTTCAGCGCTAGCTGAGCGATCGCCGCGATCCTGCGTACGCCGTCGGTAACGTGGCTGCATGACAGGGTGGCGCCGCTGATATTGGCGACACCCTCGCCCAGCTTCAGGCCGCTGGCGGCAGTCTTGCCGGAAAACTGTTTGCGCCAGTTGGCATTTTTTATTTCAAAGCCATGGCTTTCACGGTAAGTCAGTATCTCGACCTGACGCACGCTGGCATCAGGCAGCAAGCCTACCGCATATGAAATCAACTCAAACTTCCCTATCACCTCATCGAGCACGATGTGGCCGAGCAATTTATCGTCTTTATAGGCGGCAATCACGCGCCACGCCACTGAGCGCGCCGGCAGGCCGGCCAGCTTTTCTACCTGCTGCATCTGCTCCAGATTCAGTTGCAAGGTGGCGGGTTTAAAACTGCTGGCCTCAGGAAAAATCACCAGTTGCGCCTGCTCCGCGGTCAGATACTGGGCGGCGAAGGCGCTACTGCTGGCCAACGCCAGCGTCGACAAAACTATCGGTGAAAAGTGTTTCAAGTGTTTCATTACGCGTATCAGAAAGAATAGCCGACACCGAGATTGAATCTATCCATCGCGCTGTCACGCTGGAATTTCTGGAAATCCGCTTTCAGCACCACACCCTCGCCGATGCGGAAACTGGCTCCCACCGTCGTCACTTTTTCAGCCTCAGAAGCAGCCACAGCCAAGCCCTGCGGCATGGCGCTATAACTGGCGGCGGTATTGAATTGCTCGTAACGGATGAACGGTGTCAGGCTGTAATCGGTATTGCTCCACACTTTGTACGCGCCCTGCAGATACCAGCCGTAAAACGAGGACGGCACCGGGCTAGGATTACCGGCTAAAGTGAGGTTAAGCGCCTCGGTATTGCTGATGCTGCCGCGCGCATACAAGGCCGACAAATCCCAGTTGCCCGGAGTGTAACGGGCATGCGCATCCCACAAGGTGACGCGGGCATCGTTGGCGACGAAGTCAGTAGTGGCATGGCCAGCCTTACCGCTAAACACCGAAGCGCCCAGCAACAAGCCGGGAACGCCGCGCCAGTTCAAGGCCGCATGCAAGCTCAGGTCATGCGATTTGGCAAACTGGCCTTCCTGATGGATGCTGCCCAAAGGCGATTCCTTAGCATCGCTGCCGGCGGCATCCCATTTAGTCAGGTCAAACCCGGTGGTGATACCGGCATCCCAGCTAAGGCCGTTGTCATGTGCGCCGGAAACGGAGAAGCCCGCCTCGCGCCAGGTAGTCGGGATAATCGCGGTTTCAACGAAGTTACGCTGTACGCCATAGTAGGCGGTCGGTTCGTGGCTAGGATTGATAAAACCAGCGGGTATCAGGAACAAACCGGCCTTGGCGCTCAAGCCATTCTTGAATTCGTGCTCGACGTAAATCTGCTCGACTGCCGCCTCGCCTTGATCGTCGGCCGAAGTGACCGCATGCTCCCATTCAAACTCGGCCACCATCTTGGTTTTTTCATTGAAACGGTGAGAGATCCCGAGCACGGCACGACCGACATCGGTCTGCGCCTGGTTCGCGGCATCGCGCGGACGCGTGTAAGCGATTTCGCCATAGCTGCTAATGACCGTGGCGGGAGCAGCCGCGCTGCCCTGAGTTGAGACACTGGCCGAAGGACTGGAAGAAACACTGGCCGCGGCGGCCACGCTAGTGGCCAAAACTTCCTGTTTCTGCGCTACGGTTTGCTGGCGGTTGGCGGCTAATTCGGCCTTGATGGCCTCTAATTCGGCTGCCAGCTTTTCTATTTTTTGCAGTAATTCGGCTTCGCCGGCCTGCACCGGAGCGGCGATTGCGGTGCTTAAAAATGCGACGCACAGGGCTTGTGCCAGTAAGGTTTTTTTCATGAGATTCTTTCGCCAGAGCTGAGTAATTGATTAAATAAATAGAATGGAATTATTTAGTTTTTATAGCCATCGTTCAGGGTGGCCAGAAATTTCACCACGTCATCGACCTCGGCCGGGCTGAGCGCCGCCGCCATGCCGCGCTGGCGGTTGTATGGCACTTCAGTGGTGTTGACATTCTTCAGATAGGCGGCAGGCAGGTCGTCAAATTTCATCACGCTGCCATCGGCGGCAAGCGGATACCATTCTTCAGGATTGGTATCGCGGCGCACATAAAAACTCACCGCATCGCGCAGACTGGTAAAACGGCCGTTATGGAAAAACACCTTGCGGGTCGCGACATTGCGCAAACTCGGTACCTTAAACGCACCACACAAATCAGTCCGCGCCTTCAGATCCGTACGGTCAGGGCCGCACAGGCCCAGATCCGCATAGGCCGCGTCGGCAGTAGCCGGAATCGCGTAATTGCGCGGTACACCGAGGTTATCGTAAGTAAAATCGGTGAACAGCGGTGAAGATCCATCGGCGCCTTTGGCGCTGCTATGGCAGCCTATGCAATTGCCCTTGCTTGGATTATTGAATAAGGCCAGACCACGTAATTCGGCCTCATTGAGCGCAGCTTTACCGGCCAAAAACTGATCGTATTTGGAGTCATACGGATGAAAATCCTTATCTTCCTTCTGATACTGCTGCAGGGCGAATAAGGCACGCTCAAAAGCGCTGTCAGTATTCTCAAAAATCGTCGCGCCAAAGGCCGCTTTAAATTCACTGACATAGGCGCTGCGCTGCAATTTGGCGACCACGTCGGCCCGATCGCGATTGGCCATCTCGTGCGGCGCCAAAAATGGCGTTTCAGCCTGCTGCGCCAGCGTCTGCGCCCTGCCGTCATGGGTAAAGCCACCGGTAGGCGTACCATCCTTATCAAAGAAGAAGGCCGGTGTTAGGTTCAGATAGCGTAATGATGGCGTAGCGCGAAAACCCGGCACGTCCAGCTTGGCACCACCCAATTGCACGCTCAAATTATTCGCCGGGGCATGGGCGTTGGCTGGATCATGGCAAGTCGCGCAAGACATCTTGCCGGAAGCCGACAGGCTGATATCCTTGAAGATTTTTTCACCGACACTGGCGGCAGCGCTCACGCTCGCCTCTGGCGTGGGCTGGGCTGTACCACCCGTGCTACCCGAACTGTCAGCGGATCCGGAACCACCGCAGCCAGCCAGCAATCCGGCCAGCCCGAAGGCCAGCAGCGCAGCCGAGAAAGAAGAATGTTGTACTGTCATTTTTTGCTTAAACCACATGATCGCTTCCGTTGCATCCGGCGCCACCAATAGCTCGCCTTCGCTTTATTAATACAAATGAGAATGATTACTATTATACTGTTGAGCTAAAGCTGCTGACAAGAAATACACTTTGATCCAGGATAAATCCATGTCGTTTCCTTACCACTTCAGGGCTAATTCACGCTTTTCCGGTCTTCTTCGACAGCGGGCGGATTATCTTGGATAATGGCAAGGTATTCCTGCCCGTTGCGCAGCGTTCAATCTAACGGAAAGCCTGTATGCCTACTCTGACCACACCCGAACCATTTCAATCCAAGCGCCTCAAGCGCAAGCAATTTTCCAGCACGGGCGACGTCCATATCCAGGGCGATCTGTTGATCAGCACCCAGATTCTGGTCGGCGGCGATTTGCTGGTAGACGGTGACCTGGAAGCCGAAGAAGTGTTTTGCCTGGGCAAACTGACTGTCACCGGCAGCATCCGCGTGCAATCGCTGTATGTCGGCCAGGCACTCGATTGCGGTGGTGATATCGAAGTTGAATTCCTGCTGAAAACCGGTTGCGGCGCCGAATGGATGGCGCGCATGCTGGAACTCGATCAAGCCAAGCCCGCCAAAGATGGCAGCCCTTACATGGACAAGCTTGTGCATCCGGTGATCTTGCAACGGAATGACCATCAGGAAGTGTTCGGTGGCTACGGCGATATCCAGGCGCTCGGCTATCTGGCCTGCGATGTACTCGATTGCCATGGCAACGTGCAACTGGACGGCGTATTTGATGTAGTCGAAGTGCAGTACATAGGCGGTCATCTGACTGCCAGCGAAATCGAAGTGGCAGGCGACTGCAATTGCAAGGGCGAGATGTTCAGCGAAACCGATATCACGGTAGCTGGTAGCCTGTTTGCCGGTTCCGTCACTTGCGAAGGCAATATCGACACCGGCTCTATCCACAGCCAGGGCGATATCAGTGCCTGGGGTTACTTGCGCGCCAACGAAGAAATCAGCAGCCTCAACGGCGAAATCCATTGTGGCCGCTGGATCGCCACCAAATCTACCATCTTCGCGGCCAAATACATTAAGGCCGGAGAATCGGTGATCGGTGAAAAAGGCATCAGCTGCGGCGATGACTACGGCATTCTGGCCGCCACTACCTTGCGCCGCTCGCGCTGGGCAAAACTGGGCATGGTCTCGGCAGCGAAGCAGCCGGAACACCTGTTGTCTGGCCAGTTTGTCGCCGGGAAAAAAACGCAGCCACATCGATGCGCTGGAGAAAAAGCGTGACTGGGAGCTCGATTGGGAAATCCCGCGTCGCCTGAAACGCGAAGCCGAACACAGTCATGGCGTTGACGGTAGCGCGACCATTTCGTTATTTTACTGCCCAAAACCGGGCAAGCCGATGCCATCGCGGTAGCCGAAAAAATCCGCCTGCGGATCGCCGCAGATGGCGCAAAATCGCTGCCCAGTGTGTCTGTCCAAACCGCGACCCTAGAAGACCTATACCTGGCATGCGTGCCATCGCGCCAAACAAACTGGCCGACTGCGTCCACTACGCAGCCCCAGGCCTGGTCGCCAGCCCAGCACCGCTCAGCTTACGCGGTCATGCGGGCGACAGCTAGTTTTAAGTTCTCGCCTGACGGCAAACCATACATGGCTGAATCGGATTTGACGCCACCGACGATCCAGCGTTCGCGCAATAAACCTTTAAATAGCACTTTGGCCGAAGCCAGATTGGCCGGATCACTTCTCGGCGTTTTGTAGCCTAAAGCCATTTTCTGGGGCGAATTCATGGCTTCCTGCATATTCAATGTGTTGAATGCGCGCCAGACCATAGCCCACTTCGCCGCGCCGGCATTCTTTCCAGATTGACGGATCAAGTACCATTGGTATTCATCCTCATTGCGGAAACAGCGCTGCCGATACTGGCGACCAGGATCTGGCAAAGATGACCGGTAAGCCCATGTCTTTGAAGTGCGCAAATTCACAGCCATTTCTAAGGTCAGTGAAAGGCCGGGTAATCCATTGTAGTTCGGGAGCGCTGCCGAGGGCGACCAGGATCGGCAAAGAAGACCGGTAAGCCCACTTTGAAGTGCGCAAATTCACAGCCATTATCTAAGGTCAGTGAAAGGCCGGGTAATCCATTGAGTTCCTTACCAACCGCAGCGGCAACAGTGATGGCCGTCTTTTGCAAGACGGGAGAGATTTTGGTGTACAAGCTTTTGCGTTCGACCAAAGTGAGTAGGCAGTGATGATGTGACTGTCCGCGGATGGTGTCGCCTTCCCAGTGACCAGCAATCTCTCTTGTCAACGCGCCTTTGGGACGCTGTCGAATACTCTTGCGACCGGCCGGATAGCTAGATTTGGCGGGCTTCCAGACGTTGGCAAGCTGATAGCGACGTAATTTTTTATTCAATGCACTCTTGGTACGCCGTATCCAGTTGTAGATCGTTTGGTGACTGATAGACCAATTCTCTTCACTGCCCGCAATGCGCAAACGTGCGCTGATTTCGTCTGGAGACCATTCTTGATTTAATAAATGTCGCACCAGCGGCCAGATTTCTTTCGGTTTGGTTGGATGATTGGCCGCGCTTTTGGCAATGCGTTTAAGCGCTCTTTCATTGGACGCGAGGGCGTTGTATTTTTGATTTACTTTGCCTCGCTTGATCTCACGATAAATGGTCGAACGATCTACCCCAACTGCTATAGCAATCTCACTTACGCTGGTTTTTGATCCCAACAGACGTTCAATCTGGGAACGCTGTTTAGCTTTGAGATGAGTAAATTCCATTGCGATTTCCCTCGGTTAAGAACAACACAAAGGTACTCCTGTAACGAGAAAAACCTTTGTATTTTTATCCTTTTACCGTCGCAATTCGAACTTTAATTCGCAAGATAGGCTGGAAACCCGCATGGGCTATGCGCAAGCGCCATGCCGTCTTTGTCGTCGCTCGCCCTGAGTCGCAACAGTGAGCGATAGATTTTCTGGTTTTTAATTTACTTGCCTAAGCTTAGCGCTCTGCCTATAGGCGTATCGATATTTGCCAGGAACCAGGCGGTAGTGGTCAATAGCGCGACCTGGCGGCGTAGGTTTTCCGGATCGACTTTATCGAGTGTGTCGGCGCTGGTGTGGTGGTAGTGAAAATAATCATGGGTATCGACCAGCGGCTCAAAGCTTGGCACCCCGGCTTCTTCCAGGCCGCTCAGGTCGCCGGTATCTAAGGCATCGGCGCGCTTGAAAACGCCGGCACCGATAGGCTGCAAGGCTGCCATCAACGGTGCAAACAAAGCTTCGGACTTAGCCGGGACGCTCGCCAGTAAGCCGAACGGGCGGCCAGCGCCGGAGTCGCTTTCTATCGCCGCGATGTGTTTATCGAGCTTGGGCGGCTGATTTTTTTGGTAGGCCAGCGCGCCGCGGCCGCCGTTCTCTTCATTCATCCAGGCGATCATGCGTATGGTACGGCGTGGTTTTAGTGCTAGCCGTTTCAAGGTCTCGATCACGCCCATGGCACCGGCGACTCCGGCACCATCGTCTATCGCCCCGGTGCCCAGATCCCAGGAATCAAGATGGCCGGAGACAATCACGATTTCATCGGCTTTGTCGCTACCCGGCCAGTCGGCTATCACGTTAAAACTATCGGCATCGGCCAGGATTTGCGGCGTCAGAGTGAGGTGCATAGACACCGCCCCGCGTGCCGCCAGCCGGCTGATGAGCATGGCGTCTTCGGCAGTCACTGCCGCTGCGGGAATACGATTGGTCGGATCCAGACTGGTGGCGCCGGTGTGCGCCAGACGGAAATTAGCGCCACCGACAGCACGCACCAGCGCCGCCACCGCACCCAGTTTGGCCGCTGCTTTGGGGCCTTTGCTGCGGTATTGCGCGCCCTCGCCATATGCCGGGCCGGCCAGACCGCGATCAGCCATAGCTTGGTTAAACGGCACATCAAACAGCACAATACGTCCCTTGACCTCAGCAGCGCGCGCTTGTAGTTCTTCAAAATTATGTACCACGATAATTTCTGCGGTAAGCCCGGTGTCGGCGGTCGCGCCAGATCCGCCTAGCGCGGTCAATATCACCCTTTGCGACAAGCCGGCAGGCCGGCCTGCATATTCAATCAACTCCGCAGTTTCTGCGCCACGTACCCAGTGCGGCACTTTGACCGGTTCTAAGCTGACGCGCGCGCCGAGCTGACGCATGGCCTCGGCCACTTGCGTGACTGCCGCCGCGGCACCGGGCGAGCCGCTTAAACGTGGGCCGATCAGGTCTGTCATATCGGCCAGCCTTTGGTAGGCATAATCGCTGTCCATGGCGGCAGTGCGGATTTTCTGCAAGTGCGCGGCATCATTGCCGGAGGTGGCTGCCAGCGCATTGACGCTTAGGCTGGCGCTCAACAACAAAGAAATACTGCATAAGGCTTGAAGCTTGAAACGCATGTCTATCCCCGGGCTTGAAAGAGCAAGCGGCAGACCCGCTTGCGGAGCCAAGAACATAACGCATCTAGTTACTATTTGCTAGAGCTGAGGCTTATATTTGCGTATATCCGCCATCGACACAGAGCTCGACGCCGTTGACAAAACTAGCCGCGTCTGAGGATAAAAAGAGTACGGCAGCGGCGATTTCTTTGACATCCGCCAAGCGCCCGGCGGGCACCGCGTCTTTCAAATAGTGGGCGAGTTCAGCGATCTGCGGCGCCGTCATTTTCAGACCTGTTTCTAAAATTGGCGTCAAAGTGACACCCGGGCTGACCGTATTGACGCGGATTTTTTGCGCCTTTAAGTCGTTACACCAGGTACGTGCAAAAGAGCGCACCGCCGCTTTCGAGGCGCTGTACAGACTGAGGTTTTGCATGCCCTTATTTGCCGCCACCGATGCATTTAATACGATGCTGCTACCCGGATTCATGAGCGGCAATACACTTTGTACGGTGAAGAAGACGCCTTTCACATTGGTATCAAAAGTCGCGTCAAAAGCGGCCTCAGTGGTGCTACCGACGAGGTTGTTTTCTGCGATACCGGCATTGGCAAACAGCACGTCCAGAGTGTCTCCGTTGTGGCGGATTTTGCCGGCCATTTGTTCCAGTTGCGCCAGATTGCCAACGTCGGCCACCAGAGCGACCGCGCGCTCACCTAATTGCGCTTGCGCTAACTCGAGTTTTTGCGCATTACGGCCTATGATGTACACGCGTTTCGCACCTTGTTCCAGATAGGCTTGTGCTGCGGCAAAGCCTATACCGGAAGACGCGCCGGTGACCAAAATGGTTTTGTTATTAAAATCTGACATGCCTGACTCCAAAGATATTTGAAAATTTCAGTCGCCGCCAAGCGGCGATACAGATGAACAGTGTAGAAGCTAAGCTTTTAGCGAACAATCCGTATAATGCTCAGTAGATTAATGAATATGGCTCAACAATGAACTCTGACCTCAATGCGCTTTCCGCCTTTGCCCGTGTCGCCTATTGGCGCAGTTTCCGGCGTGCCGCGCAGGAGCTGCAAGTGTCGCCTTCGGCCTTAAGTCACACCGTCAGTAAACTGGAGCAAACTTTGGGCTTGCGTCTGCTCAATCGCAGCACGCGCAGCGTGAGTCTGAGTGATGCCGGTGCGCGTTTGTTTGCACAGCTTAATCCCGCCCTGGATCAAATTAGCCAGGCGCTGGATGTCTTGAACGAAGTACGCTTGCGTCCCATGGGTAAGCTCAAACTGAATGTGCCGCGGGTGGCGGCGCAATTGGTGCTGGCACCTAAATTAGGACAATTTTTAGCTGCATTTCCTGATGTGCAATTGGATCTAGTGACTAACGACGCTCTGGTCGATATCGTCGAGCAAGGCTGCGATGCCGGCATACGTTTTGGCGAAAGCCTGCAGCAAGATATGATCGCCGTAGCTATAGGCCAGCCTTTGCAATTTTCTGTGTGTGCTTCGCCCGAATATCTGCGGTTGCACGGCATCCCGAAAAAACCCAAAGACTTACTCAAGCATGCATGTCTGCAGTATCGCTTTCCTAGTGATTTACATTACGTATGGCAGTTTTTAGCGAATGGAAAAGCGCTGGATGTCGCCACCAATGGCGCGTTTGCCTCGGACGATTTTACGACCATTATCCAGGCGGCAGTAGATGGCGCAGGGATCTGCTACACCTATCAGGCGCACGTCGCAGCCCTGATAAAACAGGGCAAGCTGCAAGCTATTTTGCAAGAAGCGATACCGCCTGCTGAGCGTATGTATCTGTATTACCCCAGCCGCAGCAACCTATCGCTAAGTCTGCGTGCCTTCATTGATTTTTATAAATAGGTTGAGCATTAAAGCGTGTTCGACATTATCCGGATCCTAAGCTAGGTACAAAATCTGCCTATTTATTTTGCACATGCCGCTTGACAAAGGTAATTTGCCAGCCTAAGATACCTACCAACTAGTCGGCACATAAACGATAAGAAGGTAAGTCATGAAACTCAATACAGATTTTTCACAGCGTGTGGTGCTACAGACTGGCGATTTGCCTTGGGTAGATGCGCCGGTCGCGGGCATACAACGTCAGTTGCTGGAAAGAGATGGCGCCGAAGTGGCACGTGCCACGTCGGTGGTGCGTTATGCGCCGGGCTCGCAGTTTCCGAATCATGTGCATGAACTGGGCGAAGAGATTTTTGTTCTGGATGGGGTTTTCAGCGATGAGTCTGGCAGTTTTGGCGCAGGAACTTATCTCAAAAATCCACCCGGTTCGTCGCACGCACCTGGCTCTGCGAGCGGCTGCACCCTGTTGGTAAAATTGCGCCATCTTGACCCAGATGACCAGCAGGCTGTGATGATTGATACTCGCAACGCCGCGTGGTTTCCCGGCATGGTGCCGGGCTTATCGGTGATGCCCTTGTCTGAATTCGGCGGCCAACATACGGCCTTGGTGCGCTGGGCACCGGGTACCCAATTTAATCCGCATAGACACTATGGTGGCGAGGAAATCTACGTGCTGGAAGGGGTGTTTGAAGACGAGTTCGGCCGCTATCCGGCGGGTACCTGGATGCGCAGTCCGCATTTGAGCGCGCATTGTCCGTTTAGCAGCGAAGGCTGTACTATTCTGGTCAAAACTGGTCACTTGCCATTATCCAATCTCAAACAGGCATAAGCATGAAGCATTTTTCCGAAATTTCTAGCAGTGCCGAACGCGTGGTGGACGCCGCCGAAGGCTTGATACAGCAGCACGGCTACAACGGTTTTTCCTATGATGACGTGGCGCAACTGGTGGGGATTAAAAAGCCTAGCATTCATCATCACTTCCCCAAAAAAGAAGAGTTGGTGGCGGTGGTGGCGCAGCGTTACACCCATCGCTTCCGTAGCGAATTATTGAAT
This sequence comes from Undibacterium piscinae, assembly GCA_003970805.2. GTDB lineage: Bacteria > Pseudomonadota > Gammaproteobacteria > Burkholderiales > Burkholderiaceae_D > Undibacterium > Undibacterium piscinae. Next base: position 2,647,969 of record CP051152.1, read on the forward strand.
ATCGAAGGCCAGCATGCCAAGGCTCCGGATCGGCTGAGCGCCTACGCGGCACTGTTCCAGCATACCTTCGCTCTCGACCGTCGCTTGTGCGTATGCGGCATGCTGGGCGCCGAAACCGATTCACTGCCGGAACTGGTCGCCAGCGAAGTGGCGCACTTCTTTAAAGTCAATCTGGATTGGCTGTGCCTGGTGATAGGCGAGGGACAAAGCGCCGGGCTGATCAATGCACGCATCAGTGCAGCGGCGCTGGCCGAACAGTTTTTGTGCGCGATGGAGGGTGCCATGATGGTCGGCCGCGGTATGCGATCAGCACGCGGACCGGCAGCCGTTGGGCAAACTTTTATCGCGACGGTGACTATCGCTTGATGCCGCTAGTTTAATCTTGAGTTTCCCAAAGTGCTGGCATAGAACCGGCACTTTTTTTCAGTAGTAAACCTACCGACTAGTCGGTATTTAATTTAATCATTTTTGGAGAAATAATATGTCTGCAGAATCTATCGCCTTAATCATTGGTGGCTCATCCGGTATGGGTAAAGAGAGCGCCAAACGCCTGCTGCAAGCAGGTGTCGTGGTTAAAATTTTATCGCATGATGAGCAAAATCTGGCTGCCGCAAAACTCGATCTGGAGAGCATGACTGGTGGCCAGGTAGAAACAGTGAAGGTGGATTTATACGATACCCGGCAAGTGCAGGCTTTCATTGCGCAGATCGCACAAGAGCAAAGACATATTCGTTATCTGGTCAACGCCGCTGGATTTTTCAAGCCAGTCAGCTTTCTAGAGCACAGTACGCAAGATTATGATTTGCAGATGGATCTGAACAAGGCATTTTTCTTCATCACCCAGGCGGTGGCGCAAAATATGAAACAGCATCAGGGTGGTGCGATTGTGAATATCGGCTCAATGTGGGCGCACCAGGCCGTTAAGGCTACCCCTTCATCAGCCTATTCCATGCAAAAAGCCGCGCTGCATGCACTGACCAAAAATCTTGCGATGGAATTGGGCGAATACGGCATCCGCGCCAATGCGGTGGCTCCGGCGGTGGTATTGTCCAGCATCTATAAATCTTTTATCGCTGAAGATCAGATCAAAGAATCCTTGCAAGGGTTTAATAGCTTCCATCCTATCGGTCGCATCGGTGCGCCGGAAGATATCGCCGATGCGATAGAGTTCCTGCTCTCGGACAAGGCAAGTTGGATCACCGGTACCGTGCTTGATGTGGATGGCGGCGTCATGGCAGGGCGCAATTAATCCTTGTCGAACAGAACGAACGGGACCAACAGAGTGAGCGTAAATCCAATGCTGGCCTAGCCTCACTCGGTATCTATTGGTATCTATCCGCAGCAGTATAGAAAGCGCTCCATGCACAATTCAGATTTTCAAATTGAACTAGTCACGCACTTTAATCAGATCCGTCACCAGTTGACTGACCCCGGCCAGATCACGGTCCTGCACTTGGCGGCTGAACTGGTTGGCATTGCCAGCGGGTCGGGTATGGGCCCGCCTGAGACGCAGATTCTGGCCTTAGGTGCGCAACGCAGCGCGCGCGAATATTTTAGGTTAACACCACCCGGTAGGCAGGAGTTTGAGTTAGCGATAGAGCGCGTTGAGGATGAAATTATTCGTGCCAGTAAGCTGTTGCCGCTGCACGCTAAACTTTATTCCAGCGACCAGCTGGTGCGCCAGATCGCTTTGCTCGCAGGCGTCCCCGACAGCGCGTTCATGTTGCTTGACCTTGAGACGATGGAGCGCTGCTTTAGCCGCCTGGCGGCCGTGATACAAGGTCAGCCCGCCACGCATGAGGGCATACCGCTCGACAATAACTTCGCTGCCACTTTACTGATACTGCGCGAGTTCATGCATCACTTAAGTTTTTCCAGTATCTGCATACTGCGCGGGGTTTAGCTAAGTCTTAATAAATCGCGGCACAAACTATAAGCTCAAGCAGGCCCCAACTCGCATATTCCATGCGCCTTTGCGCACATCTGCCCTGAGAGCCGCATCCTGCTTAGCTATTGGCGGGGGTGCTTGAAAAAACTAAGCAAACCAAGCAAATTTATCGGCCAGCTTATTTTCTGGCATCGTACTGCAGCAGATGGCTGGCGCTACGTTGTGCGCTGATGCTGCTGTTCTTGGACAGCGCGCTGGCGCTCTGGCCGCTTTGACTCAGGGTCCAGATCAGCTCCAGATCACAACTACGCACTAGGGATAAATTCGGGTTGGCTGAATTGAGCGCCCTGCTGGCGTCGTTCAGAGCTTGATCCAACTCCAGGGTGTCGATACGATAGACGGCACCGCCAGCAGCGCTGGGCTCATACACGGATTTAAGCGCCGTTGTGGCTTCAAACACGCTAGTGTCAGCACGCTGACAGAGCATCTTAGTACTGGCCGAGATCGCGGCATCACTCGCTACATCGAGTTGCACATACAAGCTGCCAGCCGAACGCCCGAGCGCAATCTGCTCGCTCGGTGAGACGATGGCAAATTGCTTGGGCATGCTCACGCTACTGACAAAGGCCTCGCTGCCACGATTAAAACTCACGCTAACACTCGCTTGTGGGCTGGCATCAGCTAGATTTGCCACATATTTGGTGCCACTGCCATCGATATCGTTCAAGCTGCTGCTCTGACTGCCGATGCTGGCGCTCAGCTTGTCCTTGCCATTGAGGGAAACCAGCGTTGCCGAATTTGTGCTGAGGCTGAAACTAGCTTCTACTTTGACGCTACCAGCGTTTTGGCTAATCAGATAGTTGGCCCGAATTTCATCGGGACGCAAGGAGCTGGAATCCTTGCAGTCTTTGCCGCCACAGCTAGTCACTTCGCCCAAGCGCTTGATGAGATCGTCGGCGCCACCACCGCAACTGCTCAGCATGAAGCTGCTGGCCAAAGCCACCATCAGTAAGCGATATGGCCGCGGAGAAAAACTGTTGCTTGGGTGTGATGAGATATCCACAGGGTCGATCTCCACGCCCCACTTCACCCGGCTCTTCAAGCCCCGCAGCGTGGCTATCCATACTTTCAAAAATGCCTGCAAGGCTGGGCGTGAGACTGACTCTACCAACAATTGCGCACGCTCAACATTGGCGACGCGTGTCATGGTCATCGGTATCGGATCATGGATGGTGATGCCGGCATGGGCAATGCAGTTGACCGCCAGATGCAGAAAATCTAGCGCGGTTTGCAAGTCTTTGGCTTCGGCGCGTAACAAGGCCTGATAAATGAACGGTGGCATGCTGGCTTGCTGACGCTCTTCCAGCAAGTCATTGGCAAAGCGGTCGTAGTCGTGCGCCATCAGCGCGTGGTACAGCGGATGGTCAGGGTAACGGGTCTGGATCAGCACTTCGCTGATGTTGCCGCCTTGTTTCTGGGCGGCACGCCCGGCGCGACCGGCCACCTGCATCAATTGCGCAAACAAACGTTCACTGGCTCTATAGTCTTGCGAAAACAGGGCGCTATCGGGATTGAGCGCGCCAACCAGGGTCAGGTTTTTAAAGTCGTGCCCTTTGGCAACCATCTGGGTGCCGATCAGGATATCCACTTCACCGCGGTGTACGGTGTCGAAAGCCGCCTCGGCACTCCCCTTGAAGCGGGTCGAGTCGGCATCAATCCGAAACACCCTGGCTTCAGGGAAAATTAATTTCAGCCCTTCTTCCATCCTCTGGGTGCCGCGCCCCAAGGGTTGCAGATCAATATTGCCGCAGGTAGGGCAATGATGCGGGATGCGCTGCTCGTATCCGCAGTGATGGCAGCGCAACTTGCGATCCAGTTTATGCATTACCAGATGGGCGGTGCAACGCGTGCAATCGCTGATCCAGCCACAGGCATCGCAGGCGATCACGGGCGCGTAGCCGCGCCGGTTCAAGAATAAGAGTGACTGCTCACCCTTCTCCAGACGCAAGCGTATCGACGCAATGAGTCTGGCGGTCAGACCTTCTGCGGGTTTTTCATGCTCCAGGTTGATGATCTTCACCACCGGCAAGACCGCATCCTTGACGGCGCGCTCGCGCAATTCCAGCTTGCGGTAGCGCCCTACTTTGGCATGCTGCCAACTCTCCAGCGAAGGCGTGGCCGAACCTAGCACCACCGGTATGCCCAGTTGATGGGCGCGCCATACGGCAAGGTCACGCGCCGAATAACGCAGGCCTTCCTGTTGCTTGTAAGAAGGATCGTGCTCCTCGTCGATCACAATCATTTTCAGGTAGGGCAGCGACGCCAGGATCGCCAGACGCGTGCCGAGGATGATGCGAGCCTGCCCCAGATGCGCTGCCAACCAGTGCTGCAAACGTTCGCCTTCCGCCATGCCGCTGTGCAAGGTGGCGATCTGTATGCCGGAAAAGCGCTTGCGGATATTCGTTTCAAGCTGCGGCGTCAGATTAATTTCCGGCACCAGTATCAGCACCTGAGCCTGTTCAGATTGCGCCAGGATCCGCGCCGCCGCCTGCAGGTAGACTTCGGTCTTGCCGCTGCCGGTAACGCCATACAGCAAATGCGCAGCGAAGCCAGCGTTGCCACTAGCGGTACCACTGATAGCGTCGACCGCTTCTTGCTGGGCCGCATTTAACGGCGGTTCGGGATTCGGGTTGGCATCCAAGGCCGGACTGAGTTTCGCCAGTTTCTTCAGGTTGCGGTCGAGCGAAGTGGCTTTGCCCGCACGCAGATTACGCGGTAAGGCAGGCAAGGCGACCTCGCCCAGCGGACGCTGATAGTAATCGGCGGCAAACCGGCACAGCGCGATCCACTGTGCGCTTAAGGGCGGCAATTGACTGCGTAGTTCCAGCCCATCTTTCAACTTAGCCTCGGGAACATCCGTATGATCGCTGATACCGACAATCAAGCCCATCATCTGCTGGCGGCCAAACGGCAGCAACACTAACTGACCTAGCTGCGGCATGGGCGCAGCGCAAGCCTCAACCGTATCACCCGTAACAGGGCCAGGGGCCGGAAGCGGCCAACGATAGTCAAAAAGTCGATCTAGTGGCGTGTCAAGTGCGACTTGGAGTATGCAATGTTCCACGAACTTAATGTAGACCTTGAAAAAATGAGCTAACTATCGGTTTTATAAGGGCTTTTTGACATATCCACATATACTGTGGATAACTTTGTGGAGAACTGCCTATTGACATCCGCTTATAGTAGGTTTTATGCGGGTTTCAATAGAATGCTCATTCTAAAAGCAAAAAATAATTCGTTTAAAAACAATGAGTTGCAAAAGTGATGTAAATACTGAAAATAAATTTCCCAGATTTATTTGTTTCCCCAAATTTGTGCATAAGTTACAAAGCAAGGAGAAAATGCAGTTAATTTGACATGGCTAATTCATTCACTTTCCCAGCCATTTCGCCTTGAGATCCGCATGGATACTGGCTCACGCCTGACAACATGGCGTCGCTCAAGGCTGACAAAGCATATTGTTCGATATGCTTTTATCTTTTCAAACTAACAGCAGATTTTATGCTGCATTTTGGCGCATCTTGCGGCTCACTTCGTGCACCGTATCAACCAGCACACTTACCGCTTCCGGCGGAGTGAATTGAGAAATACCGTGACCCAGATTGAAAACATGGCCGTGACCGGCACTAGGCATGCCATAGGATTGCAAAGCGGCAGTCACTTGTTCGCGGATCTGCGCCGGTTCGGCAAACAGCACGGCCGGATCCAGATTACCTTGCAGAGCGACCTTATCACCGACTCTGGCACGCGCCTGACCCAGATTAACGGTCCAATCCAGACCCAAGGCATCGGCACCGATATCTGCGATCTGCTCGAGCCACAGACCACCGCCTTTAGTGAAAACAATCACCGGAATACGCTGGCCATCTTTTTCGCGTTGCAACTTATTCACGACATCCTGCATATAGCGCAGCGAAAAACGCTGGTAGGCGCCATCGGCCAGGGCACCGCCCCAGCTGTCAAAAATCATCACGGCTTGCGCACCGGCATCGATCTGGGAATTCAGGTAAGCAGCGACTGCATCGGCGTTAGTACGCAGGATATGCTCCATCAGGTCAGGACGCTTATACATCATGCTCTTGACCGCATGGAATTCACGCGAACCCTGACCTTCTACCATGTAGCACGCCAAAGTCCATGGACTACCGGCAAAACCTATCAGTGGCACCCGGCCATTGAGCGTAGTACGGATCTGCGTGACCGCATCGAACACATACTGCAAACTGCCCTCTTCCGGCACCTTCAGTGCCATCACGTCTTTTTCAGTCTTCAGCGGGCGCTCAAACTTTGGGCCTTCGCCTTCTTCAAAATACAAACCCAGACCCATTGCGTCGGGTACGGTCAAAATGTCGGAAAACAGGATCGCAGCATCCAGCGCAAAGCGATCCAATGGCTGGATTGTCACTTCGGTGGCAAAATCCGGGTTCTTCGCCAGACTCATGAAAGAGCCAGCACCTTTACGGGTCGCTTTATATTCAGGCAGATAGCGGCCAGCCTGGCGCATCAGCCACAAAGGGGTATATTCAGTTTCCTGGCGCAACAAGGCTCTCAGGAAGGTGTCATTTTTCAGTGGAGCAAAACGGGTAGACATAAGTAACTTTCAAAAACACGGTAATTTCAGTTGATCGCGACAGCAAACGTCTATTATCGCCTATGCACGACACCGAAGTATCTGATCTGGAGCAATTTGCCAGGCATACAGTGAAGAATTTGCCCACAATAAACTGTGGATAACTTTGTGGACAGTTTCCTTAAAAAATATTCAGAATAGAAATTTTCTAGGTAAACCTGTAAAAAATTATTCTAATGCTTTGATTTAATTGAATATTTAATTAGAACATCTGTCTATCATAGATTTTAAGCTAAAAATAAGTTTTTTATATATGTGCATAAGTCCCTAGCGCGCAATCTATTTTTTAGTTTTTCCCTCAGCACAAGTCACTAATTCGATTAAGCAAAGTTAGCGCAATTTTAAGAGAAGATAGTGAAAGGCGATGCCATTTGGAAACTAATTGTGCTCTTTTTAATTCACACAGATATCTTTGTAATCGGAATTGCCTGGTGGGAAAGCTAATTTCATGCTTTCCAATTTCTCAGTGACAATATGAGCGATCGCCAGATTGCGCTGGGTTTTCGAATCCGACGGAATAATGTACCAGGGAGCATGATCGATATCGGTTGCACTGATCGTGCTGGCATAGGCTTGCTGATAGCGTGCCCAGTGCTCTCGTTCTATCAGATCCTGGGGATCAAATTTCCAGTGTTTGTCAGGATCTGCCAAGCGCTCTTGCAGTCTTTGCTTTTGCTCATCTTTAGAAATATGCAGAAAAAACTTCAGAATGGTAGTCCCGGTTTCACTCAGCATGCGCTCAAAATCACATATCTGGGTAAACCGCCGTTGGCACTCTTCCTGATCGATCCAGTCATGCACGCGCGTAATCAGGACATCTTCGTAGTGGCTGCGGTTAAAGATAGTGATCTCGCCTTTGCCAGGCACCTCTTTATGCACGCGCCACAGATAATCATGCTCAAGCTCGACGCTGCTCGGTGCCTTGAACGCGACCGTACGAGCGCCTAAGGGGTTAATCTGGCCAAACACGCCACGTACCGTTCCGTCCTTGCCCGAGGTGTCCATACCTTGCAGGATAATCAGCAACTTATGCTGCTTCTGTGCATACAGAATGTTTTGATAGTCGGAAATTTTTTCCGCCAGTGCCAGCGTCGTCAGTTTATCGGCCGGTTTGCTGTCGGAGCCATTACCCAAAGGGCGTGCTTTGGCATCGCTATCGCTGAGCTGCAAATTTTCTTTGGCGCGAAATCGACTACTGATATTCATGGCATCACCATCTCAATTTTTAAACTATCGCTTAAGCCTGAATCGCTTAAGGGCGCACTGCGTGATCAATTTTAGTGCATCTGTCCATTACCACCTGAAGACCGGCCTGTTCGGCTTTTTGTGCAGCAGCCTCATTGCGTATGCCTAACTGCATCCACAGGCAAGTCGCACCGACCGCGATCGCTTCATCGACGATAGGCGGAATATCGGCGGCCTTGCGGAAGCAATCGACGATGTCTATATGCAGGCCGGTAGCCGCAACCGCCTCAGCCAGACTGGAGTAGCAAAGCTCATTGAGTATCGTGGTTCCGGCCTGGGCTGGATTAACAGGCAAGATCCGATATCCGTGCTTTTGCAGATAGGCTGCCACTTCGTAGCTGGCACGATCCGGTTTGGGCGATAAGCCAACCACCGCGATGGTCTTGGAATTTTTCAGCAAACTAGAGATCAGGCTATCGACCATGGCGAACATTCTAAGAATTGAAATTGATTGCCTATATACGAAAAGTAAAAAGGCAGCCTAAGCTGCCTTTTATTGTACTACCGTGCTTGTAGCCTTGTTGCGCTAAGTCAGGATTAACGCTTTAAACGTAATCTCTGAATTGCCGCCAACTGCGCTACCGCGACGCTCAATTCGGCTTGTGCTTTCGCATAGTCGAATTTAGATTCGCGATTTACCAGAGCTTCTTCCGCTAATTTTTTAGCTTCAGCCGCTTTGGCTTCGTCCAGATCTTTACCGCGTATCGCAGTATCCGCCAGAACAGTGACCGTATCCGGTTGCACTTCAAGCAAACCACCGGCGACGAATACGAATTCATCTTCCGCTTGGCCTGGAACCTTGATGCGCACCGCGCCCGGCTTGATGCGCGTGATCAGCGGAGTGTGCTTTGGATAGATACCCAATTCACCTGCTTCACCCGGCAACGCCACGAACTCGGCTTCGCCGGAGAAGATCAACTCTTCTGCAGAAACCACGTCAACGTGAATAGTATGTGCCATATTCAAACTTTCTCATTCGTCAAAGGTTCAAAAAATGCACTGCTTTTGTCAGACGTGCATACGAGCGAACCCACATGCACATCCAAACAAAATTAAGCAGCCATTTTCTTCGCTTTTTCGATTGCTTCGTCGATAGTACCTACCATGTAGAACGCTTGTTCTGGCAAGTGATCGAGTTCACCGGAAGCGATCATCTTGAAGCCTTTGATCGTGTCTTTCAGTGAAACGTATTTACCTGGGGAACCGGTAAACACTTCAGCAACGTGGAAAGGCTGGGACAAGAAACGCTGCATCTTACGTGCACGAGCAACCAACAACTTATCTTCAGGCGCCAATTCGTCCATACCCAGAATCGCGATAATGTCGCGCAATTCTTTGTAACGCTGCAAAGTACCTTGAACAGCGCGAGCTGTTTCGTAGTGCTCGATACCAACCACTTGCGGATCCAATTGACGTGATGTCGAATCGAGTGGATCAACCGCTGGGTAGATACCCAGGGAAGCGATGTCACGCGACAGAACAACGGTGGAATCCAAGTGAGCAAATGTTGTCGCTGGGGATGGATCAGTCAAATCATCCGCTGGAACATAAACGGCTTGAATCGATGTGATCGAACCAGTTTTGGTCGAAGTGATACGCTCTTGCAAGCGACCCATTTCTTCGGCCAGAGTAGGCTGGTAACCCACCGCGGATGGCATACGGCCCAACAACGCAGATACTTCAGTACCGGCCAAAGTGTAACGATAGATGTTATCGACGAAGAACAACACGTCTTTACCTTCGTCACGGAAACCTTCAGCGATAGTCAAACCAGTCAAAGCAACGCGCAGACGGTTACCTGGTGGTTCATTCATCTGACCGTAAACCATGGCAACTTTGGAGTTTTCCGGATTTTCCAGATCAACAACCTTAGCGTCAGCCATTTCGTGGTAGAAGTCATTACCTTCACGGGTACGCTCACCAACACCAGCAAACACGGACAAGCCGCTGTGTGCTTTAGCGATGTTGTTGATCAGTTCCATCATGTTAACGGTTTTACCAACACCGGCACCACCGAACAAACCAACTTTACCGCCTTTTGCAAACGGGCAAACCAAGTCAATAACCTTGATACCTGTTTCCAACAGTTCTTGCGATGGCGACAATTCGTCGTACGCAGGAGCTTTACGGTGGATCGATGCTGTAGTTTCACGGCTAACCGGACCACATTCATCAATCGGGTTACCCAGTACGTCCATGATACGACCCAGTGTTGCTTTACCGGTAGGCACCATAATTGGCTTACCAGTGTTGGTCATGATCATGCCGCGACGCAGACCGTCGGAAGTACCCAGCGCGATGCAACGGACGATACCATCGCCTAATTGCTGCTGAACTTCCAGAGTCAGGTCTGAGCCTTCCATTTTCAAGGCGTCGTAGATCTTAGGCATCGCGTCGCGTGGAAATTCAACGTCCACAACAGCGCCGATACACTGAACGATTTTGCCATCAGCCATGTTCGTTCCTTCAATAAATTAAATTCAGTTTAGACCGCTGCCGCGCCGGCGACGATCTCGGAAAGCTCTTTGGTAATTGCAGCTTGGCGTGTTTTGTTGTAAATCAACTTCAACTCACCAATCACGCTTACTGCGTTATCGCTAGCTGATTTCATCGCCACCATACGTGCCGACTGTTCAGATGCCATGTTTTCAGCTACAGCCTGATAAATCAGCGCTTCAACATAACGCACCAACAATTCGTCAATCACCGTGTTCGCATCTGGCTCGTAGATGTAATCCCATGAATGGGATGTTCTACCTGCTTCGAGCTGATCAGCCTGCAGGGGCAATAACTGCTCCAACACCGGCTGTTGCTTCATCGTGTTAACAAACTTGTTGTAGCAAACGTAGACTGCATCCAGTTTGCCTTCCTGATAGGCGTCCAGCATTACCTTCACTGGACCGATCAACTTATCCAGATGTGGCGTATCGCCGAGTTGCACTGCGTGCCCCACGACTTTTGCGCCCATCCGGTTCAGGAAGCCTAGACCTTTATTACCAATTGCGACCGCTTCAAATGTCGAACCCGACCCATCAAGTTCACGCAGTTTGTTGGTGACTAAACGCAATACGTTAGTATTCAAGCCACCACACAGACCCTTGTCTGTCGTTACCAAGATCAATCCAATTTTCTTGGACTGATCTTGCTGAACCATGAAAGGGTGCGAGTACTCTGGGTTTGCCTGTGACAAGTTAGCAGTGATATTACGAATTTTTTCACTGTACGGGCGAGCCGCACGCATCCGGTCTTGCGCTTTACGCATTTTGGATGCAGCGACCATTTCCATCGCTTTAGTGATCTTCTTCGTATTTTCTACGCTCTTGATCTTGCCACGTATCTCTTTACCTACAGCCATGAGTATTGACTCCTTCTAGCTATAGTAAATTAATAGGCGCCGGATTTTTTGAAATCAGCAATAGCGGCAGACATGGCAGCTTCGCCATCTTTGTCCAGTTGCTTGGTTTCTTCTATCTTTTGCAGCAAAGCAGCATGACTAGTTTTCATGAAATTATGTATGCCAGCTTCGAAAGCCAAAACCTTCGTGACAGGTACATCATCCAGGAAGCCCTTGTTCGCTGAGAACAAAGTAACTGCCATCAGAGAAATCGACAATGGAGCGTACTGAGCTTGTTTCAACAGTTCTGTAACGCGTGCACCACGATCCAATTGCTTACGTGTTGCGGCATCCAGATCCGAAGCGAACTGCGCAAACGCAGCCAATTCACGGTACTGAGCCAAATCGGTACGGATACCGCCGGACAGGTTTTTGATAACCTTAGTCTGAGCAGCACCACCAACGCGGGAAACCGAAATACCGGCGTTAATCGCAGGACGGATACCAGCGTTGAACAAGGATGTTTCCAGGAAGATCTGACCGTCAGTAATCGAAATTACGTTGGTTGGAACGAAAGCGGAAACGTCACCTGCCTGAGTTTCAATGATAGGCAATGCTGTCAATGAACCTGTTTTACCTTTAACTTCACCGTTAGTGAATTTCTCAACGTAGTCAGGGTTAACGCGTGCTGCGCGCTCTAACAGACGGGAGTGGAGGTAGAACACGTCACCTGGATAAGCTTCGCGACCTGGTGGACGGCGCAGCAACAGGGACAACTGACGGTAAGCAACAGCTTGCTTGGACAAATCATCATAAATGATCAGAGCGTCTTCACCACGATCACGGAAGTATTCGCCCATCGCGCAACCAGCGTAAGCGGATACATATTGCATCGCTGCTGATTCTGCGGCGGTAGCTGCTACCACGATAGTGTATTCCATCGCGCCGTGTGCTTCTAATGCACGTACGACGTTTTTGACGGAAGAAGCTTTTTGACCAATCGCAACATAGATACATGTTACGTTTTGACCTTTTTGGTTGATCACGGCATCAATCGCTACCGCAGTCTTACCTGTTTGACGATCGCCAATGATCAATTCACGCTGACCACGACCAACCGGAACCATCGCATCAATTGACTTCAAACCAGTTTGCAGAGGTTCGGAAACTGATTGACGGGCAATAACGCCCGGAGCGATTTTTTCGATAGGTGTCGTCAATTTTGCATTGATCGGACCTTTACCGTCGATAGGCTGACCCAGTGCGTTAACTACACGGCCGCGCAGTTCCGGGCCAATTGGCACTTCCAGAATACGACCGGTACATTTAACTGTATCGCCTTCGGAAATGTGCTCGTAGTCACCCAAAATAACGGCGCCAACGGAATCACGTTCCAAGTTCAATGCCAGACCAAATGTGTTGCCTGGGAATTCCAGCATCTCACCTTGCATCGCGTCAGACAGACCGTGAATGCGGCAGATACCGTCGGTAACGGAAATAACCGTACCTTGATTGCGAATCTCAGTGTTGTCGCCAAGGCCTTGGATCCGGCTCTTGATCAACTCGCTGATTTCTGATGGGTTGAGTTGCATACTAACTCCTAAAATTAATTCAGTACTTACGTCCGCGGTTACGCGGTGTTACGCAGTTAAGGCAACTTGCATCTGTTGCAGCTTGGCACGTACGGAAGTATCCAGCACTTGATCACCAACCACGATATGCACGCCACCGATAAGGGAAGCATCCACTTTTACGGTTGAGTGCAATTTGCGGCCAAATTTCTTTTCCAGCGTAGCCGTCAAATCGCTTACCTGTTCAGCCGTCATTTCAAACGCACTAGTAATTTTCGCGTCTGCAGCGCCGGCTTCGGCGTTTTTCAGAACATGAAATTGACTGGCGATTTCAGGCAACAGGGTTAAGCGGTCATATTCTGTGAGCGTTTCGATGAAGTTTTTGGCTTCACCAGTCACAGGCGACTTCAACACGGACAAGAAAGCCTCTGCAGTTTGCGCTGCGGAGACTTTTGGATTGTGAGCAAGAGCTAGTACATCGGGATGTGCCGCGACTTGCGCCATCTCGGCAACCAGATCCGACCAAGCGGATAGGTTGCCGGATTTGGCAACACGGAACAAGGCTTCGGCGTAAGGACGAGCGATCGTTGCGAGTTCAGCCATGATTACAGCTCAGTCTTCAACTGGTTCAACATATCAGCGTGAGCCGATGCGTTAACCTCACGTTTCAGAATTTGCTCTGCGCCTTTGACTGCCAATACGGCAACCTGGTCGCGCAATTCTTCGCGTGCTTTGGTGACTTGATTGTCCGCTTCGGCTTTAGCTGCAGCGATGATGCGTGCGGCTTCTGCGTTAGCAGTATTCTTGGCTTCTTCCACGATCAACTGTGCGCGCTTCTCTGCGTTGGCAACATGCGTCAGACCCTCTTCACGGGCACCAGCCAATTGGGCTTGTACACGTTTCTCAGCGTCTTGCATCTTTGCCTGGCCTTGATCAGCAGCAGCCAAGCCGTCGGCAATTTTTTGCCTACGAGCGTCGATCGCACCAATCAATGGTGGCCACACGAATTTCATCGTGAAGAGTGCCAGGATGAAAAACACCCCAGCCTGATACCACATTGTTAAATTAAGGTTCACGGTAGATTTCCTATGAAAATAATCGTTCCGTAAGCAGACTTGCTTACGGTAGAAAAAGGAAAGCTAATTAGCCTTTGAATGGGTTTGCAGTTGCGAAGAACATGGCGATACCAACACCGATAATGAACGCAGCATCGATCAGACCAGCCAACAACAACATTTTACCTTGCAATTTTTCCATCAATTCTGGTTGACGTGCTGAGGCTTCCAGATATTTACCACCCATCAGAGCGATACCGATACATGCACCCAAAGCACCCAAACCGATGATCAAACCACAAGCCAATGCAACCATAGCGACGTTAGTCATAACAATTCCTTCAAAGATTAAAAATTAAAAAATTAAAAAACAAAAAACAAAAACAAATTCCAACAAAACTGATTACTACATTAGTGCGCTTCGTGAGCCTGACCCATGTACACCAGAGTCAACATCATGAAAATAAATGCTTGCAAGAACACGATCAAAATATGGAAAATTGCCCATATAGAACCAGCGAACAAGTGTCCGATACCACCAAATACTGTTGCGGTAGAACCCAGCAAGGCGATCAACAGGAACAACAATTCACCGGCGAACATATTACCGAAAAGTCGCATACCGAGCGAAAATGTTTTTGCTGCGTATTCAACCAGATTCAAAGCCAGATTGGCCGGAAACATCATAGGACCAAACGGTGCTGAGAACAATTCTTTTACGAAACCGCCGGCGCCCTTGATTTTCACGCTGTAATACATCATCAAGGCAAACACACCGACAGCAATACCCAAGGTACCGTTCAGATCGGCAGTAGGTACGACACGGTGATGCACTGAAGCATCCAGACCGAGTGCAGGGAAAACACTATTCAGTGCCGGGAAAATCCAGACAGAGAACAAATCGACAGGCAAGAAATCCAGCGAGTTCATCAGGGCAACCCAGACAAATACCGTCAAGGCCATAGGCGCGATGAAACTGGTGTTACCGTGAACAATACTTTTCGCCTGATTGTCTACCATCTCAACGAGCATCTCTACCGCTGACTGGAAGCGACCAGGAACGCCTGAACTTGCCTTGCGCGCGGCCATGTACATCAGCAAACTGCCGATAACACCACAGGCGATAGACCAGAACAAGGTATCGTAATTGATGATGGACATGTCCACCAAGGCTGTTTGTTGCTCATGCGAATTAGAAAGATGTCCCAGATGATGGGAAATGTATTCTGACGCGGTAGGTGCTGCGTGCTCGGTTGCGCTCATAGTTTGTGTCTAAAGAGTAAAATGAAATAACTTTTCAATATCACGACGATCCCAGCGATAAACGCTACCCAATGCAAATCGCGATACAACCAAACAACTGCAATCATTAACGCAATTGTTGACCCAATCTTAATAAATTCACCGATAAAGAAACTCATCGGGTTGGCGCCTCCTGGCTTTTTGGCGCTCATCGTCAAGCGCAAAGCAAACAAAGAGTTAGGGACCGCACAACAAAGCCCGCCTAACAAAGCGGAAATGCCGGCGGCGACACCAGACACCAGAGCGGCAATCAACGCGACTACAAAAGCTGCTGCCAATTGCAACAGAACTATACGCGCCATGCCGATTCCTCACTTTTAATTACTGTTGGCTATTGAGCTTACTGTGTTTGTCACGATATTTCGTTTTCAACTCCAAACACACGCCAACCAAAACCACGGAATTATACGTGCTTGTGCGTATCAGCGTCAAACGTTTGATGCAACGCATCAAAATGAGACATTTCCATTTTTTCGCTTGAATTTTTACTCGCTTACGGGGCCGAAAAACAGCTGCGAAAGCCACTGCCGCCCTTGCTGCCACTCTGCCAAAGCCGATTCGCTATTGATATGCCCTAACGCACCAATACAGTGAAATTGGGCACCCCACTCTAATGCCCACTGCTGCGCCAAGCCCAATTCACACCAGGGATCATCTTCGGATGCGATGACAATTGTTGTAAATGGTAAACAATTGACCGGCATGGGCGAAAAGCTTGGCGCCGGAAATTTAGCTCGCGCGACATCCGGCGGAGCTACCAGCAACGCGCCCCTTACCCTGGCTTTTTGCTCCCCGGTTGTAGTGCTAGTGGCGGCCCACCAGGCCACTAAAGCACATCCCAGACTATGCGCCACCAGTATCACAGGCTCTTCACTGGCGACGATAGCCGCGTCTAGCGTGGCGACCCATTCCTGACGGTTTGGCGTCACCCAATCCTGCTGAAGCACGCGCTGAGCGTTCGGTAAGTCACGCTCCCAGTGACTTTGCCAGTGTTCATGGTCTGAATTGTACAAACCCGGTAACAGCAGAATTCTCATACGAATTTTCCCGCTTATTCGCCGCGAATTTTCAGAATCACGCCATCAAGGGAATCAAGGTCGGCAAAATCGACGATCATCTGTCCGCGCCCCTTACTGCCCATCTTGAGCGTGACCTGGGTAACCAGCAAATCAGAGAGCTCTTCCTCCAGACGGGTGATATCACGTGACTTCTCAGGCTTGTCGCGCGTTTTTGTCGGTGAATTCAACTCTGCCGTGGTGCGGGACACCAATTTCTCTGCTTCACGCACCGACATGCGCTTGGCGATCACTTCATTGGCCAGCTGAATTTGGGTGGCGGCATCGGTCGCCAGCAAGGCGCGTGCATGTCCCATGTCGATATCACCGGCCATCAACATGGTCTGTACCGGCTTGGCCAGATTTAACAGGCGTAATAAGTTCGACACCGCGCTGCGCGAGCGCCCTACCGCATTGGCTGCCTGCTCGTGCGTGAAGGAAAAATCAGAAATCAAGCGATGTATACCTTGCGCCTCTTCCAGAGGATTCAGGTCTTCACGCTGAATATTCTCTATCAGCGCCATCGCGGCCGCAGCCAGATCATCTACATCCTTGACCAGTACCGGCACTTCTTCCAGACCGGCCATCTGGGAGGCGCGATAGCGACGTTCACCGGCGATAATTTCATAGCGGGTGACACCGTTGCTGTTTTGCCCTATCGGTCTGACCAGAATAGGCTGCATCAGGCCCTGGGCCTTGATCGAAGCCGCCAACTCCGTCAGCGCGCCCTCATCCATACGGGTACGTGGCTGGTATTTACCGGCCTGCATCAGGCTGACATGCAAACTGGTAGGCGCACCCGCGACTGTCTCTACCGCTTCCGCGAAATCACCGGCACCATCAAATAAAGCTTCCAATCCACGGCCTAAGCCTTTTTGTTTCTTTGTTGCCATTATTTTACATCCAATAATTTAATTCTTTCCAGCATCTCGGCACCAAAGGCGACGTAAGCTTGTGCGCCTTTTGAGGAAGGGTCAAACACCACACCCGGCATGCCATACGATGGCGCTTCCGCCAGACGCACATTACGCGGGATCACCGTGTTAAAGACCTTGTCACCGAAATGTTGCTCCAACTGCTCAGAGACCTGCTGTGACAAGGTCATGCGCGGATCAAACATGACCCGCAATAAGCCGACGATTTTCAAATCCGGGTTGAGGTTGACTGCCACTTTTTTAATCGTATTCGATAAATCAGACAAGCCTTCCAGCGCGTAATACTCACACTGCATAGGAATAATCACGCCATGTGCGGCACATAAGCCGTTCAGGGTCAGCAGCGATAAAGCCGGCGGGCAATCGATCAAAATGAAATCGTAGTCTGCGCTCACTTCCAGCAATGCGTCGCGCAGGCGCTTGTCACGGTTTTCCAACTCAACCATCTCAACTTCAGCACCGGCCAGTTCGCGATTGGCTGGTAAGACATCAAATTTACCGGCTTCGGAACGCACCCGTGCAGTCTTGACATCGCTCATGCCCAATAAGACTTCATAGATCGAACAAGTCAGTTTGGCCTTATTGATGCCGGCACCCATGGTGGCATTGCCTTGAGGATCAAGATCGACTAACAACACTCTTTGGTCCAGTTTTGCCAGACCGGCGGCAAGATTGACAGTCGTCGTGGTTTTACCGACGCCACCCTTTTGATTTGCTACACAAAATATTTTTGTCATTTTGCTCTTATGTTGTTCTATTCGGGTTTACTTCACATTCAGCACCTGGCTGAATTGCAATTAATATTGAATTTATATTGAATCTATATTTAACTAAGATTTCTTTATATAAATCAGATGTCTTTCCACATCCAAGCCGGGAACAGACAAGACTTCTATTCCGCTGACCGCCCAACCTGCAGGCATACGCTCAATTTCCTCATTCGGGTTGACACCCTTCATCGCCAGAAACTGACCGCCTTCCGCCAGCAGATGGCCAGACCAGTTTACGAAATTGCAAATTTCGGAAAATGCCCGCGACGTAATAACATCAAACTTATCCACAACTTGCAACGCTTCCACCCTGCCGGTATGCACAGTGACGTTCTTCAATCCCAACTCGGCTTTAGCTTGATTGAGGAAAGCGGTTTTTTTGTTGACGGTATCGATCATAGAGATACGCTTATCCGGGTAACAGATCGCCAGGATCATTCCGGGCAAACCGCCGCCAGAACCCACATCCAGAATATTTTGCGCATCCTTGAACGCATGCGCCGCCGACAGCGAATCGAGCAGGTGTTGCTTAACCATTTCCTTAGGATCGCGAACAGATGTCAAATTATAAACAGAATTCCATTTAACCAATAATGCCAAATAAGCAATCATTTTTGATAACTGCTCATCACTGAGAGAAAGTGGTAGTAATTTAACACCTTCTGCCAACATAGAGCTCAATTCATCAGTATTAAATCCACTCATGATTCTTCGCCTTCTTTTTGTAAAATAGTTGTACTGATTTCTGCATTTGCAAATTGTTGAAAACCGCGCTTTTTTAAATGTACCAATAATAGGGAAATCGCCGCCGGCGTCACGCCAGAAACACGGCCACACTGCCCCAGAGTTTCGGGTCTGAATTTATTCAGCTTCTGTTTAACTTCCACCGACAGGCTATTCACTTCCAGATAATCAAAATCTGCCGGCATCTTCAGGTTTTCAAAATAAAGCTGACGCTCGACTTCTTTGGCCTGACGTTCTATATAGCCAGAATATTTAACCTGAATTTCAACCTGCTCTTTCACCGCATCTTCTGCGACGCCTGGACCGGCGAGTGCCTGGCCTTCTTTGCCAGCCAGGCTCATCAAAGTTTCATAAGTCACCTGCGGACGGCGCAATAGATCTGCCAAGGAATATTCACGTTCCAGAGCCTTACCGACAACGCGCTCGGCTTCGGCATCTTCCACTAACCTAGGGCTAACCCAAGTCGACTTCAGCCTTTCCATTTCACGTGAAACAGCTTCGCGCTTGGTTTCAAATACCGCCCACTGGGCATCGCTGACACAACCAAGCTGGCGACCGATTTCAGTCAGACGCATATCGGCATTATCTTCACGCAAACTAAGCCTGTATTCGGCGCGGCTGGTAAACATCCGATAGGGCTCCTGCACACCCTTGCTGGTCAGGTCATCGACCAAGACGCCAAGATAAGCCTCATCACGGCGTGGCACCCAGGCATCCCTGCCCTGAGTCTGCAAGGCGGCATTCAAACCTGCCAACATACCTTGGGCAGCGGCTTCTTCGTAACCGGTAGTGCCATTGATTTGTCCTGCAAAGAACAGGCCTTTGATCTGACGGGTTTCCAAGGAAGTCTTTAAACCGCGCGGATCAAAGTAGTCATATTCGATCGCATAACCTGGACGCAAAATATAGGCGTTTTCCATGCCGCGCATAGAACGCACCAATTCCAATTGCACATCGAAAGGCAAACTGGTTGAGATACCGTTAGGATAGTATTCATTGGTAGTCAGACCTTCTGGCTCCAAAAATATCTGATGAGAATCCTTACCGGAAAATCTATGGATTTTATCTTCGATAGACGGGCAGTAACGCGGTCCCACTCCTTCGATCACACCCGTGTACATGGGGCTGCGATCAAGGCCGGCACGAATAATGTCATGCGTACGTTCATTGGTATGGGTAATCCAGCACGGCAACTGACGCGGATGCATAGATACATTACCCATCACCGAAAATACCGGAATAGGATCAAGATCACCGGCTTGCTCCTGCATCACGGAAAAATCTATGCTGCGCCCATCAATCCGCGGTGGCGTTCCGGTTTTCAGACGGCCTTGCGGCAAAGCCAATTCTTTCAGGCGCGAGGATAGCGAGATAGCAGGAGGATCACCGGCACGACCAGCCGCATAGCTATTCAAGCCCACGTGAATTTTACCGTCAAGGAAAGTACCGGCAGTAAGCACTACCGCACGGGCGCGGAAACGCACCCCGACCTGAGTCACGGCACCAACCACCCGATCACCTTCAACGATCAGATCATCTACCGCTTGCTGGAATATCCAGAGGTTTTCCTGATTTTCCAGGCGACTACGTATCGCCTGTTTGTACAGGATACGGTCAGCCTGCGCGCGCGTTGCCCGCACTGCCGGCCCCTTGGATGAATTCAGGATACGGAACTGTATCCCGGCCTCATCGGTGGCGATAGCCATCGCTCCCCCCATGGCATCGACCTCTTTGACCAGATGGCCTTTGCCAATTCCACCTATGGATGGATTGCAAGACATCTGCCCTAAGGTCTCGATGTTATGGGTTAGCAACAAGGTTTTTTGCCCCATACGCGCGGCAGCCAAGGCAGCCTCGGTACCGGCATGTCCACCGCCTACGACGATAACGTCAAATTCTTTTGGATAAAACATGGATTACTTTTACTCAAGGAGTGCTCTGGAAGATTGCGATTATAAAGGTTTTTTAAGACCAGTCTCTGACAAGAAAATTTTTCAGCACTTAGGTTTCACGTGAAACAGCAACTCTTTTTGCATTATCACCACAAAAATCACCTGTTTCACGTGAAACAAAGCCTACTTAAAAAAGGCATCGTAGCTCGTTTTTATTATCAAACAACCAACAACAACCAGGAAGGTTTTTCGTACAAAAGCGCTGCCATGCTTAATCGCCAGGCGGCTACCTGTGATTGAACCCAGCACTCCGCACACTGCCATAGCCAGACCCAATTGCCAGATAACATGGCCGCTATAGCCAAACCATAGCAATGCGGCTCCGTTGCAAGCGACATTCAATATCTTGGCGACCGCTGATGCACGTAAAAAATCAAAGCCAAACGTACGCACAAAAATGAAGACAAAAAAGCTGCCGGTACCAGGGCCAAAGAAGCCATCGTAAAAGCCTATGAGCGCACCCGCCGCCATCGCCATCAAGGTCTCTTTATTGCCGCTAAAAACTGGCGTATGTCTTACCCCCAGCTCTTTTTTCTTAAACGTATAAATGGCGATCGCGAAAAGAATAAACGGCAAGGATTTGCGCAAATACGTAGGCGGAATGTGCGTCACCAAAAATGCGCCGGCAAACGACAGCAGAAAAGCCATTGCGGCTGCCGGCAATACCATAGACCAACGCAAACGCACTACCCGCAAATAATTCGCGGCAGCGACCGAAGTCCCCCAGATACTGGCCAGCTTATTGGTACCAAGCAAAGTCGCGGGAGCCGTTCCCTGCATTACCGAAAACAAGGCTGGCACCTGTATCAAACCGCCGCCGCCGACTACCGCATCTACCAGTCCGGCCAGAAAAGCCGCCCCACCCAAAATTAAAAAATCCATAGCGCTCTTAGTGAAATCTATTCAGCCGGACAGGATAACAAGTCTTGCTACAATCAGAGCAACCAGGAGAAAAGATAAGATGAATAATTTTGATTTTCGCAGCGTTCCCACGCTGATCAACCGTATCGGTGCCGCCGCCAATCTGGCTGAGATTCTGCTGCGACACTATCCTCAGCTAAGACGCGTGCTGATCGTTACCGACCGCGGTTTTCTGGCGACTGGCTTGGCAGCGCCGTCCATCGCCAGTCTGGAAAACGCCGGGCTACACGTAAGCGTCTATGCGGATGTACAGGCCGATCCGCCAGAAAATCTGGTATTACAAGCGCTCGCCCACGCGCGCCAGCACCAGACCGAGTTAGTCATAGGCATGGGCGGCGGCAGTTCTATGGATGTTGCCAAGCTCGTCGCGGTACTGGCCAATAGCCGGCAAGCCTTAAGCGACATGTATGGAATCGATAAAATCCAAGGCCAGCGCCTGCCGCTGATACAAATTCCCACCACTGCCGGTACCGGATCAGAAGTCACGCCGATTGCCATCGTCACCACCGGCGCTACCAACGCTGATATCGCCATACTCGATGCCGAATTGACGCTAGGTTTGTCGTGCGAAAAAAAATACCCCTGATGCTACTCAGGGGTATTTCATCTAACACGACACACTACAGCAAGCCTACTTTTTCAGCAGCGCCCAGCGCGCACCGAGTTCACCGATGATGCCGCGCCGGAACGCCAGTACGCAGATGATAAATATCAGGCCTGTGACTATCGTCACCGATTCGCCCAGGCTGCGAAACCACTCTATGCTGCTGGCATCGGCCAGCCAATTGCCCATATCACCGAGCTTATTTTCCAGCACGATAATAATCACCGCACCGACTACCGGGCCGATGATAGTCCCGAGACCGCCGACCAGGGTCATCAAAACCACCAAGCCGGACATGGTCCAGTGCACGTCGGTCAGGGTGGCAAAACCCAGCACCAGCGTCTTGGTAGAACCCGCCAAACCGGCCAGCGAAGCGGACAATACGAAGGCCAATAACTTATACCGGTCTACGTCATAGCCGAGCGAAATCGCGCGCGGTTCGTTTTCCTTGATCGCCTTTAACACCTGCCCGAACGGCGAATGTATGGTGCGTACGATCAGGGCAAAACCAGCGACCGCAATCGCCAGCACCACGTAATACAAACTCAGGTCGGAGCTCAGGTCCAGCATGCCCAGCAACTTACCGCGCGGCACCCCTTGCAAGCCATCTTCGCCACCGGTGAACTTAGCCTGCAAAAAAATGAAATACAGCATTTGCGCCAGCGCCAGCGTGATCATGGTGAAGTAAATCCCCTGCCGCCGGATCGCCAGACTGCCCATCACGAAACCGATAGCGGCAGCGCTCACCATGCCCAGCAACAAACCCAGTTCCAGCGACAAGCCCGCTTCTTTCAAGGCCCAACCGGTGATATACGCCGCCCCGCCAAAAAATGCCGCATGCCCGAACGAGAGCAAGCCGGTAAACCCTATCAGCAAGTTAAACGCGCAGGCAAACAGGGCGAAACATAATAGCTTCATCAAAAACACCGGATACACGATCCAGGGCGCGACCAGCAAGACGGCAACAGCCAAGCCATAGCCGAATTTTTTATTCATCAACATCTGCCTACCCCTCTACTTTTCTTTGCCGAACAAGCCGGCAGGACGGATCATCAGGACGATCGCCATCACGATAAACACCACGGTGGCGGACAGTTCGGGGTAAAACACGCGGGTCAGGCCCTCGATGATGCCCAGGCCAAGGCCAGTCAGTATCGAGCCCAGGATAGAACCCATGCCGCCGATCACCACCACCGCAAACACCGTAATGATCAGGTTAGAGCCCATCAACGGAGAGACCTGTATCACCGGTGCCGCCAGCACGCCCGCAAAGGCCGCCAGCGCCACGCCAAAGCCATAGGTAAGGGTGACCATCAGGGGCACGTTGACGCCGAACGCCTCGACCAGCTTAGGGTTCTCGGTGCCGGCCCGCAGATATGCTCCCAGCTTGGTTTTTTCGATGACAAACCAGGTGGCAAAGCAGACCGTCAGCGAAGCCACGACGATCCAGGCACGGTAATTGGGCAGTATCATGAAACCCAGATTAGTGGCACCCATCAGGGCATCTGGCACAGAATAGGGCTGACCGGAAACGCCGTAAAAAGAACGGAACACGCCTTCCAGCAATAAGGTGATACCGAAGGTCAGCAGCAAGCCATACAGGTGGTCTAATTTATACAGCCAGCGCAACATGGTTTTTTCTATGATGACGCCGAACAAGCCGACCAGCAAAGGGGCGGCGATCAGCATCACCCAGTAATTAATCCCAAAATAATTCATCCCCATCCACGCCAGAAAAGCCCCCATCATATACAGGGCGCCATGGGCGAAATTGATCACGTTCAGCAAGCCAAAAATGACCGCCAGACCAAGCGAAAGAATCGCGTAAAAAGAGCCGTTAACTAAGCCCAGCAACAACTGACTGAGCATCGCTTGTAGCGGAATACCAAATATTTCCATGGCGCTTGTCAATAAATACCCGGAGCGGGCAGAGATTCAAAGAAACGACATGCTTCACATCACTGCAAAGCATGTCAGCTTAGGCAAAAGGCCGTAGCCGTACTATTACTTCCGGATTACTTCCAGAGAGAACACTTGCTCTCGGCCTTGGTGGTGAACGCCTGGTCGCCGGGAATGGTCTGCACCACTTTGTAATAATCCCAAGGATATTTGGCTTCGGCCGGCTGTTTTACCTGCATCAGATACATGTCATGAATCATGCTGCCATCGGCGCGTATGCTGCCGTTCTTGACGTACATATCGTTGAGCTTCATGCCGCGCAATTTCGCCAGCACTTTTTCGCCATCGTCAGTACCGGCCGCTTTCACCGCATTCAGGTACTGTAAGGTCGCCGAGTAATCAGCCGCCTGCAAGCTCGATGGCATCTTTTTCATTTTGCCGAAATAGCGGCGCGCCCAGCTGCGGGTCTCTTCATTCTGATCCCAATACCAGCTATCGGTCAGGTACATGCCGTGCGTCAGGTTCAGCGTCAGTGAGTGCACGTCGTTGATGAACATCAGCAAACCGGCCAGCTTCATGGTTTTGGTAATGCCAAACTCATTGGCCGCCTTGATCGCATTGATGGTATCGCCACCGGCATTGGCCAAGCCCAGAATCTGTGCCTTGGAAGCCTGTGCCTGCAACAGGAAAGACGAGAAGTCAGAGGCCGACAAAGGATGCTTGACCGAACCGGCCACGGTACCACCGGCGGCTTTCACCACGGTGCTGGTATCCGATTCCAGCGAAGCGCCGAACGCATAATCAGCAGTCAGAAAATACCAGCTCTTGCCACCCTGCTTGACCACCGCTGCACCGGTGCCCTTGGCCAGCGCCACCGTATCGTAAGCATAGTGAACCGTAAAAGGCGTACATTCTTCATTGGTCAGACGGGCGGTGCCGGCACCGACCGAGATAAAGGCTTTTTTCTTTTCCAGTGCAATCTTGGACATCGCCAGATTGGTGCCGGAGTTAGTGCCGCCTATCAGCATATCGACGCCGTCACGGTCAAACCATTCACGCGCGCGGCTGGCGGCGATGTCGGCCTTATTCTGATGATCGGCGCTGACAAATTCTATCTTCTTGCCCAGTACGCTACCGCCAAAATCGGCAATCGCCATCTTGATCGCTTCGGCACCGCCGGGGCCGTCGATATCCGAATACAAACCGGACAAATCCGAAATAAAACCGATCTTGACAGTGTCGCCGGAAACCTGGGCCGAAGCTGCCGCCGAAAAACCTGCCAGGGCAACGGCAACCGCTAAGCTACCCACTTTTAATCTTGTCTTCATGTGTCTACTCCAATCGTTATTAATCGTTATATTTGATAAGGACTACGGGACCAATACTGCTCAAGATAAATCGCCGGTCGTAGAACCGGTCAAGCTATCTCACACACCAAGCAATTCGTTTAAGACGGGCATCTTTTCGGTCAATTCGGCAGCGGCAAAGGTCTCGACGATCTGGCCGTGTTCCATGACATAGAAGCGGTCAGCCAAAGGCGCGGCAAAGCGAAAGTTTTGCTCCACCATGATGATGGTGTAGCCCTTGGCCTTGAGGGTCAGGATCATGCGCGCCAGTGCCTGTACGATAACCGGAGCGAGACCTTCGGAGATCTCATCAAGCAACAGCAAACGGGCGCCGGTGCGCAAGATACGCGCCACCGCCAGCATCTGCTGCTCACCGCCGGAAAGACGGGTACCCTGGCTGTTCTTGCGTTCCGCCAGATTCGGAAACATGGCGTAAATCTCGCTGACCGACATGCCCTGATGGGTACTCGACACCGAGGGTGGCAACATCAGGTTTTCCTCGGTGGACAGCGAAGCAAAGATGCCGCGCTCTTCCGGGCAGTAACCTATACCCAGATGCGCCACCTTGTAAGTGGGCAGATTGATCGCCTCGACACCATTGATCCTGATCGAGCCCTTGCGGGCGCCGGTCAGACCCATGATGGCGCGCATCGTGGTAGTGCGGCCAGCACCGTTACGGCCCAGCAGGGTCACCACTTCACCCTGGTTCACCACCAGATTAACGTCGTGCAAGATATGCGATTCGCCGTACCAGGCATGCAGTCCGCGGATTTCTAATGCCGGAGGCTGCCCGCTCATGCGTGTGCCCCTTCCAGTTCACCGCTGGTAGTGCCCATATACGCTTCCATCACTTTAGGGTTGTTCGAGACTTCGTGGTAGTTACCTTCAGCCAGCATGGCACCGCGCTGCAGCACCGAAATCTTGTCGCAGATACCCGATACCACGCTCATATTGTGTTCCACCATCAGGATGGTGCGACCGGCCGAGACTTTCTTGATCAGTTCAGTGACGCGATGTACATCTTCATGCCCCATGCCCTGGGTAGGCTCATCGAGCAGCATCAGTTCAGGCTCCATCGCCAGCGTGGTGGCGATCTCCAGCGCACGCTTGCGGCCATACGGCAAATCGACCGTAATGCTATCGGCGAACTCGGTAAGGTCAACCTGCGCCAGCAAATCCATGGCCTGGTCATTGAGGCGATTCAAGCTTTGTGCGCTTTTCCAGAAATGGTAGGAAGTACCCAACTTATGCTGTAAACCTATCCTGACGTTTTCCATCACGCTAAGGTGAGGGAATACCGCAGAAATCTGGAAAGAACGGATGATGCCCTGACGCGCAATCTGCGCTGGCTGGGCCGCCGTGATATCGCGGCCATTGAACAGGATCTGGCCGGTAGTCGGTACCAGAAATTTGGTGAGCAAATTGAAACAGGTGGTTTTACCGGCCCCATTGGGCCCGATCAGCGCGTGTATGTGACCGCGCTGCACCTGCAGGTTAACATCGCTGACGGCGGTGAAACCCTTGAACTCTTTGCTCAAGTGCTTAGTCTCCAGAATGACGTCGGCCATCTGATCTCCTTGTTGACTACGAGGTTTATGTATAGTCCACTTTTGTCTTTTTTAAAACAAAATACATTTCAAAAAGATCTATTATTTTTTTATATTTTCAATAATACCCAGCCTAGCGCAGATTCAACAATACGGTATAACTACTACATGGTATTTTTTCTATGTTGCTCCAGGATACAAAGCGCCGCTTTCTCGGCGATCATCAAAGTCGGTGAATTGGTATTGCCGGAAGTAATCGTCGGCATGACGGAAGCGTCCGCCACCCGTAAGCCGGTAACTCCCAGCACGCGCAACTGGCTATCGACCACAGCACTAACATCGTCAAGCCGCCCCATCTTGCAGGTACCGACCGGATGAAATATCGTCGTGCCTATCTCGCCGGCGGCCTTGGCCAATTCCTCTTCGCTCTGGAATTGCACACCCGGTTTCATTTCCTGCGGTGCATATTTTTTCAGCGCCGGTGCCGCCACGATCTGTCGTGTCAGCGTCAAAGAAGCTGCGGCAATCTGGCGGTCTTGCGCCGTGCTCAGGTAATTCGGCGTGATCTTGGGCGCCGCCAGCGGGTCGCTGCCGGCAATGCGCACATGGCCACGTGAAGTCGGGCGCAGATTGCAGACGCTGGCGGTAAATGCCGGAAACGTATGCAAAGGGTCGCCAAACTTATCCAGCGATAAAGGTTGCACGTGATATTCGAGATTCGCGCTTGCCTGGCTCGCATCTGATTTAGTGAACGCCCCCAGTTGCGAAGGCGCCATCGCCATCGGCCCGCTGCGCGACCACAGGTATTCCATGCCGATTTTCGCCTTGCCGGCCCAACTATTGGCCATGGTATTGAGGGTCTTGGCACCGCTGATGCGGAACGAAGAGCGGATTTGCAAATGGTCTTGCAGATTCTCGCCGACACCGGCCAATTGATGCACCAGCTCGACTCCAGCCTGCTGCAGATGTGCGCCATTGCCTATGCCAGATTGCTGCAAAATCACCGGTGAACCTATCGCACCGGCAGCCAGTACCGTTTCCTTGGCCGATTCGGCAAACCATTCCTTACCGCCACCGACAAACTCCACGCCGCTACAGCGTTTGACGCCATCTTTCAGCTCGATTTTCAGACGCTTGACCTGACAACCTGTCATGATGGTCAGGTTACCGCGTCCGGCCGCCGGCTGCAAAAACGCCTTGGAAGCGTTCCAGCGTATGCCGCGCTTTTGATTCACGTCGAAATAGCCGCAACCTTCGTTGTCGCCGCGGTTGAAGTCATCGGTATTCGGAATCCCGGCCTGTTGTGCCGCCGCACGGAAGGCATCGAGTATCTCCCACGACAGCCGCTGTTTTTCCACCCGCCATTCACCCTTGGCACCGTGAAATTCACTGTCGCCGGCATGATGATTTTCGCTTTTCTTAAACAGCGGCAAAACCTGATCCCAGCGCCAGCTATCATCACCGCTCAGAGCTGCCCACTGATCGTAATCACGCGCTTGGCCGCGCATGTAAATCATGCCGTTAATCGATGAACTGCCGCCCATCACCTTGCCACGCGGATAGATCAGGCTGCGCCCGTTCAGTCCGGCTTCGGCTTCGGTGCGGTACATCCAGTCGGTACGCGGATTATTGATGCAATGCAGATAGCCGACCGGAATATGAATCCAGACGTAATCGTCCTTACCGCCCGCTTCCAGCAGCAGCACATTGTTATTGCTGTCTTTTGATAGACGGTTAGCCAGCACGCAACCGGCCGTGCCTGCACCGATGATGATGTAATCGAATTTACCTGCTGATTCCATGAAACTTCTTTCTTGATTAGCGTGCACTGTGCCATTCGTTAACTAAAGCGAGCATCAAATCGCTGACCGTCAGGTCGCGCGCCCTGGCCACACCTTGCCCTGCCCATAAAGACATCAACTCGGTATTCCTGGCTTTGCCGGCGCGCGCACGGATGCTGGCGGTCAAGGCATTTTGTATAGGATAAGCCGGTACCTGCGCTTGCACCGCGTCCATCAACTGCATGAATTTATTCTCCAGTCCGCGCGCCAGACGCCCGGAAATCGCACGCGTCTGACGGGTAGTGTCGCTGGTGGCAGCGAGCAGACGCTGTTTGTAGGCTGCGCCTATACCAGACTCGCTAGTGGTCAGGAAAGCCGTACCCATTTGCACCGCCTGCGCGCCTGCCGCCAGCGCCGCCGCAATCTGCATACCGTCCATAATGCCGCCGGCGACGATCAAAGGTAGGCTGATCTGAGGCCGGCATTCGCGTAGCAAGTCCATCACGCCCAGCGCAGAATCTTGTTGCAAACCGATGAAAGTGCCGCGATGGCCGCCCGCCTCTACCCCTTGCAGACAGATAGCGTCAGCGCCCATGGCTTGCCAGACGATTGCCTCAGGCAGATTGGTGGCAGTACCGACCACCAGTATTCCGGCATCGTGCAAACGCTGTATCTGGCTGCCGTGCAAAATATCAAAAGTAAAACTAGCGACAGCCGGACGCGCAATGATCAGGGCATCGAGTTGCGCATCAAAATCCTCGCACCAGCGGGTTGGCGTAGGCAAGGACTCGTCACCCAATTCGGCCAATACCGGTTGCAGCAATAATTTCGCCGATTCCAGCGCCGCATAGTCAACCTGCGGTCGCGTCTGCACAAACAGGTTGATCGCAAAAGGCCGGTCCGTCAGACGGCGGATATGCTCGGCCTGTTCAATAATTGCCAATGGCGTCAATAAAGGAGCTGCCAGGGAACCCAGTCCGCCCGCATTCGAGACCGCCGCCACCAACTCAGGCGTAGTAATGCCACCGGCCATAGGGGCTTGAATGATAGGGTATTTAGCTAGCGAAAGTATCGTCATATTAAATATACTAGGGGTGAGTATGAATATAAAAAACTGAATGGTGCAGTATCTACCTGCGCTTTCAGGCTATTGATGCGGATACTCCTCTATGTCCTGCAGGCTGCGGGATCCGGCAACGCTCTGGCACAAGCAAGGACAGGCGCTTCACGATACCAGTGCGAGCAACATGGTAGCACTTTAATAATATCATCAAACTTATATCCAGCCACTTAGCCTGCAACTTAGTCTGGCACTTAGCCGGCGGGACCCATCATGCGGTGACTCCCTTACACCAAACTGAATCCTTAATTGCCAGGAAGAATCTTTTCATGGAATTGCCCAGCCGGACCGTCAACGACCCGGACAAAGTGTGGCAAAGCATCCCACAAAATTCCGGTTTACTACTCATAGGCATTAAATAGGGCAGGAAAATTAACTATTCACGTCTATACTAATTTAATAAAAACCATCTGAAAAATTCTTTTATACCTTCATAAAAAAGCTTTTGGAGAGAGACATGCTTAAGAATATTTCCATCAAGACTCGTCTGATTTTTATGATCAGCGTGTTGTCGTTGATCACCATCATCATAGGCGGCAGCGGAATTTTCGGACTTTCCAGCGTCAACGCTTCCCTGAAAACCGTGTATGAAGACAGACTGGTTTCGGCAGGACAACTTGATATGGTCATCCGCCTCATCCTGCGCAATCAACTCTTGGTCGCCAAGGCGCTGACCGGCGATCCGGCAAAAATCAATCAGGAAATGGAGACCGTAGATAAAAATATTCTTGCCGCCAGCAAGATATGGGGCGAATACATGGCGACCTATCTGACTCCGGACGAAAAGAAACTCGCCGAGCAATTCGCCCAGGCGCGCAAGGAATTTCTGGAAGAAGGCTTAAAACCGGCAATGGCGGCGGCACGCGCCCAGGATCTGAAGCTGGCGAGCGAAATCCTGAACGGAAAAATGACCGAACGCTTCGATAAAGTGCGGGAGATACTTAACTCACTGATACAGCTGCAGCTTGAAGAAGGCAAAAGCGAGTACGAAAATTCACAGCACTTCTTCGAGAAATTCAGGATATTTTCAATCAGTATCATCGTGCTGGCGCTGGTATTCGGCAGCGTGCTCGGTTACTGGCTGATACGCGGCATCACCAGACCGCTCGATTATGCGGTACGGATCTCGCAAAACATCGCCGACGGTGATCTGACCCAGCAGATACGGGTGGAGTCAAATGACGAGACCGGCAAACTATTGCAGGCGCTCGATAACATGAATAAAAACCTGATACAAACCGTCAGCGAAGTACGGGTAGGCACCGACACCATCGCCACCGCATCGAGTGAAATTGCGGCAGGTAATCTCGATTTGTCTTCCAGGACAGAAGAGCAGGCATCAAGCCTGGAACAAACCGCCTCGGCCATGGAAGAGCTGACCTCGACGGTCAAACAAAATGCCGACAATGCCGGCCAGGCTAACCAACTGGTGGTGGCCGCATCCGATTATGCGGTTAAAGGACAAGACGTAGTCGGCCAGGTAGTGCAGACCATGGGCTCGATCAAGGAAAGCTCACGCAAGATTGTCGATATCATCGGCGTCATCGATGGCATCGCGTTTCAGACCAATATCCTGGCCCTGAATGCGGCGGTAGAAGCGGCACGCGCCGGTGAACAAGGGCGGGGTTTTGCGGTGGTGGCAAGTGAAGTGCGCAGCCTGGCGCAACGCTCAGCCAGTGCCGCCAAGGAAATCAAGACCTTGATTGATGATTCGGTTGAAAAAGTCGATAGCGGCAGCACCCTGGTCGACACTGCCGGCGTTACCATGGGGCAGATCGTCACCTCGGTCAAACAGGTGGCCGACATCATGAGCGAAATTGCCGCTGCCAGCCACGAACAAAGTGACGGCATCGAGCAGGTCAATCAAGCCGTCATGCAGATGGATGAAACCACGCAACAAAATGCCGCTCTGGTAGAGCAAGCCGCAGCAGCCGCAGCCAGCATGCAAAATCAAGCCGCCAATCTGGCAGAAACCGTCAGCATTTTCAAATTAAATACCAGCCAAATCAGCGCCAGACCATCAACGGCCATGCCACGCTCTAGCCAGGCCAGCCAAACCAGTCACACTGCGGCAAAAAAAAACCACCCGGCCTTGCCATGGCAAAAAAATCGCCTGCGGCAAAACCGGCAAGTAGCGCAAACAGCGCGGGTAATCCCGCCAAAGCCAGCAATAATCCGGCAGAGGATTGGGAAGAGTTTTAAACGAAATACCCGAGGGGTTTAGGCGACACTAAATCCCTCGATAGACTTATCGGCCTTCATTAACAAATTTCCGCGCGTATTTCTTTGCAGATTTCAGCACACCTATCAGGAGTCACGCAGAAATCACGCAACAACCAGGCAGAAGCCAGGAACATTTTCTGCAATCAAGGCCGCACTTCCCCGGCAAAATTAAGTGTCATAGCCCAGGCTATCTTTTTTGAAAAAAACTTCTTTTTAAAATGAAGGTACTATCTTATTTTTCAAAAAATACTTAGTTCATTTGTAGAGGTTTTCTATGTTCAAATTGAACGCTATCGCCGTTCTTCTGCTTGCCGCACATTTTCCTGCCAGCGCCAGCGACGAGCACATCAAGCTAGTGATACAGGAATTCACGCCTCTGACCCATACAAATCCAAAAAGCAATGCGATTGAGGGTGTGCTAAGCGATAAAATTCAGGAAATCATGAAACGTGCCGGCGTCAGCACAAGTATTCAAAGCACTTCGCTGGCGCGCGCTTTACAGGCCGCGCACTCAGAACAAAATACCTGCATGATAGGCTTACGCCGTACCGCGGAACGCGAATCGTCCTACACCTGGGTTGGCCCTTTAATTTCTGATGATTGGGTGCTCTACGGAAAAAAAGATAGCTCGATAAAATTAAAAAATTTTGAAGACGCCAAACCCTATCGCATAGGCTCTTACAAAAATGCCGCGACCGGTTTGCAATTACAGGAACAGGGCTACAAAATAGAATTTGCCAATGAAGACGACGAAAATCCACGCTTGCTGGTAAATAATCGCATCGATTATTGGATCGTTTCTGAATTGCACGGTAGGTATATCGCGCAGCAGCAAGGCTACTGGAAAGATATCAGTCGCACCGTTCACTATAAACACATAGACTTATACATGCTCTGTCACCCGGAGATGGATAAACACAAGATAGACAAATTTAACCGGATTAATAAGGAATTAGACAAAGATGGCACACTTGGAAAACTCTTACAAAAATACGGGGTCCGTTAATGGCGCGTTCGACTAAGGCCAGCAATGCGGTGCTACGCCTGAAGCAGCGTAGCAATGACGCGCCCTACTCGATGGTCAGCATTTCAGACGGCCGGTTTTATCTGGTACTCAGCGGTGCCGGTGACAGCACAGAAAAACTCAATGAACCTTTAGAAATCGACGCCTTCGTCCATTTCGTTAACGGTATCAGCAAACTGGCGCCCAAAAAAGCCAGCAAGTTAGACATCGCCTTCGAAGAAAAACTGCAACGCTCGGGCAAACAGCCGGATTAAGCGCGCTTGCGTTATCATGACATTCCCTTAGTCTATTCCAGAAAGTACCTGCATGAAATCACGTCTATTTGCACTCGCTCTCGGTATCAGCATCGCCTTACCGGTCTCACACAGTTTGGCACAAACTGCGGCGACACCCGCAGCTGCAAGCACCATCCTTTCCCTGCAAAAAATCGACAGTAAAATTGGTAACGGTAAAGAAGCCGTAGCCGGTAGCAAAGTCTCGGTTCATTACAGCGGCTGGCTATTTGACGCCAAGGCAGACAAGCAACATGGCGCAGCGTTTGACAGCTCGGTAGGACGCGGTCCGTTTAGCTTTCCGCTAGGCGCCGGTAGAGTGATCAAGGGTTGGGATCAAGGCGTAGAAGGTATGAAAGTCGGCGGCAAACGCACCCTGATTATTCCGGCTGAACTCGGCTATGGTGAACGCGGCGCCGGTGGCGTCATTCCACCCAATGCCACGCTGATTTTTGATGTTGAATTATTGGACGTAAAGTAAATCTTGACGCAAATTTTAACGCCCAAAGTAAATGATCAACTGACTTATCTGCAAGCTTACCCTGAACCATTGCAGGCGCAGGTTAAGCAGTTGATCAAAAACCAGAAGCTCGGCGAGCTTCTGCAAAAAAAATACGCAAAACCGCATGAAGTCCGTACCGACAAGGCGCTGTATCTGTATGTGCAGGACATCAAAAATAATCATATGCGCAACGGTGAGCAAATCAGCAAAGTGGTCTACGACAACAAGCTGCATGTGATACGCAATGCGCTAGGCACGCACACCTATGTTTCGCGGATACAGGGCAATAAGCTCAAATCGAAACATGAAATCCGCATCGCCAGCCTGTTCAAGCAGGTACCGGAAGAATTGCTGAAAATGATCGTGGTACACGAACTGGCGCATCTGAAAGAGAAAGAGCACGACAAGGCTTTCTACAAATTGTGCAGTTACATGGAACCCAATTATCACCAATACGAACTCGATTTGCGCCTATACCTGACCCAGATCGAGGTGTTTGGTGGCGAAGTCTGGAGTAATGGCACGCCGGCAGCGTAGTTTTATTGTCTTTTTTATTGGTTTTTTTGTTGGTTTTAGTCGCTCTCAGGCCTGAGAGAATTGCGCTTGGCTTACACTTAGCGTTTATTCTTTCCGGCCCTTCTCATGTCTTATCTGCTCGCCCTCGATCAGGGTACCTCCAGTTCCCGCAGCATCATTTTTGACCTGGCCGGCAACATCGTCGGTTCGGCACAGCAAGAGTTCCGGCAGATTTTTCCGCAGCCGGGATGGGTAGAACATGACGCCATGGATATCTGGCAAAGCCAGTTAGCCACCACCAGGGCCGTGCTGGAAAAAACCGGCATCGCGCCAGCCGAGATCGCCGCGCTAGGCATCACCAATCAGCGTGAAACCACCATAGTCTGGAACCGCAAGACCGGCCAACCCATCAACCATGCGATCGTCTGGCAAGACCGCCGCACCGCAGATTATTGCGAACAATTGCGCAGCCACGGACATGCCACCGCCATCACGCAAAAAACCGGTTTGATACTCGACCCCTACTTTTCCGCCAGCAAAATCAAATGGATACTCGATCATGTGCCCGATGCGCGCGCCCAAGCCGAGCGCGGCGAACTGGCGTTTGGCACGGTAGACAGTTGGCTGGCCTGGCAACTGAGCGAAGGCAGCCTGCATGTGACCGACGTCAGCAATGCCTCACGCACTATGCTGTGGAATATCCACCAGGCTTGCTGGGATGAAGAATTATTGGAATTATTCCAGATACCGGCCGCCATCCTGCCTAGCGTGCATGCTTCCAGCCACCGCTACGGTGCCAGCAAACTATTCGGCGCGGCCATCCCGATTGCCGGTATCGCCGGCGACCAGCAAGCGGCCTTGTTTGGCCAGGCTTGCTTTAAACCCGGCATGGCGAAAAACACCTATGGCACAGGCTGCTTCATGTTGCTGCATACCGGCAATCAATGCGCCAGTTCCGCCAATGGCCTGATCAGCACCGCAGCGTGCCAGGTTGATAGCCAGCCACAGTACGCACTGGAAGGTAGCGTCTTCATCGGCGGTGCGGTAGTGCAATGGCTACGCGACGGCTTAAAGGCGATACAAAATTCCACCGACGTCGAACAACTGGCCGCCAGCGTACCCGATTCGGGCGGCGTGGTATTCGTACCCTCGTTCACCGGCTTAGGCGCGCCTTACTGGGTGCCATCGGCCAAGGGCGCGATACTCGGCCTGACGCGCGGCACTACGGTCGGCCACATCGCGCGCGCCGCGCTGGAATCAATCGCCTTCCAGAGCACCGCCCTGCTGCAAGCGATGAACCGCGACGCCGCCACCCCTATCAGCGAATTACGGGTAGACGGCGGAGCTTCGGCCAACAATCTGTTGCTGCAATTTCAGGCAAATCTATTGGGAATTCCTGTGATACGCCCGAAAGTGACGGAAACCACGGCGCTGGGCGCAGCCTATCTGGCCGGATTGGCGGTCGGTGTGTATAAAAATATCGATGAATGCGCCCAACAATGGCAGGAAGAACGGCGTTTTTTACCGACCATGAGCCGGGATCAGGCCAATGCGCTGATGCAGGAATGGGAAATTGCGGTAGGCCGGGTGCGCTAACGCCCATTATTCATGCGGCTGGCAGGCCAGGCATGCTGAAAACCCGCATAAACAGGGCGCTCCAGGCCTGGCATTTTTTTATTTGTTTCCCCCCGATGAGTAAGCAGCGCTACTTGTTGGCATTTCATCAAATATTCATTTAGCTGTCACCAGCTTGTCACTTGTCTCGCCTACCCTTGTCTCCAAGACCTGCCGTGAACCGCACTAATTGGAGACAACGATGAACACCAAAACTTTAATCGATGCTGCCGTTATTAACTCTAGCACTTCCGGCAGCAAAGGCTTCGCCGACCGCCTGTTTGCGCGCTGGTTCAGCCGTCTGGTGTACGCCCAAATCTGGGAAGATCCGCAATCCGATATCGATGCGCTGCAACTCAAGCCTGGCGCGAATATCCTGACAATTTCTTCCGGTGGTTGCAATGCCCTGGCTTACTTATCCACAGACCCGGCCGCGGTCCATGCCGTTGATTTAAATGGCGCGCATCTGGCCATGCTGGACATGAAGAAGCAAGCCATCAAACATTTGCCTGATTACGATGCTGTCCTGCATTTTCTTGGTGATGCCAGCCAGGCTGACAATATCAAACGCTATCAACGCCATATCCGCCCACACTTGTCGGAAGACGCCAGTGCATTTTGGGAAGGCCGCCCGCTGCTGGGAAAATTTGGCAAACCGCGTTTTCACTACTTCAGCAATAATGCCTATCAACATGGTCTGCTAGGCGACTTCATCGGTTTTTCCCATTGGTTTGTAAGGCTACTGGGCGGAAATTTAAAGCAACTCGCTACCGCCCGCAATATGGAAGAACAAGCCCGGTTGTTCGACACCCATCTGGCACCGGTGTTCGAGAATAAGCTGTTTCAATTTCTGGCCAGACAACCTATCGCGCTATACAGCCTCGGCATTCCGCCTTCGCAATTTGCGGCGCTCAAACACGATGCCAAACAAGGTTTGCCCAACTTATTTAAAGAACGTATGCGCCATCTGGCCTGCGATTTCCCTTTAGAGCAAAACTGTTTTGCGCATCAAGCCTTTGCCCGCTGCTATGACACGACTACCCAAAGCGCGCTGCCCATGTATTTGCAGAAACAATATTATTCTTCGCTGCGCGAGAATATCGACAGAATTTATCCGCATCACACCAATCTGACCGATTTTTTACGCCAGCAGCCAAGAGCTTCTATGGATGCCTACCTGTTTCTTGATGCGCAGGATTGGATGGACCAGCGCCAACTGAACGAACTCTGGGAACAAGTGACACGTACCGCCGCGCCGCAGGCAAAAGTAGTGTTTCGTACCGGCGGCAGCGAATCTCCGCTAGAACAGATGCTGGCAGCCGATCTGCTATCGGCCTGGCATACCGATCCGGCACACAATCGCCGGCTATATGCGAGCGACCGTTCCGCTATCTACGGCGGCATGCATCTGTACACAAAAATCGACCGTACTTGAATTCGTCCTTACCGCCAGGCACGCTGGCCGACACCTTATGGCGACTGACCGCCCTATCACGTGGTGGTCAGCATTGGCTCGCCAATGCCAATTGTGATTTTGATGCAGTCACAATTGCCGAAAAAAAACCACCCTGTCAGCCGGCAACAGCCAAGCGCAGCATCTCAATCTTATGTCCTGAGCCCGCAATCGGCCTGGATCAACTATGCCAAAGAAGAGGCACAGAGCCACGCACCGCGGCATCTCGCCACGCTGACAAAAATTTTTGCCGGCGTGGTTTTCAGCCCGCTGTCAGCCTTACTCAAAGGCACTGGCCTGGATAGGGCGGCAACTATCGCCAACCGGTTGATTTCCACCAATCTTTATCCGGACTGGAATCAGCAAGATATCCATACCCTGACCGAGGAACTGCTCACGCTCTACCCGGATCGCCCGCTGATTTTCAGAAACATCTGTCCGGATGTGAATCCGACTTTTTGCGCGGCCTTACAAAAAAATGGCTGGACGCTGATACCGGCACGCATCGTTTATCTCTGTGATCCGCGTCAAGCTTCTCTCTGGAAACGCAATCATGTGAAAAAAGACGCCCGTCTGCTGACTACCAATGAGCTAGAAATTGTTCCGCCACATCAACTAAAGTCCACCGATCTGCCCCAACTACGCCAATTGTTTCGTGATCTGTTTATCCACAAGCACTCAGGGCTGAATCCCGATTTCACGCCGGATTTTTTTGAATTATGTCTGGAAAGCGGCTTTCTCGACCTGTACGGGCTACGCTATCAGGGAAAATGGGCCGGAGTGCTGGGCATTTAT
Organism: Undibacterium piscinae; assembly: GCA_003970805.2. Taxonomy (GTDB): domain Bacteria; phylum Pseudomonadota; class Gammaproteobacteria; order Burkholderiales; family Burkholderiaceae_D; genus Undibacterium; species Undibacterium piscinae. Next base: position 2,686,127 of record CP051152.1, read on the forward strand.
GAGCCACCGGATAGCAACTGGATTACCACACCATTGATAGGCTATGACACCACATTGCCGCAAGAAGCCGGAATTTATCGCTGTCTGATGGCCCTGTTATTAAACCAGGCTAGCTTACGTCACAAACGCTTGCATTATAGTTCCGGCGCCAGCCAATTCAAACGCGCCCGCGGCGGTCATGCCAGTCTTGAATATACGGCGGTCTACAGCCTGCATTTATCGAAAAGCCGGCGCCTGTGGAATATGCTATTTGCAAAAACACTGCAAACCATCGCGCCAAGCATCTTAAAAAAAGCCGACAAGCTGTAAAAAATAAGCTTTTATGTCAAAAACTCTTGTGGATAAGTTTCTGGATATCCACAGGACGATCTGTGAAGAACGATCACTTAGTCATCCTGACCGCTTTTTATCCAGAATCTGTTCTTTTTCTGTACAGGGATTATCAGGGCGCTTATGCCGTCCGCAAGATCTTGATTTGTAAACGTAAACATCACTTATCCACAAAAAAATCCAGCGTTTAACAACTACTACTATATATATATAAAGTTATTGTATACAACAAAAGAGCTTTTTTTGAATTCTTCAAACCTTAAAACCTCTGTAATAAAAACTTCCTTATTTTTTCAAATACCAACATCGCTATCGCATAAAACCCTGGTATTTAAAGAATTTATATTTTTGCAAACGTAAAATTAGGAATTATGACTAGTCGAAATTGCAAATCTCAATTGCAAAACTGAGTTGCAAAGCTAAGTCGTCAGCTAGCGTGTAAAAATTCCTTGCGAAGATCAGTTCGATAATTTCCAGCCAAAACCCCAATAATTTTAATTTGCAAACATGAACTTGGAAGTCAGGTTGAAAAAAATAGGGAAAAAAACCTCAGCTATCCACAGGCAAAAATAAAATTGACCGATAGAAGAACCTAAAAAATGGAGAAATGCGGAAAGCATCAGGCCTGTTTTTGTCGAAACACGGGCTTTTAAGGCTGTTTGCAGGCCTTGTAGAGAAATTCGCGGGAACTGGCTGGTAAAAGATTTTTTAATCGCGACAGCGCGCTTTAGCGGTGGATAAACCAGTTTTTTTCATTTTCTGCGTATAAAACGAGATAAAACTCCACTTAAAAACCTCTTTCAATAATCAATAAGCATTCTTTTTGCTTAAAGCTCCTGTGGGTAAGTTTATGGATATCCACAGGATGATCTGTGAAGAAGCACCATTTTCAATTCCCGCATGATTTTTATCCAAAATCTGTTCTTTTTCTGTACAGGGATTATCAGGGTGCTTATGCCGTCTATAAGATCTTGATTTGTAAACATAAAAAACACTTATCCACAAAAAAAGACGGCGTTAACAACTACTACTATATATATATAAAGTTATTGTATACAACAAAACCGGTTTTTTTCCTCAAGCTAGCTCATTCAAAACCTTTGAAATCATAAACAGACGAAGAAAAATAGACGTTCTGGTCAACAGAAGATATTTCCAAAATCTTCCGGACATAACTTAAGCAAAAAAATCATCGTCAAATAAAAATTGCTTAATCTTGAAACCGATATAAGTTCGGCGGATTTTCTTAAAAAGAGCATCTGCATAAAACGCAGATATGACGCTGAATTTTCAAAAATATTAAATAAGCCAAAACTTCAGACTTGTTTTCAACTTGTTGATCTCAATTGCTAGATCTTGCAATTAGGTAATGTTGGTATCGCGCATAGAAAGACTGAATAATTACGCAGTCTTGAAGAAAAATTCGACACAGTTGTTCCGCTACGCTTAAAAATTTTAGAAAAGGCAGATTGGTAAGACCAGGGGATAAGGGAAAGCGAAATTTAAGCTGAAGCCTGATAGGAAAAATTGAAATTCACCCAAAAAATTTACTGATGCAGGGCATAAAGCCAGTAAAAAAGGCGACTAAAAATAATTTTTTCATTTATTTGCTGTGGATAAGCTTTGGGATATCCACAGGGTAGGATGTGAAGAATCTGTTTTTTTTATCTTCTCAAACAAACTATCCAGAATTTATCCGGTTTTAATACAAAACTTCTTCTATGCTTTATCTTTTTTATAAAGTATTGAATTGATTCATGTAAACCTAGTTATCCACAGAAAAATATTTGCGTTAACCATTACTACTATTTATATATATAAACTTCTTATTACTATTTTGCAGGGCAAATTTAAGGGCAAAAAAAAAACATACGCAAAGTGAATTTCTTCCTCTAGAATGACCAAATTAACTGACTCCTGATTTATTCCAGACTGAAAAAAAGAGCGTATTTTCGGTCTTTAAATGCTCATTTTTTGCTTATAAAGACCTCATTTCTATTTAAAAATAACAATAATTAAATTCAAAAAAACCTAGTTATCCACACAAAAATATTTCACGGTAACAAATTTGAATTACTTTTTGTCTTAATTACCGTCATTTTTCCTATAAAAATCTTAGCCTGATGATCAGAAAACACTGATAAATCAGATGAAATCTAACCAGTGAAACGCCCCTTTTCGCGGAATATCTCTTGGTGTATCGCGTATAGCTTGCCGTAGTTTCAGGTGAGTGACTAAGTCATATTTATTGCCGCAGAAAGATCTAAATGAATTCATTGATGATGAATTTTTCATGCATAAAGACCATATTTAGATGGTGTAAGACGATTTTTATTGGATTTTTGTTCTTTTTATCTATCCCTGCCTGTGCTCAGAATCTGACGATTTATACCGAAGACTGGCCTCCCGTCAGTTATCAAAACGGTGCAAAAATCGAGGGCATGGGGGTAGATGTGGTCGACGCTCTTCAGGCAAAAATGGGTTCTGCCTTTCCGATATTGATGGTGCCTTGGGCTAGAGGTTATAAAGCCTTACTGGAAGAGCCAAATGTGATGTTGTTCAGCGTAGGCCGTTCTGTCGAGCGTGAAAAGCTCATGAGTTTACTCGGCCCAATTGCGGTTTCCAGCACCTCCTTGTACACGCGTAAGGGTCACGCAGGACAGTTGCTGGCTATGGGAGACGGCATTTTAAAATTAACGGTGGGCGCTTACCGAGGAAGTATTTTTGCCGATACAGCGAAAAAAAAGGGCTTTATCAACATAGACCTGGCGGCTAATCCAAAAATTACCGCAAATATGTTGTTTGCCAAGCGTTTTGATCTTTGGATAGAAGGCAGTCTGGCGGTGCCTTCCATCGTAAAAGAAGCCGGACATAATGTTGATGAAGTGGAAAAAGTGATGGTATTGGATAGCCTGGAACTGTATCTGGCATTTTCTAGCGCGACACAGCCAAGCATCATCAAAGCCTGGGAAGAAGCCCTGCGTGCGCTGAAGAAGGATGGTGGGTTTCAGAAAATCCACCAAAGATGGTTCCCGAACGAACCAGCTCCGATGGAAGTGTTGTTACTTAGCCCTAAGGCGGGAATTCATTAGCCGGGCCCGCTAATTGTTAAGATTGATTGCTAATTCAAGACGTTCTTTGGTGTCCCATTAGCGAAATCGACAATGTTTTGGAATGCAGCACGAAAATATATTTCATAACTGTCTTGCTCAACATAGCCCAGATGCGGCGTTGCCAAGACGTTTTCCATTGTCAGCAAGGGACTTTTCAGGTTCAAAGGTTCATTTTCAAATACATCCAAGGCCGCAAAACCGGGTTGGCCACTGGCTAAGGCGCTTTCCAGTGCACCAGTCTCGACCAATTCGGCACGGCTGGTATTGACGAATAGCGCATCGGTCTTCATCAGGGCTAAATCTGCCGCAGTGACAATCCCGCGAGTTGCTTCATTTAAACGTAGATGCATGGAAATAACATCAGATAGCTCAAAAAATTCTTGTTTACTTGCCGCCACCTGACAGCCATCCGTACTGGCCTGTAGCTGGCTGGCTTCACGACCCCAGACTAATATCCGCATGCCGAATGCCTTGCCGTATCCGGCTATCATCTTGCCTATCTTGCCGTAACCCCAGATTCCTAGTGTTTTCCCCTTTAAAACCCGACCCAAACGGTTTTGTTCCGGATGAATCGAGCTCATCTGCCACAAACCCTGTTTCAGGTGGCTGGCGTATTCTGGAATTTTTCTTGAGGAAGCCATTATTAGTGCCCAGGTCAGTTCTGCCGGGGCGCTAGGGTCGCCTATCCCTTCAACAACTGTGATGCCGCATTCGGCGGCGGCGGCAAGGTCGATATGCCCGGCTACCTTGCCGGTTTGAGAAATGAGTTTGAGATTCGGGAGTTTTTTTAGTAAAGCCCTGGAAAACACCGTGCGTTCCCGGATTAACACGATGGCATCAAACGGTGCCAGGCGTATTGCCAGTTGGCCGACGCCCACCGCGCTGCTGTTAAACACTTTGACTTCGTGGTCTTGTAATAGCGAAAAACATGACAATTGTCGTACCGCATCTTGGTAATCGTCGAGTATTGCGATTTTCATGAGTAATTTTCCTGAATGAGCCGTTTAACTTTCACTTTCACAAAACGTACCACTGTGATAATGAATTTGACGCGAAATTAGCCTGAATGGATTTGCAGGTGTAGAATATCCGGTTACGTAGCTTTTTGATTCTTTCGTCCCGCTTTATAACGGCGGACTTAAGCTAGGGAACAGGCATCCTTGTCTCCCTATTATCCGACAGAACCGTCGTTATTGTGCTTGCTGTGCTGACCATCTCTATCGCTTGAGCTAATGCTCGCGTCGCCAATCAGCCTAACGACGATCCTGTCGTGCCGCTACACCGATTTTTTTATTGAAATGGCATGGAGATAGTATCGTGAATCAACCTATCATGAAGGGCGTAGCGGCAGTGAATGCTCCCGCGTACGTCAAGCAACAAAAATTGATCAATTGGGTCGCCGATATGGCGGCGCTGACTAAGCCGGACAGCGTTTACTGGTGTGATGGTACGGTCGAAGAATATGACCGCCTGTGCGCCGAAATGGTCGCTGCCGGCACCATGAAGAAACTGAACGAAGCCAAGCGTCCGAATAGTTACCTGGCATGTTCCGATCCTAGCGACGTAGCGCGTGTCGAAGACCGTACCTATATTTGCTCGGCCAAGAAAGAAGACGCCGGTCCTACCAATAACTGGATGGAACCTGCTGAAATGCGCGCCACCATGAACCCATTGTTTGATGGTTGCATGAAGGGTCGCACTATGTACGTAGTGCCGTTCTCTATGGGACCGCTGGGTTCGCCTATCGCCCATATCGGCGTTGAGCTGTCTGATTCCCCTTATGTTGCCGTGAATATGCGCACCATGACGCGTATGGGCAAAGCGGTTTATGACGTGCTTGGCACCGATGGTGATTTCGTTCCTTGTATGCATACAGTCGGCGCGCCGCTGGCTGCCGGTCAAAAAGACGTGGCATGGCCATGCAATGCGACTAAATACATCGTGCATTATCCTGAAACCCGCGAAATCTGGTCGTATGGCTCCGGTTACGGCGGTAACGCCTTGCTGGGCAAGAAGTGCTTCGCATTGCGTATCGCTTCTACCATGGGTCGTGACCAGGGTTGGCTGGCTGAACACATGCTGATCCTGGGTGTTGAATCGCCTGAAGGTAAAAAGCATTACATCGCCGCCGCTTTCCCGTCCGCTTGCGGTAAGACCAATTTCTCCATGTTGATTCCGCCTGCCAGTTTCGGCGGCTGGAAAGTCACGACTATCGGTGATGACATTGCCTGGATTAAACCTGGTAAAGATGGCCGTTTGTATGCGATCAACCCGGAAGCCGGTTATTTTGGCGTAGCGCCAGGTACCAACAAAAATACCAACTTCAATTGCATGGCATCGGTACGCAGCGATTCCATTTTCACTAACGTCGCGCTGACGGATGACGGTGATGTATGGTGGGAAGGTATGACCAAAGAAGTCCCTTCGCACCTGATCGACTGGCAAGGTAAGGACTGGACGCCAGAAATCGCTAAGGAAACTGGCCGTAAAGCAGCGCATCCTAACTCCCGTTTTACTGTCGCTGCGACACAAAATCCGGTACTCGATGCCGCTTGGGATGATCCGGCTGGCGTACCTATCTCCGCTTTCATTTTTGGCGGCCGCCGCTCCACCACAGTGCCGCTGGTAACTGAAGCGCGTAACTGGGTAGAAGGCGTCTACATGGCAGCCACCATGGGCTCAGAAACCACTGCTGCGGCTGTCGGCCAGCAAGGTATCGTGCGCCGTGATCCGTTTGCGATGTTGCCGTTCACCGGCTACAACGTCAGCGATTACTTCCAGCACTGGCTGAATATGGGTAAGAAAATAGAAGCATCGGGCGCCAAGCAGCCTAGCATCTATTGCGTCAACTGGTTCCGTACGGATGAAAACGGCAAGTTTGTCTGGCCTGGTTTTGGCGACAACATGCGCGTACTGAAGTGGATGCTGGAACGCATAGAAGGCAATGGCAAGGGCGTAGAGAATATCTTCGGTGTGACTCCTGAGTTTAGCGATCTGACTTGGGATGGCCTGGAATTTAGCCAACAGCAATTCGATACCATCACTTCCATCGACAAGGCAGCATGGGAAGCGGAATTGAAATTGCATGCAGAGCTGTTTGAAAAGCTTGAATACCATTTGCCTGAAGAACTGGAAGCGACTCGCCTTGCCTTAAGCAAGCGCTTGGCTTCCTAAGTCAGCGGTTATCTCATTAAAAAAAAGCGCGGCCGAGGTCGCGCTTTTTCGCATCTGAAAATAGATATGCTAAAGCCAGATACATCAGCATTGGAGTTAGATTCTGTATTAATTAATATATCAGGCCATACCATTAATGTTGAGTGAGAGACGAAAAAAAACCGCAGGGATTAATCTGCGGTTTTTTTTATAAGCCTAAGGCTAGTAGTATTTGTGGATATAGCGGCTGCGTTGTACCCGTAAGCTATTTGACTTGGTCGCTTTGGCCGAGGCATTTTGTATCTGTGACAGCGACAAGGCTGGATGTTCCGCTGGTACAGACTGGCTCAGGCTATTGCTTAACTGCTTGACTATAGGTTTGCTCAGATAAGCGATAGGAAACGCGATAGGCCAGGTGGTGAACCATGCTTCCATCCAAGCCGGGAAAAAATCGTTGCTAAAGCCGACCCAGACCAGGCGCATGATACCGGTGATAACCAGGGTAATCACGCCGGTAGTAATGATGGTAGGCAACATCGATGCCAGGCTCTTGGAGCCCGCTACGGCACGCTGAGGGCGGCGAAAGCTGCCGGCGTTGGCGTGGGTGAGAGCGGATGAAGTTTGCATAATGTGCCTCTATGGTGGCGATAACGAATGTTGGTGCGCTGAATTTATCCGCGTGATGCTAGGGCGCGCAATTCGGCAGCCATGTTAGGCGAGCTGTAATTGACATCGTTGGCGATACGGCGAATAGTCAACATATTGCGCAGGTTACGGCTGGCGGTTTTTTGATCACGTGTCAATTTTGGGTGCACTACCAACAGGGCGGCGCGCAACATACCAAGCAACAACGGTTTGAATACGATCAATATGGTGACCAGTATCGCAAGACCCAATAATGGACGGGCAACAGCGAGAATATTTGTCATAGCGATTTGGGCTATCGGGAGGGCGATATTGAGAAAGCTCATGATTTCCTCTATCTTTCGATTTTAATTTGTGTAACGAGACTATATTGCAGTGCAATATATAAATCTAATTTTGATTTATCATATCTAATATGGTATTTGTGAATAATTGACGAAAACATCAGGAGATCATCCAATGAACTTCCTCACCCTAGACTTAAATTTGCTCAGGGTATTTGACGCTGTTATGGTCGAACAAAATTTGACCCGGGCCGCTGATAAGCTGGCGATGACCCAGCCGGCGGTCTCGAACGCCTTGAAACGACTACGTTTTTCATTTAGCGATGAATTACTGATACGTACCGCGCATGGCGTAAAGCCAACGCCGCGTGCCGAAACAATCTGGCCGGCGATACGCCAGGCCTTGTCTACGCTGGAGGCGGCGATTGCCCCAAGTAGTTTTGACGTCGCCAAGGCCGAGACAACCTTTCGTATGGCGATGGCTGACGCAACTGCAGCATTATGGATGCCATCACTGGTGCGGGCGATAGAGCGCGAAGCGCCTGGCATTAACGCGCGTATGGTACCGCTGACGACGCGCGAGCCGCGCCCTATGCTGATACGCGGTGACATCGATATCGCGGTGGGGTATTTCCCTGGTGTGGTGGCGCAAATGATAGGCGGACAAGGTGCGGCGCGCAGCCCGATCCGGCATGAACGATTGTATTCCGGGCATTATGTCTGCGTGATGAGCAAGGATCATTCCTTGGCTAAATCGGAATTGACGCTGGATGATTATTGCAACGCGAATCATCTGCTAGTCAGTTTTTCCGGCCGCGCACATGGTCTGGTGGACGAAGCCTTATTGCAGATAGGACGTGAGCGGAGAATTTTGCTGACGGTTAACCAGTTTTTTACCGGTGGCAAAGTGGTCGCCAATTCAGATTTGCTGACGGTATTGCCGCATCATTTGATTGCCTCCACCGGCATGACGGATGCGCTGGTATGGAAAGAATTGCCTTTCGCCATGCCTGACGTGCATATTGACATGCTGTGGCATGAAAGGGATGCGCGTAATCCTGCACATAAATGGTTGCGTGACAATCTGGTCGAGATGACGAACCAGACAGTGCTGGCGCAGCTAGGACATGATAAGCAGTTACATACCTGACGTGTTCACATCAGAGTGAAAAACACATTTACAATCTAGAGCAAGTTACTTTTTAGCGGAAATATTCATGTTTACAGGCATAGTCCAGGGCATCGCCAGCATTAGCAGCATCGTTGATAAACCGGGTCTGCGCACTTTCCAGCTGCGTTTTCCTCAGGGATTTTGCAAAGACCTGGAAATCGGCGCGAGCGTCGCGGTAGATGGCGTCTGCCTTACCGTCACTACTTTACTCGGCGATGACTGTGCCGAATTTGACGTGATGCAGCAAAGTCTGGCGATCACCACCTTGGGCGATTATGTGGAGCATGGCCGCATCAACGTCGAGCGTGCGGCGCGTGACGGTGCCGAAATCGGTGGCCATCCTTTGTCCGGTCATATCGACTTTACGGCACAGATCGCCGCAATACGCAAGCTGGAAAACAATTACGTGATCCGTATTGCGGTGCCGCCGCAATGGTTGCGCTATATTTTTGCCAAAGGCTATATCGCGATTAACGGTGCCAGCCTGACCGTGGCCGAAGTGAACCGGCAAGAGAGTTGGTTTGAAGTCTGGCTGATACCGGAAACCCTGCGCATGACAGTGTTTTCCGGGAAAAAAGCCGGTGCCAGCCTGAATATAGAAATCGAGCGTGCTACCCAGGTCGTGGTTGATACGGTCAGAGCCATGTTGCAGGAAACTTTGGGGCCTTTGCTGCCGGCGCTGGAAACCCTGTTGCAGCAACAGGGTAAAAGCGTCGATGAGCTAGTTAGCGCGAGCAGAGCTGATTGCGAACGCTGCTGATGGCCAGCATCAGCCGAGGGCAAGAAGCGGGCGCGCTGCGCTCAGGCAAACCCTAGTAAGGCTTGCGCGCCTGCAAAAGCAAGCGGCAGACTGCCGCCAGTCAGAAAAGCGTCGCCACCGCCGACCGCTGCAGTATTGCGGTTCAGCGCAGCGCGGCTAAGCCGGTAGACATGGCGGCGGGTACGCCGACTGAGACCACCTGCCACAGCGCTTAATTTTGATATGGCGCGGCGCCACCTCTATCTTGCCTATGCCTAGGTAAAAATAGAAGGCGTAGGCGATCAGGGCGGCCAATGCGGATAGCAGCGTGGCCCAAGCCGCGCCCGCCACCCCCATTTCATAATGGAAGATCAGGATAGGATCGAGTATCACGTTCAGGGCGAACGAGCCTAGTAATGTCCACATACTAAAGCGGCTATTGCCTTCAGAGATGGCGATGAAATCGCACAACATTTGCAACAGTATTAAGGGTGCGCTCAAGCAAAAAATGGTGGCGTACACGGTCGATGCAGGCAAGGCATCGGCGCTGCTACCCATCGCTCTCAGCAATGTTGGTAGTAGCGGCACCAGCACGGCGGCCAAGACGCAGCCAGCCAAGCCCAATAGCAGCATCACGGTGCTGGCGCTGCGGTTGGCCTGTTGTTGTTGACCGGCACCCAGCATACGCGCCACCGCACTGGCCACTCCTATGCCGGCGCCTTCGCCAATCGCACTGAAAATGATGAGCAGCGGGAAGCAGATACTGACTGCGGCGATCGCGTTGGTGCCCAGTTGACTAACAAAGTAGGCATTGGCCAATTGGTGCATGGCATTGGCCGACAGGCCTATCATCGCTGGCAGCGCCAGCGTAAACAGCAGACGCTTCAAGTGGGGCGACTTCATGTCCGGCAGCGCGGCACTGGCGAGACTCATTGAATTTCCTCCAGTAGCTGGCGCTTGGCGAGCTGTGGCATGGCGAGCGGCTTAGGCCCTAGTTGCTCGACTAATGCGCGCGCGATTTCGTGCGAGCGAATCGCCAATACCGATAACAAAGTATCGGCCAGACCGTGGGTGGTTTCGGAAGAGCCTTGCACAAAAATCGGCGGCTGCACGTGCCGCGGCGCGGCCAGCTGATAATTACGGCCGATAGTGAAACCCTCGAGTTCATGCTCTAGCTCGGCCAGCAGTGCCTGGCTGGTGTCACGCTGGTAGCCAGTGGCGACGATCACGCGCTGATACGCTAGCTGGCGAATTTGCGGTGCACCGGCTTGTTGCAGGTAGATGCTGATGCCATCCTGATCGCACTGTAGCTGCTCAATCGTGGACGAACTGAGCACCCGCAGCCGTTCTTGGCCGAGCACGCGCTGCGCGTACAGCATGGCGCTGATGCGTTCTATCAGGTCGCTGTCGACCACCGCATAATTGGTATGGCGGAATTCCGCCAGTAAGGAGCGCCGCACTTGTTCTGGCTGGCCGAAGAAATAGTCGGTGTAGTCAGGGTCAAAGATGTGATTGATCGAAGGCCCATCCTCGGACGGCTTGAGAGTGGAACCGCGCAGTATCAGATCTACCTTGGCGTTCGGATAGCGCGCCACCAGATCGAGGAAAATCTCGGCCGCACTCTGGCCGCCACCCACCACCGCCAGCGCAGGTGCGCCAGCGGCATCGAGTGGCTGGCGCGCTATCTCACTCAGATAGCGCGAAGAATGAATGATGCGCGGATCACGGTGTTTGGCGAAGCTGGCTGGTATGAAGGGACGCCCGCCCGGTGCAAATACCAGACTGCGGGTGCGGCGCTGGCGTTCGCGTCCGGCCGCATCGGCCGAATGTACCTGCAGCGCGACCACGTCTGCGCCCTGGTATTCGGGCACCACGCGGGTGACGCTCTCGCCATAGTGGCAATTTTGCTCGAAGTGGCCGGCGCTCCAGCGCAGGTAGTCGTTGAACTCGATACGGCTAGGGAAGAAAGTTTTTTGATTGATAAAGGCTTCCAGGCGGTTATGCCGGCGTAGATAATTGATGAAGGAGTAGGGGCTGGTGGGATCGCGCAGTGAGACCAGATCCTTGAGGAAGGAGATCTGCATATCGGTACCCGGCAGCAGCATATCGCCGTGCCAGGTAAATTGCGGCTGACGCTCGATGAAGCAATGCGTCAATGTGCCCGCGCTGGCTTGCCGCATTGCGTCGAGTGCGATCGCCAAGGCCAAATTGGAGGGGCCAAAACCCACTCCGACCATGTCGTAAGTTTGTGGTTCAGTGTTCATGCTGTTCCTTCTCTTTTAGATGAGGCAAACAAGGGCGTGCTAGTTCAGGCTTTCAGGCTAGGGTGCCATAGACGATTGCTGAAAAATTTCTCGCGCATCAGCATTACCAGGGTGGCGCGCTTGTGCGGGAAATCGAAGTCCTTGAGCGCGGCAAAGCCGGAACGCTCCAGATTGCGCACCTGACGCGTGTGGCTGGCGGCAGGCTCACCGACGATGCGCTGGGTGCGTGGCTCGTCTAGGAAAATATAGTGCATTAGCGAGGGCAGCCAGGCGCTAATGAATTGGCCGCCAGAATAAGCCTGTTCGCCCACCAGTACGTGCCAGCCGCGGTCGTAGTCGTCGGCCGCGTAGTAAGGACCAAGACGATTTTCCTGAGCCCAATAGACTTCCATGTAGCCGAATGCGATGCCATCGAATTCGGCGATCAGCGGCAGCATGTGCGGGTCAGCCAGGCGGCCGTTTAGATAGGCGCGCTGGTAATCCAGATCGCCCTCTTCCTGAAAAAACTGCGCCACACGGGTATCGTTCATCCACTTGTGCATGGTGTTGAGATCCTGCTCCACGCTCGCCACCCGAAATGAAATGCTCTGACCCAGCCAGGGAATGAAGCGTTGGTAGACATAGCCCTGCGGTTTGGCCGGGCGCAGCGGGTGCCAGCGTTCGCCAGTGCGCACGTGGTGTTGCGGGTAGAGCGCGGGCGTCTGTGGTAACCAGAGTTGCGGCAATTGCCACAGCATGGCTGGGGCTACGCTCAGTGCCGCACCGACTTCACGCGCGATTCCGCTGCGCAGGAGTAGCGCTTTGAGTTCTGGCCATTCTTTGGCATGCAGGCGCAATTCGACTAGTTCCGAGTGGCTGGCGCTGACCGTCTCGAGTGCCGCTAGCAAGGCAGCCTGCAGCAATTCTGGCGGCTGCGCAGCCGCTGTGATGCGCGTCAGCCAGCACTCTGCACCTCGGTCTATACTCAGATCTAGCACGGCTTGCTGTTGCTGTCGTACGCTTAGCTGATCGCCATGGTAATTCACCTCGAAAGTTTGGCCAGAAAGGCTGGCGCTGCGGAAGGCTGGGATGTTTGCGTTATGGTTCATGTCGGTTCCTGGTGTGTAGTCCCATGGCATACACCATGGGATAGCGCGGCGGGATTGCGTGTCCCGCTGGCTAGGCTTGAATGGCTGGCTAGGCAATTACCACAGGTAGCGGGCTGTGAGTTGGGCGCGGCGACGCGCGGCGTAAATGCAGGTGCTGTCAGAAGCACAGTTACCCAGATAAATTTTATCGCTCAGATTATTGATGTTGAGCGCCAGGTCCCAGTTGCGGTAGCGGTAGCCCAGCATGGCATCACTCAGCGTCACGCCGTCGTTGCTGAAGGTATTGGCATCGTCGCTATAAGTGGAACCGATACGGCGCAGCCCAGCACCGGCACGCCAGCCGTTGTCGAATTGGCGTTCGGCCCAAGCGGCCAGGTTGACACGCGGCACCAGCGACGGACGCTTGCCTACATTGCCGTCGTTGTTTTGGGTGATTTCGCCGTCGAGTCCGGTGAAGGAAGCGTTGACTTTCCAGTGTTTGTCCAGCTCCGCTTCGGCTTCCAATTCTATCCCGCGCACGCGTACTTCACCGCGCTGTATCTGGGCACCGATGCCCAGATTGGCTGGGTCGGCGGTGAGCACATTGCGTTTGCGCAGATCGAACAGCGCGCCAGTGAGCAGCAGCGCGCGGTTTAGCGGCGCCCATTTCAAACCGATTTCCGCTTGCTTGCCCTGCTCCGGCACAAAGTTGCGGCCATCCACGCTTTGCCCTATCACGGGGCGGAAAGAGGTGGCATAGCTGATATACGGCGCCAAGCCGTTCGGACCCAACCAGGTCAGACCCAAGCGGCCGGTATTGGCCGCGTCTTTCTGGCTGTTTTGGCTGGCTTTGATGTAGTCCTCGTTATCGATATTGCTCTGGTCGCGGCGTAGCCCAGCCGTCAGCAAATATTGGCCGGCAAATTTTAATTGGTCTTGCACATAGATCCCAGTCTGGCTTAGGGTGCTGCGCTTGTCTTCGTACATATCGGCCTGGCCTACCGTCTGGCCATACACCGGTGCGATGATATCGAGGGTAGGCGCATCGCCATAATAGTTTTGCCCCTGTTGGACCGCGCGGCTGTAATCGAGACCCGCCACCAAGGTATTTTCTAGTCCGTCGAACTTGGTGTTCCATTCCAGATTTTGATCGGCCGTGAACACCCGCGCCTTTTGCTGTGCAGAGAAATTGGCGCGTTTTACTGTGCGTTGATCGTCTTCCAATGTCGTCATGTAAAGGTTACGGTAGTCGACAGTCTCGCTGGCGCTGCGCACGTTCTGGCGCACTTTCCAGGCTGGCGAGAAACGCTTTTCAAAGGCATAGCCTATGCTGCGTTGCTCGGTCTGGAAACGGTCTACACCCGGTTCGCCGACGAAGCGGTTGGACGGTATAGTTCCAAATGGCCCGGTTTTCTGGGTGCCGACCGCCGGCAGATAAAAGTTCGGTGGTACATCGTCTTTTTGCAGATAGGCCAGTAGCGTGAGTGAGGTATCGGCGTCCGGCTGCCAGCTCAAGCTGGGGGCAAAGAAAAGCCGGTTGTCTTTGGTATTGTCGACCTGGCCCTTGGCTTCGCGCGCGAGTGCTGTTACGCGATAACGCCATACGCCTTTTTCATCGAGCGGCCCGCCCACATCGGCCGCGATCTGACGCCGCTCGAAACTCCCATAGCTCACTTCGATTTCGCCTTGTTGGCTAGCTGGTGGACGTTTGCTGACAGCATTCACCAGGCCGCCCACTTCGGCCTGTCCATACATGACCGAACTCGGGCCGCGCAGTACTTCCAAGCGCTCCAGACCATACGGTTCCAGCGTAAATGCAGTGAAGCCGCGGGTAGGCAGATTCAGAGCATCGCGGAACACCCCGTTAGAACCTGATTCGAAGCCACGTATCATGTACTGATCAAAGCGCGGATCCACTCCATAACTTTCGACTTGCATGCCGGCACTGTAGCGCAGCGCTTGCGGAATGCTGCTGGCTTTTTGGGCATCCAGGCGCTCGCGATTAAGTACTGAAATCGACTGCGGTACTTCGATCAGCGCCGTTTCATTTTTACTGCCCACGCTGCTGCGCTTGGCAATGCTGTCTGCCTCGCCCAGGACAGTGATGTTACCTAAATTCGATTGCGTCGCTTCCGCGGTATCTGCGGCGCTGGCCGCTAACTGGCAACTGCCCATCAGGACGATGGCACTGGCCACGGCACGTGCTAGTGGATGTTTTGTTTGCTGCTTCAACTGCTGTTTCATTGGGTAAAGCCTTATCAAGATTGGAAAAAAATTGGAAAAAATACTGAGCATCAGCTGTGTTTAACCCGCCAGTGCTTGTTCTACACTTTGGGCGAAACTCAGATGGAACTGGGGATCGGCGATGATGCTCAAATGGGTGCTGCCGGGGATGGGGTGTACCCTTTCTACCCGGCTCGATTGTTTGCGCCAGTCAATCACGTTCATTCCGCGCAGTAGCGAGTCTTCTGCGATCCAGGCGTGGATGCGACAATCTAGCGGTGCCAGCACATAGTCGCGGAACACCAAGGCGTTCTCCATCAGGGTCCAGAAAATGTGCTCGCGGCTGCCGATAGCCGGGCCGTCCAGCGGTAGCGTGTCTGGGCTGTTATTCACGTAGTGCAGAAATTGGGTGTAGACGGTGGCATCCATACGGCCCAGCAGTCGCAGCCAGCGTTCGCGCATCTGACTTAGCTTCAGCCAGGCATCGATATCGTTTTGCAAGCTGAGTCGCAAAGCGGGCGCCAAAGGTTTTTCGCCACCCACGGCAAACTCGGCGTCGAGTGCACACACGTCAAGCATGCCGACCAACTGCACGTCCACGTTATCGCCCAACAGACGCGCCGCCTCATACGCCAAAATGCCGCCCCAGGACCAGCCCAGTAGCATGACTGGCTGGCCGGCGCTGTGTGTGCGTATATGATCGGCATAGCGTGCTGCCAGCGCATTCACGGCGAGTGGTTCGCCCTCACCGCCGGCTAAGGAGTGGCAGATAAAACCGGTGGCTGGCTGGTCTGGGCCCAGGTAAGTCACCAGGCGACTGTATTCCAGTGTGCTTACCAGTAGACCGGGGAAGCAATACAACATAGGTTTGCTGCCACCGCGCTGCAGATAAACTACTTCGCTGGCTGCTAAATTCTGCTCCTTCAGTGCGCGCGCCAGTTGGGCAATGTCGGGATAATTGAATAGATCGGCGATACCCAGAGCGTGCTCAGGTAAATGCGTGTCTAGCATGGTCAGCACCCGCAGCGCGCTCAATGAATCACCGCCCAGTTCGAAGAAATTATCTGTCACGCCGACCTGCTGCAACTGCAGTACTTCCTGCCAGATCGCCACCAACTGCTGTTCAAGTTGATTCGAGGCGGCGACCAGCTCGCGGCTTTGTTGGCTAGGCAACGGCAGCGCCTTACGGTCAATTTTTCCATTTGGCGTGAGCGGCAGTTGATCCAGCAGGACGATCGCGGCTGGCACCATATAGTCGGGTAACTGCGCTGCCAGCTGGTTGCGCAGTGTGCCAGCGTCTATGCTAGCGGTCGGATCGAGCAGCGAATTGAGCACAGGATAGAGCACTACATAGGCCACCAACTTGGCGCCTTGCGCAGTTTGTTGCAGCAGCACCACCGCTTCGCGCACCGCGCTCAGCTGGCCCAGTGCCGATTCTATCTCACCGAGTTCGATGCGAAAGCCACGCAGCTTGACCTGATGGTCGAGTCGCCCTAAATATTCGATGATGCCGTCGGCGCGCCAGCGCACCTGGTCGCCGGTGCGGTACATGCGTCCACCGTCCGCCGCGAAAGGGTCGGGAATGAAACGGTCGGCGGTGGCCGCTGGTTGGCCGTGATAGCCGCGTGCCAGACAAGCACCACCGATATGCAGCTCGCCGGCCACGCCGGGCGGTAGCGGATTGAGGTCGGCGTCCAGCACATAGGCCCTACGTGCACCGACGGCGCGCCCGATCGGGGCGAACGCACCTTCAAAACTGGCGTCAGCGCTGGTTTTCCATGCCAGTGGCGAGATCACCGTTTCGGTCGGGCCGTAGCCATTGATCAGGCAGTCGGGTGCCAAGGTGCGCTTGACTTGTTCGAAGGTGGCGCGTGGCATGCCTTCGCCGCCAAACGACAGCAGCCGCAAAGGTGCGGCAGTGCCATGTCCATCGGCCCACTCGGCCAGTTGCTGCACATAGCTGGTGGGGAAACCCGCATTGTTGACCCGGTGCGCGCGCATCGCAGCATGGGTTTCGGAAGCGCTCCACAATGCCGCGCCGCGCAAGACCGCGCAGCCACCCACGATCAGCGGCACGATCCAGCGCTCATGCGCACCATCGAAACTGATAGAAAGGAAGTGCAGCTCGCGCGAGGCGGCAGTCATTTCGTAGAGTTCGGCGGTGGCCTGGCAATGCAGCGACAGTGGGCCGTGCGCTACCGCCACGCCTTTGGGGCGGCCAGTAGAACCGGAGGTATAAATGATGTAAGCCAACTGCTGTGGCAGTACCCGCAGCAGCGGATTGCTGGCCGGCTGCTGCGCCAGATCCAGAGTGTCTAGCAGTATGCTGCTGCCGTTCGTGAGTGTCGGTAATTGGCTTTGTAGCGAGCTCTGCGTCAGCAAAAAGGAGACCGTCGCATCATCGAGCATGTAGGCGATGCGCTCTTGCGGATAAGCTGTATCGATAGGCACTAATGCGCCGCCGGCTTTAAATACGGCCAATAGGGTGACGATCAGATCGACGCCGCGCTCCAGCGCCACCGCGACCCGGGTTTCGGCGCCGACGCCAGCAGCAATCAGGTAATGTGCCAAACGATTGGCGGCGGCGTGCATGGCGCTGTGGCTGAGCGTCTGGCTGCCGCACACCAGTGCATCGCCCTGCCCATGATAGGCTAATTGGCGCTCCATGAGTTGATGTACCGGCAGCGGCGCATAAGTGGCGGCTGGCCACGGCGCGCTCAGAGTCGCCAAGGTTTGCGCATCGACCAATTGCAACTGATCTAGCCTGGCCTGCGGTGTTGCCAGCGCTTGCGTTAATAGTGCAATCAAGCGCTGCAGCAGCGCGGCTGCGCTGCTTTGCTCGAATAGCGCAGCGGCATACGACAGGGTCAGCGTATGACGGCCATCGGAGTGTGTGCTGGCACGCAGGAATAGATCGACCCGCAGCGCTTGGTCTTCCTCTAGGTGCACAGTTACATTGCGGCGCGCCTGTAAGACGCTGGCATGTTGGCGCCACACGAAGGCGGCCTGGAAGGGCAGTTCGTGTTTCTGGAAACCATCCGCGTTCAAGCCTTCCAGCAGGCGCTCGAATGGCAGCGCGGCATGCGCCAGGTTGGTCGCATCTTCCTCGCGTACCAGTTTTAGCAGCGTGGCAAAACTCATGCTGCTGTCCAAGCTCAGACTCGATACCAGCAGGTTCTCGAAGGGACCAAGCAGGCGCGCCTGCTCGCTGGTACGTCCGGCGTCCAGCGTGGCCATACGGATGTTGGACTGCGCCGTGTGGCGGTACAGCAGCACCGCAAAGGCCGCGCGCAGCACCTGTTCGGGACGCGCCGCAGCTTGCACACAAAAGGCGTGCAAGCTATTGGACAGTTCGTGCGTAAGTTCGTTGCTTAGCTGCGCATCGGCAAAGTTAGGCGCAGCCGTGCGTGGCCGGTCTAGCGATAGTGCCAGCGCCGACTCGCCCTCGGCCAGTTTGTGCATCCAGTAATCGTAGTCGGGATAGCGTTGGCCGGCGCTTAGCTGTGCCAATTGCTGGGTGGCGTGCTGTTGATAACTCTGTGGTCCTTGCGCTGGCAGGGTCTCGCCAGCCAGACTGCGTAACAGTTCCTCGACCAGCAGCGTGGCCGAGGCGGTATCCGCCACGATCCGGTGCAGCGCCAGTATCAAGGTGTCACCGCACAACCAGGCCTTCAGGCCGGGCTGGCGTTCCAGCTCGAAGTCCTGCTGTTTAGACCAACTGGCGTAATCTCCATTGCACTCCAGCAACAGCGCTGCGGCACCGCCCTGACGCTGTTCGATATCACCCCAGGCTAGCCGGTGGAAACTGGTTTGCAGTATAGGATGGCGCGCCTGCAGCAGGCTCAGCGCTTGGGCGATCAAGTTAGGCTCGATAGCCTCAGGCCAGTGCAGTTCGACGCGGATATGCAAACGCTGTTCGCTATGCGCCAATTGGCTCAGAAACCACAGGCTACGCTGAGCCGGCGATACCAGTGCTGGGGCGGCTGCTTGTGGTGAACCCTCAGCCATGTGCGGCTCCCATGTCAGCGAGCGCTAGTTGCAGACTATGTTCGCGCAGGTCGCTCCACAGTTCACCTATGTGCTCCAGGCAACGCTGGCGCGTATCGCTAAAGCCTAGCGCTAACCATCCACCCGGCAGCGGCTGCTGCACCGGCCACACCGAATACTGGCGTTGTGCGTTGATCACCACCTGATATTGTCGCTCTTGCATGTGCACCCCTATGATGTCGGCCAGATGCGGCAGCGTTTGCGTGCTGTATCAAGCATTAAGAATAGTCATTCGCTAACTATTCGCCGCCCCAGTATTCCATAGTGGGCTGACCTTATCAGTATTCCATAGCCTTCACCTGTCAGGCGCACACTGATGCGGTTGGAGTCGGGATAGACGATGACATCATGCTGTTGCGCTCGCCGATGACCAGATAACGGCAAGGCTGTTCGGTGTGATTAAAAAATGCTGTGCCCGGCTTGTTGTCCAGCCGGGAAAACCACATAGCTGCCCGCTTTGCATGACATAGCTTTTGTCACCCAGACGCCAAGGTCAGGCTGCCTTCCATCAGATACAGCTGTTTCCTCTTCCAGATGGTGATAGTGATTCGTGCAAGCCTGTTTACGAGGCGCCAGCTCTTCCATGCAAACGCCAACATTTTTACAGCCGCCAAATTCACCAAGCTGACGGTAGCGCATGCCAAAACGTTTGCCATGTGAGTATTCATCCCAAGCGACGTCCTCGACCATAAACGGTTCATAAATGCCCTGCTCATGATGGAACTAGGTTTTTTTTCCTGACTCATGCTGGCTTCCTTTCGATGATAGGGGAACCCGTGCGCTGAATGGCAAATTAACTAGGATCGATTTTTCCCATTTCCGTCAAGACTTCATGCGCCGAGCGGAACGCATCGACCGCCAAAGGCATGCCGCAATAGACGCTGGCGTGCAGCAAGACTTCCTGGATTTTCTTTCATGCTGGCGCCATTGTTGACGGCGACCGCGCACGTGGCCGCGGATCTCGTTGCGAACGGCCGAGGGCGGTCAGCATGGAAGCGTGATCAGGCTGCGTCTAGGCCATCGCGGCACCAGGTGGTGCCCCAGGCATTGCGCGTCACATATTCTTGCAGTGGTGCGGTAAACGCATCGACGTTACTGAAGGCCTTTTCGACAAAGGCCTCACCCATTACCTGCTTCGATGCGCAAGCCATCTTCAAATTGACTGTCCATCATGGCGGCCGCGTGACGCGCATGTACGCCAGTCAGGGCTGGCGTGCCGGATCGGCGGCCGCTTTGGGAATCGGTAGCGGCACCTTCGTGCATATATTCGCGGCAGCGCTAGGATTATCGGCTGTGTTGGCGACATCGGCCACCGCATTCATGCTGGTTAAATTAGCTGGCGCCGCGTATTTACTGTATGTGGGCGTAAGCCTGATATTGAGCAAACATAAGCCGAACACCAATACGGATGTTGATAGCGTAGTCTTGGCAGTGCCGGCCTTAAGCTATCGTAAGATATTTTTCCAGGGTTTTTTGACGAATATTCTCAACCCCAAGGTTGCGGTGTTCTTTCTCGCTTTTGTGCCGCAGTTCATCGCCGCCAGTGCGCCCAACAAGGCGATTGCCTTTCTGTTTTTAGGTTGCATCTTTAATTTCAATGGCATGTTGTGGTGTCATTTTCTGGCGTTATCAAGCGCCTTCGCCAGTCAACGCTTGCGTGTGAACCGGCGGCTTACTGCCGGCCTGAATCGGCTCATCGGTATGGTATTTGTTTCATTTGGGATCAAACTGGCCTTCGCTGAGCGGGGATAAACCAGGTATTCGCGGGTTTGCCCGCGCAATCACGTATTCCTGATTGTCACGGCAAAATTGTAGGGCTACAATCAGGCGAGTTGCCAGAGTAATTTCCGATAGAAATTTCCCCTGATACGGAACACATCCCTATGTCCTTCCTGACTGCAAGCTCCCCCTCACTTCCGCGCTGGAAAGTATTGCTGGTGGATGATGAGCCGGATGTCCATACCATCACCAAAATGACGCTTAACCGCTTCCAGCTCGACGGTCGCGGCCTGAGCTTTTTACACGCCTACAGTGGTGCCGAGGCCAAGGAAGTTCTCGCACGTGAATCTGATATCGCCCTGGTATTTTTAGATGTGGTGATGGAAACTGAGGACAGCGGCTTGGAGGTGGCGCGCTGGATGCGTGAGGAACTCGGGAATAAATTTTCACGCATCGTCTTGCGTACCGGCCAGCCTGGCCAGGCACCGGAAGAGCGCGTTATCGTTGATTATGACATCAATGATTACAAGGAAAAAACGGAGCTCGACCGCAAGAAATTATTCACGACCACCTTTGCCGCCTTGCGTGCCTATCGCGACATCATGGAGGTGGAAGAGGCCAGACGCTTTCAGCTTTGCTATCGCGAGGGTCTGGAGCGCGTGATCGAGGCTTCCTCCCATATTTTTCAGCAACGTAATCTGGTCGATTTTGCCAATGGCTTATTACAGCAAGTGGTTGCCCTGATGCGTCTGGAGCAAAGCATGCTGGTGCGTCTGCGTGGTGCCATCGGTATCTCGGGCGAGCAGACTTATGAAGTGCTGGCGCGTATCGGTGAGTTTGATGACGATAGCCAGATTTTTTCTTCCGAATTATTGTTACAACTCGATGAGGCGCGTACCCAGCGGGTCTCGCGTTTGCATGGCGATACTTATGTCGGCTATTTCCCGAATAACAGCGGCAAGGCCTCTTTGCTGGTGTTGAAAGGCGTCGCTGATGTCGGTGAGATTGATGCCAAACTGCTGGAGGTGTTTTCGTCCGGTGTGGCGATCGCTTTCGATAATATTCTGCTCAATCAGGAGATACGCGAAACCCAGAGCGAATTGATCATGCGCCTGGGCGATGTGGTCGAATCGCGCTCGCACGAAGCGGGCAATCACGTGCGGCGCATGGCGGAAGTGTCGTATCTGCTGGCGCAGGCGTCCGGCATGTCGGCCGACGAGGCCACCATACTCAAGCAGGCCGCGCCTATGCACGATATCGGCAAGATCGCTACGCCGGATGCGGTGCTGCTGAAGCCAGGCAAACTCGATCTGGACGAATGGGCGGTGATGAAGTTGCATCCGGCCATAGGCATGTCAATTTTAAAAGGCTCGCAGCGGCCTATCTTGAAGGCGGCTGCAATCATCGCCTATCAGCATCATGAAAAATTTGACGGTTCGGGTTATCCACAGGGCTTGCAAGGAACCGAGATACACCCGTTTGCGCGGATAGTTGCGGTGGCCGATGTGTTTGATGCGCTGATGCATGCGCGCTGCTATAAACCGGCCTGGCCGGTTGCTGAAGTAATGGCGCATTTGCAGGCGGTCAGCGGTAGTCATCTCGACCCGGTTTATGTCGATGTCCTGATCAAGAATGTTGATGCGGCGCTGGCGATTAATGCCAAATATCCGGGATAACTGAACAGCGGATAGTCTTAGCTTAGCCGCTGCGGAAAACTCAGGTTGTAACTTAAGCCATGCCCTGGTTCGCTCCGGACCCGTATGCTGCCGCTTAATGCGCCGGTAATCAGGTTGTAGATGATATGTGCGCCAAGACCACTGCCACCCTGGCCCCGTTTGGTCGTATAAAAAGGGTCAAATAATTTTTCCAGCGAAGCGCTATCCATCCCCGCCCCATCGTCGGCGTAATGCAAGATGATTTGCGTCTGTTGCAGCAAGGCAGAAATATGGATTTTCCCCGGCTGATTGTTTTCAAAACCGTGCAGCAGCGAATTCATCAGCATATTCGTCATAATTTGTGACAAGGCACCGGGGTAAGTTTTCACCGTGATACCGGCAGCGCAGTCCAGCGTAATTTCTATACGCTTGCCTTTGAATTTCGGTTGCAGCGATTGCAGAATTTCATCAAGGTAATTGCGTAAATCAAATTCCCGCAATTCGTCTGACGATTGGTCCACCGCCACTTGCTTGAAGCTGCGTACCAGCGTGGCAGCGCGTTGGGTATTGCTTTCCAGGATGCGCAAAGCCTGCTCCAGCACATCCAAAAAATCCAGCAGCGATTGCTCGTTGAGGGTCTTGTCGGTCAGTTCCTGGCGTATCAATTTGAGTTCTTCGGCCAGATGGCTGGTCGCAGTGACGCAAATTCCCAGCGGCGTATTGATCTCGTGGGCGATACCGGCAACCAGGCCGCCTAACGAGGCCATTTTTTCCTGCCTGACCAATTCACTTTGCGCTTGCTGCAAATCTTGCATGGTTTGGTTCAGCGCGCTGTTCTGCTGCTCAAGATCGTTTTTCGCAATGCGTAAGGAATAGTCGGCGTCGAATTTGGCTATGCTGGTCGCTACATGGTTGGCGACAAAGGCCAGCAAGTTCAGATCGGCTTCCGTGTATATGACTTGAGGGTCGTAACTTTGTATGACGATGGCACCGTATATCTGCTCATGTGCCAGCATGGGGGCGCCCATCCAGCTGCTCATCTCAAGATTACCCAGAGTTTGCTGGATTTCACCGTTGCCTGTCAGGTGCTGCAGGCGTGCTTGGTCGATCAGTTGCGCTTGCCGGGTTTTGATCACATAGGAGCTTAAGCCCACACCCATAGGGAATTTTTTGGTCTCTGGTACAGAGTCTTTTTCATCGACAAAATACTGGATGCTGATCTCATTGCTCTCTGGGTGAAAGCGGGCGATCAGGAAATTTCTGACTACCAGTAATTTTGCGATGCTCTGGTGTATCTGAGCGTATAGCACGCTTACTTCCGCTACCGATGTGGATAACTCGGCGATTTCATACAAGGCCCGCTGCAGCGCTTCGGCATGTCTGCGCTCGGCAACTTCATGTTCCAGCAATTCGGTTCTTTCCCTGACCGCGCGCTCGAGTCTGTCTATTCCCTGCAAGGTCTGCAAGGCGACGCAGACATGGTTGGCGATCAGCGCAAACAGCGCCTGATCTTCTTCGCTATACATGTGTTGCGCCTGATAACTCTGGATGACGATCGCTCCCAGACTATGGCCGTGCTGATCCAGCAGAGGGCAGCCCATCCAGTGCTCGGCCGGACTGCCATTCCATTCCGTGG
The DNA here is from genome assembly GCA_003970805.2 of Undibacterium piscinae. Taxonomy (GTDB): domain Bacteria; phylum Pseudomonadota; class Gammaproteobacteria; order Burkholderiales; family Burkholderiaceae_D; genus Undibacterium; species Undibacterium piscinae. The sequence continues at coordinate 2,710,173 of CP051152.1, forward strand.
TAATCATGGATGAAAATTCTTGTGCGGTCATGACGAGACGCTGGCGGTTCTGGATTACCCAGGAAGTCGCTGATTGATTGGTGGGCGGTAGCGCAAATGCCTCGTCAGGATCGGGTGTGGCATCAGCCTCATCGATAAAATAGACGAAGCGCAGGGTTTTTTTTTCCGCATCGTTAAGCGCGACATAAAAATTGGCCGCATACATGATGCGGCCAAGCGCCGAGTGCACGGTTTTTAGAAACTCAGTGATGTCACTGCAAGCGCTCGCTTTTTGGCCAATTTCCAGCAAGATGGCCTGCACTGCCTCTAGTCTATGCAGACGGTTTTCCATGATTTTTCCTCGCTAATAGCACAAGCAACGGTACTAAAAATGCATAAAAAAACGCATCAAAAAACTACTGGTTTCAGCGCAGAAAAATCACGTGGCCATTTATCCGAATGGCCGGCTTGATTTCTACTTGATCGGCAGGTTGGTGGTGTTTTTGACCTCTTCCATGACCGCATAAGTATGCGTTTCACGCACACCACTGAGCTGCAATAATGATTTACCGAGGAAGTCACGGTAGGCATTCATGTCCTTGACGCGCGCCTTGACCAGATAATCAAAGCCGCCGGCAACCATATGGCATTCCAGCACTTCCGGAATGGCCTGTACGCCGCGTTTAAACGCTTCAAATACATCGGGAGTGGTACGGTCTAACACCACTTCAATAAATACCAGCAATGCTACGTCTAGCAGATGCGGATTGAGCTGCGCTGTATAGCCCAGTATATAGCCGGACTCTTGTAGTTTGCGTACCCGCTCCAGGCAGGCCGCCGGAGAAAGGTTGACGCGGGTCGCTAATTCTACGTTACTGATACGGCCGTCATTTTGTAATTCAGCCAATATTCTTTTACTGATTTTGTCTAGCATAAGAAGTCAGAGTGGTGGTTAATAATATTCGGTGTAATTGTCTCATGAAATATATAATTTTGATATAAACCTATATTTCCAGAATTAATCATAGAGGTTCAGCGATACAATTAAATCAAATTTGCTTCGATTATGTTAGATGAAAGCAAGCCCGAATTTAATACCAAAATTGATAATAATGCTGAGACCAATGCCTACTCCATTCCACGCTTTGCAAGCCGAACTACTGCCACATGCTACACCTCTTCGTGATGCTATTACACAAGTTTATCGCCGTGATGAGCAAACTTCGGTGCAATGGTTATTATCCAACATTAATCCGCATGCCGCTGCACAAACTAGCATTAAAACGCTGGCGCATCAATTAGTCAGTGCGGTGCGTCAGCAGCGCACCCGCGCTTCCGGTGTCGATGCCCTGATGCATGAGTTTTCCCTGTCGTCGGAAGAAGGTGTGGCTTTGATGTGTATGGCCGAAGCGCTGTTGCGGATTCCTGATCACGCTACCGCAGACCGCCTGATCGCCGACAAAATCAGCAAGGGCGACTGGCGCAAGCATCTGGGCGAATCGCCGTCTTTGTTTGTCAATGCCGCGACCTGGGGTTTGCTGGTCACCGGTAAATTGGTCGGCACCAATAGCGACCAGGGTCTGGGTTCTGCATTGACGCGCTTGATCGCCAAAGGCGGTGAGCCTCTGATACGCAAAGGTGTCGATCTGGCGATGCGCATGCTGGGTAATCAGTTCGTGACCGGCCAGACTATCGACGAAGCCTTAAAAAACGGCCAGGACAACGAGAAACGCGGCTATCGCTATTCCTACGATATGCTCGGTGAAGCGGCGCTGACCGCGCATGACGCTGCCTTTTATTTCAGCGCTTACGAAACCGCGATCCATGCGATAGGCAAGGCCTCGAACGGTCGCGGTATCAAGGATGGTCCGGGGATTTCGGTCAAGCTCTCGGCCTTGCATCCGCGCTACTCGCGTGCGCAAAGAGCGCGCACCATGAACGAGTTGCTGCCGCTGCTGAAAAAACTCATCTTGCTGGCCAAACAATACAATATCGGCCTCAATATTGATGCCGAAGAAACCGACCGGCTGGAACTGTCACTCGACCTGATGGAAGCGCTGGCGTTTGATGCAGATCTGGCCGGTTTTGAGGGTATAGGTTTTGTGGTGCAGGCATATCAAAAACGTTGCCCGTATGTGATCGATTATCTGGTCGATCTGGCGCGCCGTAGTGGCACAAAATTCATGGTGCGTCTGGTCAAGGGCGCGTATTGGGATTCCGAAATCAAGCGTTCGCAAGTCGATGGCATGAGCGGCTTTCCGGTGTATACCCGCAAGGTGTATACCGATGTCTCGTATTTGCTGTGTGCGCAAAAATTGCTGGCGGCGACCGAAGTGATTTATCCGCAGTTTGCCACCCATAACGCGCTGACTTTGGCGACCATCTACACTTGGGCAGAGCAAGCCAAGATTACCGATTACGAATTCCAGTGCCTGCATGGCATGGGCGAGACCTTGTACGATCAGGTGGTTGGTAAAGACAAGTTGAACAAGCCTTGCCGCATCTATGCGCCGGTTGGTTCGCATCAGACTTTGCTGGCTTATCTGGTGCGTCGCCTGCTGGAAAACGGCGCCAATTCCTCTTTCGTGAATCAGATCGTTGATGAGTCCGTCTCTATCGAATCGCTGATAAGCGATCCGCTCAGTATCGCTGCCGAACTCGGCGGCAAGCCGCATAGCGGGATCTCCTTGCCGGCCGATTTATTTGGCACAGAACGTAAAAATTCTGCCGGTCTTGATTTCAGCAATGAACTGCAACTACAAAAAATCGCCGCACATTTTGAGACATGCAGCCAGCAAGTGATCACGGCTGGTCCGCTGTTGTATGGACCGGTTTCCGCCAGCAAGTCGCAGCCGGTGACTAACCCTGCCTATCGCCAGGATATCGTCGGCCACGTGATCGACGCTGATGCACAAGATGTACAAATGGCTTTGGTCGCCGCGGAAAATTACGCAATAGACTGGCAAACCGTCGCGCCATCCGCGCGTGCCGCGATCCTGAAAAAAGCCGCCGACCTGCTCGAAGCGCAGACGCTAGACTTTATGGCGCTGGCGATACGCGAAGCCGGTAAGTCATTGCCGAACGCTTTGGCGGAAGTACGTGAGGCGGTGGATTTCTTGCGTTATTACGCGGCACAGGTAGAATTTTTGCCAAATACGCTGGCCTTGGGTCCGGTGGTATGTATTAGTCCGTGGAACTTCCCTCTGGCAATTTTTATCGGTGAAGTTAGCGCCGCTCTGGCTGCCGGTAATGTGGTGCTGGCCAAACCGGCCGAGCAAACGCCTTTAATTGCATTTAAAGCCATACAGTTATTGCATGAAGCCGGTGTTCCACGTGGAGCATTGCAATTTTTGCCTGGTACCGGCGAAGTGGTCGGCGCTCAACTGGTAGCCGATAAGCGCGTCAAAGGCGTGATCTTTACCGGTTCTACCGAGGTGGCGCAGATCATCAACCGTACCCTGGCCAAGCGGTCGGTGGCCGAAAGTATCGACATTCCTTTGATCGCTGAAACCGGTGGCCAAAACGTGATGATCGTCGATAGTAGTGCCCTGCCCGAGCAAGTCGTCAATGACGTGATTTCCTCCGCCTTTGACAGCGCCGGCCAGCGTTGTTCTGCCTTGCGGGTACTCTGTCTGCAAGTCGATATCGCTGATAAGACGCTAGAGATGCTCAAGGGCGCGATGCAGGAATTGCGGGTTGGTAATCCGGATCAACTGGCGATCGATATCGGACCGGTGATTGATGCCGATGCGCAAAAGTCCTTGCAAAGCCATATCAATCATATGCGTGAACGTAGTAAGAATTTTTATGCGCTCGATTTGCCGGCATCATGCCAGAACGGCAGTTTCATCGCGCCTACCGTGATGGAAATCAGCTCCTTGTCAGAATTGACGAAGGAAGTGTTTGGCCCGGTTCTGCATGTGTTGCGTTACAAGCGTGATGATTTGCCTAAGCTGATCGACTCCATCAATGCGACTGGCTTTGGCCTGACTCTGGGTGTCCATTCGCGGATTGATGAAACCATCGATTTCATCACGCAACGTGCGCATGTCGGGAATATCTACGTCAACCGCAATATCGTCGGTGCGGTCGTCGGCGTGCAACCGTTTGGCGGCGAAGGCAAATCCGGCACCGGCCCGAAAGCCGGTGGTCCCTTGTATCTGAAGCGCCTGCAAAGAAATCCTACCGGCGCGATCGGCGGGCATACCGTCTATGAGCGTCAGGCACCGGGAGCGCTCGATGCATTGCTGGTCTGGGCAAAAACCCATGGTCACGAAAAAATTGCCGAGTTGGCCGATCAGTATGCCCATCACAGTCCGTATCAGATGACGATGGTATTGCCTGGCCCGACTGGCGAACGCAATACCTTGTCGTTCGCGCCGCGTGGCCGGGTATTCTGTGCCGCCACCAGCGTCAATTGCCTGCTGAATCAAATCGCCGCTTTGCTGGCGACCGGGAATACCCCTGTGTTACCGGCACAAACCATGGCTTTGCTGCCAGAAGGTTTGCCGCTGGTAGTGCGTGACCATATCCTGCAAGCGGAAGCTGATCAGGCGCAGGTTCAGTTTGCCCTGGTCGAAGCTAGTTTGCTGACGACTTACCAAACGCTGTTTGCGGCACAAAATGAGGCGATCGTCTGCGTCATACAAATGCAGGAGAGTCACAGCGCACCGCTATGGCGACTGGTGGCAGAGCGCGCTTTGTGTATCAATACCACCGCAGCCGGCGGTAATGCCAGCCTGATGACGTTGCAAAGTTAACCGGACCGAGGCAGTCTGAAAAAAGCCGGGTAGTTAGCTACCCGGTTTTTTTATTGCCGTAAAAAATCTTTCCGCGAGAAAAATAAACGCTAATAATTCAAGTAGTTATCACTTTATTTAATGCGGTTTGAGCACTAAGATGAAAGGGTATCTTAGGTATTTGAGTGTGTGCCATGAGCATGACGGTTTCCGGGTCTTCGTCAGCATATTCAGTTGCTTCTTCCGGGCAGACTGGGCTTGCGCTAGTCCATGCCTTAGATAAAGTGGATACCACATCGGCCAAGGGTGTCCGCGCCACAGGCAGTGATTCCGGCAGCACCAACGGCAGCGGTAAAAGCGCCGGTGAGACGGTACAACTGAGTGACGAGGCCAAGGCTGCGGTGCGCAGCCTGCAGGCGCGTGATCGTCAGGTGCGTGCGCATGAGCAGGCGCATCTGGCTGCCAGTGGCGGTTTGGCCACCAGCGGCGCTTCGTATACTTATCAGAAGGGGCCGGATGGTGTCAGCTACGCGATCGGCGGTGAAGTGAGTATCGATGTTTCTGAGGGCAACACGCCACAGGACACTATCGTCCGTGCCATCACGATCAGGTCTGCCGCACTGGCACCGGCCGACCCTTCCGGCCCGGATCGCGCGATCGCGGCGCAGGCCAGTCAGATGGCAGGCTATACTGAAGGTCTTCGCTTCAGCTGCGAAACCAGACACGCTTATGAAAACACTCGAAGCCTGGTATCAATACGAGATCAAGGCCACCGAAACCGCCTTGCGCCATTGGTGCGAAGAGCATCATATTGCCTTGATCAACTGAAAATACCGCGCTGAGCCAGGCCGAGCTTAAGCCGATTCTGCGGGACGCCAATCGGGGTCTTGCGCAAACCATTCCAATAGATGATCTAGCATGGCGCGTAGCGCTGGTTGCATGTGCTCGCGCGAGGTGTAGATGCCGTACCGCCTAATTGCTGAGGCTGATATTCTGGCAAAAGCTGCAGCAGCTGTCCGCTGGCGATCAAAGCTGCGACCGCAGCGCGCGGCTGTAAGGAGATACCAACGCCCTTGATGCTGGCCGCCAGCAAAGCCATCGATTCATTCGATGAGAGATTGCCACTGACCGTATTAACCCGCTAGGCTTACTGATAGCGACCGCTGCTGGCGAGTCACAAGTGGCAAGGCGACGCGCTCTGGTTCGGCTCTAGCGCATTGGTGATGCATTGCCAGATCGATGCCCTGCTGGACCAGATTCGGGCCGGCCGTGTGGCCTGGGCTGCCAAAGCCAACATGGCACGGCAACGTTGCCGATGCGCGCTGGTTACCGCTTTAGGTGACGCACTTTTGCGATCCAAAATATTTGGGATTGCCTTGAGTATTAACCCGCTAGGCTTACTGATAGGATCGGCCCTGCTAGGGCCTTTGTCCGATCGTTTCGGCCGGCGTCCGGTGTTATTAAGCAGCGCCCTGGGGGCTGCGCTCGGGCCTTATGAAAACACCGATTACCGCCTCTACGGTCGGGGGCTTTGCTTAGTGCAGTCCTTTATCCGCAATGTAATTATCCTGGCGCGTTTCGTGACCGGCCTGATGGAAGGTAATGCCTCGGTGGTCCGCGTTTCGGCCTTATTAAGCAGCGCCCTGGGGGCTGACAGGGCACAGCCGGGTCCGGGCGCTATCCTGGCTCAATGGTGCCTTTTTATGCGGGCTGCCTTTAGCCGGCGACAGCCGGGTTATTGGCTGGTTAGCCGGCCCTTTATTGGCTGGTGTGACGCTGGTATTCGGGATTGCCGTACCTTTCTGGATTGCCACCGGCGCATTGTTGCTGGCAGCCGTATTGGTGGCGATCAGCATGCCAGCCGAAGCGCCATCCAAGGCGGTGACATCGTGGTGGCAGGTGGCGCGTGATCAGCATACTTTGCACTTATTGCGACACCCGGTGTTGCGCACTTTATTCATCATTCAGCTCGCGTATACCTGTGGCGTCACCGCATTTTATGAGTTTTATCCGCTCTGGCTGGTCGAGGTCGCCGGCTACGATGCACGCGGTATCTCCTGGGTCACCGCCAGCTTATGTGGCCTGATGATAGTGAGCTCATTTTTCGCCGGACGCCCTAGCCATATCCTGCCTTTATCGCGGGTAGGCTTTCATGCTTACTTCGTGGCTGCCGCGATTGCCTGCCTGGGCATAGGTAATGTATGGGTGGGACTGGCGGCGATTATCCTGTTTGGCATACCGAATTCCTTTTATAACGCGCTATTGCCTAGCTGGTGTGCCGAACGATTTGGTCACTACGGACAAGGTGCCGTGATGGGGCTGATCTCGACCACCTTCTGCCTGGCCAATATCATTATGGCCTTGCTGGGCTCGGTGTTGACGCTGATCGATACCCGCCTGATCCTATTGCTGGGAGCGGCTTTCAGCAGCTGGGCGGCCTGTCGGATCGGCCATTGGCAGCGTGAGTTGGCGCAAATTCCGACGCAAGTGCTAGCGCAAATTCCGGCGCCGCAGACGGAGAATGTATGACTACCGCTGAACGCGTACTGTATTTGCTCAAGAGCCGCGGCCCGCAGAGTGCCCAACAGATTGCCGATATCCTGGAAATCACCTCGATGGGGGCGCGCCGTCAGTTAGAAAGCTGGCAGGAAAAAGGCATGGTGTCGTACCAGGACGTGGCGGAGAAAATCGGCAGACCCAGCCGGCTATGGCAATTGAGCGCCGCCGGTCACGCGCGTTTTCCGGACCGGCATGGCGATCTGACAGTACAAATCATCCATCAGGTACGCACGCTGTTTGGCGAAGCGGGCCTGGATAAGCTGATTACTGCGCGCGAACTGGAAACCGAAACTCAGTATGTGGCGGTACTAGCCAAGGCCAAGAGTGTCAAAGCCAAAGTCCAGGCGCTGGCCGACCTGCGTAAGCTAGAAGGCTATATGGCGCAGATGGAAGTGCAAGCTGACGGCAGCCTGCACCTGATCGAAGACCATTGCCCGATCTGCGCGGCAGCGCAAAGCTGTCAGCAGTTTTGTCGCTCAGAGCTGGCGCTGTTTCAGCGCGTATTGATCTACAGCCGAGCATCACAAATTCGGCGCCAGCCAGCGCTCAAGCTCGTCCTTCGCTACGCCACGTCTGGCTGCCATATCGCTCACCTGATCATCGGCAATCTTGCCGACGCTAAAATACTTCGATTCAGGATGGGCAAAGTAGAAACCTGATACCGCTGCGCCCGGGATCATGGCCCATGATTCGGTGATATGCATGTCGATTTCTTCACATTGCATCTGCGCGAACATCTCGGTTTTTACAGTATGCTCAGGGCAGGCTGGGTAACCAGGGGCCGGGCGTATGCCTTTGTAGTTTTCCTTGATCAGATCGGCATTGCTTAAGGCTTCATCACTGGCATATCCCCACAGGTCTTTACGGACGCGTTCGTGCAGGCATTCGGCGAAGGCTTCCGCAAGGCGGTCTGCTAATGATTTGAGCATGATGCTGCTGTAATCGTCGTGCGCGTCTTCAAAGCGTTTTTCGTATTTTTCTATACCCAAACCGGCCGTAACCGCGAACATGCCTATATAGTCGGCCACACCGCTGTCCTTGGGTGCGATGAAGTCGGACAGGCATTGGTTCGGTCGCTGCACGCCGTCTATGATGGCTTTTTCGGTCTGCTGGCGGGTACCGTAATAGGTCATCGCTACCTGGGTGCGGGTGTCGTCGCTGTAAATCTCGATATCGTCATCATTGACAGTGTTGGCTGGCAACAAAGCGATCACGCCGTTGGCGGTGAGCCAGCGACCCTCGATGATTTTTTTCAGCATGGCCTGGCCTTCGGCATAGACCTTGCTGGCCGCTTCGCCGACAACTTCATCGGTCAGTATCGCAGGGAAAGGACCGGCCAGATCCCAGGTCTGGAAGAACGGACCCCAGTCTATGTATTGCGCGATAGTGGCCAGATCAAAAATTCTTGAAAATACGGCGGCCGATGAACTTTGGCTTGACGGGCGTATTGATGCCGTCAAACGACACCTTCATCTTGTTGGCGCGCGCTTGTTTCAAGCTCACCATAGGCAAAGCTTTCTTGTTCGCGTGCTGCACGCGTATGCGTTCGTAATCGGTCGCCAGCTCTTCCATATACTGATCGCGGCTTTCCGGCGTCAGCAGTGATTGCGCTACCGAAACCGAACGTGAGGCGTCGGCCACATACACGACCGGGCCTTCATAATTCGGCGCGATTTTGACCGCGGTGTGAGCGCGGCTGGTGGTGGCGCCGCCGATCAGCAGCGGGATTTTCAACATGCGGAAATGCGGGTCGCGCTGCATCTCTTTGGCAACATAGGCCATTTCTTCCAATGATGGCGTAATCAATCCCGACAGGCCGATGATGTCGGCATTTTCTGCCTTGGCTTTGGCCAGAATTTCGGAACAAGGCACCATCACGCCCATGTTGACCACTTCAAAATTATTGCATTGTAAGACTACTGTGACGATGTTCTTGCCGATGTCATGCACATCGCCTTTGACGGTGGCGATGACGATCTTGCCCTTAGGCTTGTTGTCACCGGACAGACGTTTTTCTTCTTCGATAAACGGCACCAGATGCGCTACCGCCTGTTTCATGACGCGGGCTGATTTCACTACTTGCGGCAGGAACATTTTGCCCTGGCCGAACAGGTCGCCGACGATGTTCATCCCGGCCATCAACGGGCCTTCGATCACGTGGATAGGGCGGCCGCCGCTTTTTAATACGTTCTGGCGCGCTTCTTCGGTATCCTCGACGATCCATTGGGTAATGCCGTGCACCATCGCATGTGACAAGCGTTTTTCGACAGTATCGCTACGCCATTCCAGCGTTGCTTCCTCTTTCTTGCCGCCTGCTTTCAGCGTGGCGGCAATCTCTATCATGCGCTCGGTCGCATCTTCTCTGCGATTTAGCACGACGTCTTCGGTGCGTTCACGCAATTCGGCATCGAGCTCGCTATACAAGCCCATCATGCCGGCGTTGACGATACCCATAGTCATGCCAGCCTGAATCGCGTGATACAGGAACACCGTGTGGATCGCTTCGCGTGCCGGGTCATTACCGCGGAAAGAGAAGCTGACGTTGGAGACGCCGCCGGAGATCTTGGCGCCCGGCAGGTTTTCATGTATCCAGCGCGTCGCGTTGATGAAATCGACCGCGTAATTATTGTGCTCTTCAATACCGGTAGCGATCGCGAAAATATTCGGATCGAAGATGATATCGTAAGGATCAAAATCGCATTCGGCGATCAAGAGATCGTATGCACGTTTACAAATTTCTATCTTGCGTTCATAGGTGTCAGCCTGACCTTTTTCGTCAAAGGCCATGACGATCACCGCCGCACCATAGCGCTTGCACAGTTTGGCCTGATGCAGGAATTGTTCTTCGCCTTCCTTCATCGAGATCGAGTTGACAATCGCCTTGCCCTGAACGCATTTCAGACCGGCTTCTATCACCGACCACTTACTTGAATCGATCATGATAGGCACGCGTGCGATGTCCGGTTCAGAAGCGATCAGGTTCAGGAAGCGTGTCATGGCAGCGAGCGAATCGAGCATCGCCTCATCCATGTTGATGTCGATTACCTGCGCGCCGTTTTCCACCTGCTGGCGTGCCACGCTCAAGGCCTCGTCGTATTGCTCGTTGAGGATCATGCGGGCAAAGGCTTTGGAACCGGTGACGTTGGTGCGCTCACCGACGTTGACGAACAAGGAGTCGGCATCGATCGTGAATGGCTCAAGACCCGACAGACGCATCGCTGGTGCGATTACCGGTACGTTGCGCGGAGTCTGGGTTTTTAAGATATCGGCAATCGCCTTGATATGGCCGGGCGTAGTGCCGCAGCAGCCACCTGCGATATTGATGAAGCCAGCTTCGGCGAATTCTTTCAGCAAAGCCGAGGTATCGGCTGGCAATTCGTCAAAGCCGGTATCGCTCATAGGATTGGGCAGACCGGCATTCGGATAAATACAGACAAAGGTATCGGCGATCTTGGATAGCTCTTCGGCATACGGACGCATCAGTGCCGCACCGAGCGCGCAGTTCAGGCCTATCGTCAGGGGTTTCGCATGACGTACCGAATTCCAGAAAGCCGGTACCGTCTGACCCGACAAGATACGGCCGGAGGCATCGGTAACGGTGCCGGAAATCATGATGGGCAAACGCTTGCCAGTTTCTTCGAAATACTGATCGATCGCAAACAGCGCTGCCTTGCAGTTCAAGGTATCAAAAATGGTTTCTACCAGCAGTACATCGGCACCGCCGTCGACCAGACCGCGGGTTTGTTCCAGATACGCCGCCACCAGTTGATCAAAGGTGACGTTACGCGCGGCCGGATCGTTGACGTCCGGTGAGATCGAGGCAGTTTTAGGCGTAGGCCCGAGTGCACCGGCGACGAAGCGCGGTTTGTCGGCGCTCGTGTATTTGTCGCAGGCGGCACGTGCGAGTTTGGCCGAAGCCAGATTCATCTCGTAAGCCAGATGCGCCATGTGGTAATCGTCTTGCGCCACCGTAGTCGCGCCGAAGGTATTGGTTTCGATCAGATCGGCACCCGCGGCCAGATACTGTTCGTGAATTTCTTGAATGATGTGCGGCTGGGTCAGCGAGAGTAACTCGTTATTGCCTTTGACGAACAGTTCACGTACGCCTTCCGGACCGCTGAAGTCTTTAAAGCGCTCACTGCGGTAATCTGCTTCGGTCAGCTTGTATTGCTGAATCATGGTTCCCATCGCGCCGTCAAGGATCAGGATGCGGCGCGCCAGCAGGTCGCGCAAGATGGTTTCGGTATTGAGGGCAGTAGTGGTCGTTGTCATGATTATTGGTCTCTAAAGCAAAAAACCCGATCAAACACTCGCAGGCGGGATCGGGTAAGAAGTAAGTGTGAACTGAGTCTGCTTTTAGCTGAACTTTGCATCTACTTATCGCGCGCGCGCAATCTGGGTCTCAAATTGGCGCTGGAAAAATATAAATTATACGTCAAATCAAGGGCTTGGGTCATGCAGCGGAGGTATTACTCTATTCTGATTTGTTTATTCAACTATAATTGTTTTTTATTTAACGATTAGGCTCTTGATCAGGTATGGCATTGTTTATAGATACGCTTAGGCAATTCATGGGATGGGACCTCCCGGAGAGACATATACAACTCGAGTTTAATCTTGTCGCACTTCGCAATACGGTGGCGCCTAGTTTAAGCAATTTGTATCAGTTGGATAAGCTAAGAAAAACCGCAGATCAGGACCGGATCTTATTGCGTGAATTATTGTTGAAAGCGCGTCAGCTGAATCGTTGTAAGCTCAGCGTACGGCGACGTTTAGCGTTGAGCGAAAACCTGATCGGCTTATTTTACGCGCCTGCCATCAGCCTGATTGCGCTATATAGCAAGGATGGTGGAGTACCCGATACCGAAGCGAGGCAGGAAAGTCTGGATGGAATTATCGAAACTTGTAGTGTTTTGATTAATTCTTATAAGTCGCTGGTACATACGCTACATAGCGCCTCCAGTTTTCGACTGGCGCACTCCTTGCCGCAATTCGATGTGAGCGTTTTTCGGATTTTTGATTTGCTACGCCTCAAGCAAAAGGTAAAAGGCATTCGCTATCAGCAACTCAGTGATGCGGCATGGCAGACGGCTAATACGCTGATCCACATGATGTTGGCTGCCGGGCGTGCAGATCAGCTAATGATATTAATGGAAAATAAATATATCAAAGGCGAGCAATTAAAAACCATGCGTGTCCGTGATATTTATGCGGAACTACAAATTAGCCATAGATTCCAGTTACTAAAATGGCCCGTACAGTGGCAAGTTTTATTGAATTATTCGATAGGTTTGGGTGACTTTAAACTGGGTTTGCTCAAGGATGAGGATGAAACTCAGGCGTTATTGAAAAGTCATACTATTTCATATTGTTATGACAGTATGCCAACCAGAACCAGCAGAAGCGGCACTCAGTCTGCACCAAGTTTATTGCTTAACTGGACTAAATTAGAACAAAAAATTAGCGCTGACTTTGCACATGTATTACGGAGCAAGAAAAATGCCGACCCTATGCAGATAGCGAAGCATCTTACCTTATTGTCCGCTGCGGAACGACTGGCAATGGCACAATTACAATTTGACACCTTTCCCTGGCAAACCGAAGCGCTGACGGATTTGCGTCAAAGGCTGCCTGATTTGCGTATTTTCATCGGGTTTAGTGAGGTATTTCATTTATTGCAGCATATTGCCTCAGACGGCGGTTGGCAGGGGGTTGGGCAAAGGATGTCTGATTTGCTGGCCCGTCATTCGTCAGCGTTGTCAGAAGATGATGTTGGTACGATAGAAAGTGCATGGTTTATGCAATTTCAGAGTGCCACTAGCTTGCGCTTGGGCACACAGGAAACCCGCTACACTAAAGACATGAAAATTGGCGAAATTGCCGCTTATATGCTGACGCAAGAGGATATACGCCGGCCCTGCCTTGGCGTAATCAAGCGGATTTTCAGGCCAAAGGCCGGTAGCGTTGTTATCGACATCGAAAAACTCAGTGCAAGCGCCGAGTCAGTTTGGTTAAATAAAGCGCCCGAATCCAAGGCATCGCTCATGGATACGACTAAATTTGATCGTGAAACGGCATTTCCCGGAATTATCGGAAGTGATGCCAGGCATGGACGGACTTTATTTCTTCCCAATGTGTATCGTGTTGCGGAGGGTTCGCAACTGCTGCTGCAGCGTCAGTCGGAAGTCGATACGGCTGATGTCGGTAATATCATCAGTGTGACTAAAGGATATACCCAGACTTCATTACGTCTGACAACGCCAGTCTTAAAGACGTATCTGGAACTAGCCCCGGCAGCATAAAAAAAGGCGCATCTTCTTGTGAAAGATGCGCCCAAAGGGGAAATTTTAAACTGATTTACTCTGTGTTTAGTTTTTCTTGCGGGTGGCGATCAGGCTGGCAATAATTGAGCTAGCCAGCAAACCACCTATGACCAGCAGCGAAACCGAAGTCGGCACATGCATCCATTTCACAACCAGCATCTTGATACCAACGAACATCAGGACAAACGCCAGACCAAATTTGAGTAGATGGAAGCGGTCGGCCATATCGGCGAGCAAGAAGTACAGAGCGCGCAGACCCATGATGGCAAAAATATTCGAGGTAAAGACGATAAACGGATCGGTGGTCACTGCAAAAATTGCCGGAATCGAATCGACCGCAAACACCACATCGGATATTTCAATCAGGATCAGTACCAAAAATAGCGGCGTAAACACGCGTTTGCCGTTTTCGATCACGCTGAATTTTTCACCGTGGTAATCATTGGTAAATGGCAGCAGCTTTTTCATTAGGCGTAGTACCGGATTAGCGTCCAGATCCGGTTCTTTTTCCGCTGCGACCAGCATGCGCATACCGGTAAACAACAGGAAAATACCGAATAAATACAGAACCCAAGAGAACTGACTCACGACCCAGGTACCAGCCAAGATCATGGCAATGCGCATGACGATCGCACCGAGTACACCGTATAACAAGACCTTGCGCTGGTATTGCACAGGCACGGCGAAATGGCCAAAAATGAGTAGAAATACGAAGACGTTATCAACCGAAAGCGATTTTTCTATGACGTAACCGGTGAGGAATTCCATCGCCTTGACATTCGCAACTTCCAGACTGACGGTTTCTTTCAGGTATAGCCATAAGCCGTAGTTAAACAGCAGGGCCAGACTGACCCAGACGCCGGACCAGATGGCGGCTTCCTTGACGCTGACTTTATGGGATTTGGAGCCGTTTAAGGCAAAGATGTCTAGCAGTATCATGCCTAGGACAAAAGCAATGAAAGCTGCCCACATCCAGGGTTGTGCGATGGTATGAAGCATAGGATTGCCCCCTATTATGTGAAATGCGGGGCAATCTCGCCCCGCATGGTGATGTTTGGCGCTGCTTATGTTTTAGTATATGCAGCGGTATTAGTACATGTTTATCAGACTTACTCTTTATCGATGAAGCCGAGTAACTGTAACAGACTGGTAAACAAATTGAAGATGGTGATATAAAGGCTGACAGTGGCCATGATGTAATTGGTTTCGCCGCCGCGGATGATGTTGCTGGTTTCAAACAGGATCATGCCTGACATCAGCAATACCATTACTGCGGAAATCGTCAGTGACAAGGCTGGGATCTGGAAGAAGATCGCGCCAAGGCTAGCCACAAAAGTGACCAGCATACCTATCATCAGGAAACCGCTCATAAAGCTGAAATCGCGTTTGCTGATCAATACGTAAGCGGATAAACCCATGAAAATGATGCCAGTCAAGCCCATGGCGCCCATCACGATACCACTGCCGCCTGGCATTGCCAGGTAACGGCTGATGATAGGACCAAGCGTAAAGCCCATGAAACCGGTTAAGGCAAATACCGAGGCGATACCCCAGCCGCTGTTACGCAACTTGGTAGTGAGAAACAGTAAGCCAAAGTATCCGACCAGAGTAATGATGATGCCCGGGCCAGGTAAGGAAAACGCAACGCTAGCGCCCGCCGTCAAGGCAGAAAACAGTAAAGTCATGGACAGCAACAGATAAGTGTTGCGCAATACTTTGTGCCCGGTGATGGCGCTGCTGTCAATGTAATCAACGGTTTGCGCATCACTGATGCTGGAACGGCTCAATATTTTCATGTTTTTCTCCTGAAATTTTGAAGAGACTATCTAAACTAGCACTCTTTTTCCTTCGAAACAGAAGGTGTCGTTAGTGTAGATGTAGTTGATAGACAAAAAAAGTCGAATATAATTGATAAATACTTCGTGTTTTTCGATAGGTTGCCATGTCTCAGCTAAATTACAAACACCTTCACTATTTTTGGGTGGTCGCCAAGGCCGGTAGTATCGCCAGGGCCAGTGAACAGTTGCACCTGACTCCGCAGACCATCAGCGGTCAGTTAAGTCTGTTTGAGGAGGTGCAGGGCGAACAACTGTTTAAGAAAAGCGGGCGTAATCTGGAACTTACCGAGGCCGGTCGCATGGTGCTCAGCTATGCCGAAGAGATTTTCTCTCTGGGGCAAGAACTCGAACAGGTGTTGCACCATAGGCCGACCGCACGCACGCTGCAGTTGCGGGTAGGGGTTTCGGATGCGGTTGCCAAGGCGGTGGCCTATCGTTTGCTGGAACCGGCATTGGCACTGGAACAAACCTTGAGGATTAATTGCCGCGAAGGCAAACTCGATTACCTTTTGGCGGAACTGGCGATGCATAAGCTGGATATCGTGATCACCGATACGCCTATGCCACCGACCGTGAATGTGCGCGGTTTTAACCATCAGCTAGGTGAGTGCGGCATTAGTTTTTTTGCCACCAAGGCGCTGGCGCTGCAGTATCCTGCCGCATTTCCGGCCTGTCTCGACGGAGCGCCTTTGCTGCTCCCGGGCGAGGATTCTGCCTTGCGCTCCAAACTGATGCATTGGCTCAATGCGCAACAATTGCACCCGCGTATCGCCGGAGAATTTGACGATAGTGCCTTAATGAGTGCCTTTGGCCAGGCGGGTACCGGTTTTTTTTGCCGCCCCTTCCAGTATCGCTGATATGGTCATGCGTCAATATGACGTCAGTTTGGTCGGTCATACCGACGAGATCAAAGAGCAATTTTATGCGATCTCGGTTCAGCGCAAATTGACCCATCCCGCCGTATTGGCAATCAGTCGTGCGGCGCAGCAAAGTTTGTTTGGTGCGCTGTCCAAACAGGCGCAAGGCTCGCCGAAGGCGTGACCCATGGAATTGGCTTACTATCTCGCCTCAGGCCGTTCAGTTAAACCTTGTCCTGCGTATCGTCATTCCCGCGAAGGCGGGAATCGAGCGGCGTAAAAGCCTAAAGACTCTGGATCCCTGCCTACGCAGGGATGGTTCCTAGACGGATTGGCGCTTAACGGAACAGCATTACTTACTATCCCCGCCTTTTTTATGAATATCTGGAGTATATGGAATGAATGCCATGCGACGCTGATAAATATTGTGTCACATGGCATTGTTATGTCGTACTCAGGGGGAGTATAGGGGTCCTATGGCGCACTTGGGGAAGACGATCCTCGGCATTAATTCAATTGATTAATGTGAAAAAACCTGGCCCGCAGCGATCGTAAAGCCCTTGAGAAATTCAGCCGCTGGCAAGCGTTTGCCACCCGGTTTTTGTAACTCGTTGAGTCGCAATACGGAAGCACCGCCATCGCAGGCCACCAGTACCCCATCCTGCGCGTTGGCGGCCAGAACTTGCCCAGATACGACAGCCGATGCACTCTGATTGACAGCGCTTGTTACATTTTCAGCGTGCCATATTTTGACAATGGTACCGTTGAATGTCGCATGCGCACCAGGGAAGGGATTGAAGGCGCGGATCTTTCTGTCCAATACCTCAGCGCTTAGATTAAAGTCTAGTGCCGCCTCTTCCTTGCTGATTTTTGCGGCGTATGTGACGCCTTGTTCCGGTTGCACCGTCGCTGGCAGGGGTGATTGTTCCAGTTGACGCAGTGCCTTGACGATCATCTCTCCGCCCAGTGCTGCCAGTTTGTCGTGTAGGCTGGAAGTGCTGTCATCGGCTGCAATCGCCATGCTCTCTATTGCCAGCATGGGGCCGGTATCGAGACCTTGTTCCATTTGCATGATAGTGATGCCAGTCTCGCTATCTCCGCTTTCTATCGCCCTATGAATCGGCGCGGCACCACGCCAGCGTGGTAGCAGCGAGCCATGAATGTTGATGCAACCAAGACGAGGTATCTCCAATGCCGAGAGCGGCAGGATCAGGCCGTAGGCTGCCACTACCATGACATCGTGCGGGGTTGCTTTCAGCAGATCGTGCGCCTGCTGGGCGATCTCAGGATATTTACCGTCGAGCCGCAAGGAGACTGGCTGAGCCACCGGGATATCGTGTTGCAAGGCAAATTGCTTGACGGCGGAAGCGTGCATTTGCATGCCGCGTCCCGCAGGCCGGTCTGGTTGTGTCAACACCAGGGGGATCTCAAAACCGGCGTCATGTAAGGCTTTGAGTGCGACCGCGGCAAATTCCGGGGTGCCGGCAAAAATGACTCTCATCGGCGGCCGCGCTGTTTGTCGTGTTGTTCCTGGCGCTCTTCCTTGAGCATTTTGGTTTTGATGCGATTGCGTTTCAATGGCGACAGATATTCGACAAATACCTTGCCTATCAGATGATCCATCTCGTGCTGGATGCAGACTGCGAGTAAACCATCGGCGTGCAGCTCAAATGATTTCCCTTCCTGGTCAAGTGCGCGGACCTTGACTTCGGCAGGGCGTTCGACGCCATCGTAAATGCCGGGAACCGAGAGGCAGCCTTCGTCATAGACTTTGCGCTCAGGGCTAGACCAGATAATTTCGGGATTGATGAACACCATCAGCTCGTTATTTGTTTCAGATGTATCAATGACGACCAGCTGTTCGTGTACGTCTACCTGCGAAGCGGCCAGGCCTACGCCAGGGGCGTCGTACATGGTTTCGGCCATATCTGCGACAAGTTTTTTCAGCCGCTCATCAAAAATTGTAACGGGCTTGGCTATTTTGTGCAGGCGCGGATCAGGATAACGTAGAATATTAAGTATAGACATAGGGCTTTACGCAACAGGCTAGTGCTGTTGCAGTGCGTTTTCTCTTGCTAGTTCAAGGATTAATGGGCAGAATTTGATCCAAATTGGCAAGTTTGGCAACTACGTGCTTGCCTGTGCAAAACAATATGAATGTGCTATAGCCTTGTTTTAAATTGGCATTATCGAAAAATTCAGCATCACGCATCGGACAAATTTCATGAAAAAGTTTAGCACAATCGCTCTGCTCCTTGCTATCGCCTTTCCGGTGTTACAAGCCTCACCTGCTTTTGCTCAAGAACAAAAAGCCTCTCTACGTAGTAATAAGTGCGCATTTTTGCCTGATGCACCGGATAAACACGTGGTGGTTAAAGGCGATACGCTGTGGGGAATTTCCGGTAAATTTTTGCAAAATCCTTGGTGCTGGCCAGAAGTCTGGGGGATGAATCGTGATGAGATTCGTAATCCGCATTGGATCTACCCAGGTCAAGTGGTCTATTTTGACCGTACTACTGGCCGCTTGCGTTTGGGTAGCGCGGTTGGTGGTACAGGTTCCGGGCAATCCGCAAGTAACCGTCTGTCTCCTCAGATCCGGGCCGAGAGTCTGGGCGTTGATGCGATTTCCGCGATACCGGCTAATTTGATTGAGCCCTTCCTTTCGCAACCGCTGATTATAGAGAAAGATGAATTGGCAAGCGCCCCGCGCATCGTTGCTGCGCAAGAAGGGCATGTTAATTTATCCAAAAATGATAAGGCTTATGTTCGGGGTGATCTGAAAGGTGGCACCTCGTTCCAGGTGTTCCGTCCTGGCGTTCCGCTTAAAGATCCTGAAACCAAGGCGGTGATTGGTTATGAGGCAGTATTTCTGGGTACCGTCAAGCTTGAGCGTACTGCCAAGACACCAGATGGCGTAGATACGTTTATCGTGGTTAGCTCCAAGGAAGAAATGGCGGTGGGCGATCGTCTGATGCCGATTCCTCCTACACCGATCCTTAACTATATGCCGCATGTGCCCGAACAATTGACTAAGCGCGCGCGTGGTGTCTATCTATGGCGGCGTGAATCAGGGTGGACAGAATCAGATTATCAGCGTCAATCGTGGCTCGGACGCAGGCTTGAATTTAGGTACGGTGCTGGAACTGGCGCGTTATGGTGCTATGGTTCAGGATCCTACTGATAATAAAAGAGCGATACGACTGCCAGACGAAAGTTACGGTTCCTTATTTATTTTCCGTGTATTCAAGAACATCTCGTATGGTCTGGTGATGCAGGTGACTGATACCGTGTCGGTAGGGGATGTCGCCCAATCTCCAGAGTAATGTGTTGGTTTCTCACCGGTAAATAACATGATGGGGCAAGATGCCGAGTGGATAGATTGGCTCCGGTTGGAACAAACCGCCGGAGTTGGTCCAGACACTGCGCGTAAATTGCTTACCGTATTTGGTCTGCCGGCAAATATTTTTAGTGCCGATCTCAGCGCTTTGGCCAAGCTAGTACCAGAGCGCATTGCGCTGGCGCTGCTAGCCCCGGTCTCTTTAGCATTTCAAGCGCAGCTAGAGCGCACATATCAATGGTGTCAGCAAGCCGGCAATCAGATCTTGACCTTGGGCGATCCTGCTTATCCTCGCGCTTTACTGGAGATTTCCGACCCGCCGATTCTGATGTATGTAAAAGGTCGCCATGAATTGCTGACGGCAAGCAGTATGGCCGTGGTCGGTAGTCGCAATGCCACTGCCCAGGGTATTAGTCATGCCGAAAAATTTTCCGAAGCACTAAGTCATGCCGGTTTGACCATTAGCTCCGGCATGGCCGCGGGTATCGACGCCGCCGCCCACCATGGCGGTTTGCGTGGCAGAGGATCGACTATTGCGGTTATCGGCACTGGCGCCGATATCGTTTACCCCGCCAGGAATCGCGCTCTGGCACATCTGATCGCCAATGATGGTTGTATCGTTAGCGAGTATCCGCTTGGTATGCCCGCGATCGCAGGCAATTTTCCGCGTCGAAACCGCATCATCTCCGGCCTGGCGCAAGGCGTGTTAGTTATTGAAGCCGCCGCACAGTCGGGCTCTTTGATTACGGCGCGCATGGCAGCTGAGCAAGGGCGGGATGTATTTGCCATACCTGGTTCGATTCACTCGCCTTTGTCTAAGGGCTGTCACCAGTTGATAAAACAAGGGGCAAAACTGGTTGATGCTGCCCAAGACATACTCGATGAGTTAGGAATACTTCCTTTGATGTCATCAATGCCTGCTTTTGAACCGCAGCAGCAAGCTACATCTGATGCCTCTGGCCGCTTGCTTGGCGCAGTAGGTTATGACCCTGTGCATATAGAAATATTGGCAGAACGTACCGGTTTTGATATTGCCAGTTTGAGTGCGCAACTGCTTGAGCAGGAACTAGAAGGTAATATAGAGAGTTTGCCGGGAGGAATGTATCGTCGCTTAGGCTGAAAAAATCATGGAATTAGCGGGTTTTTTCGGGAATTCATCAAGGCAGGGCTTGTTTAGGATTGGTCTAGCGGCTACAGTGACACTATGTTCGATATACTTGTTTACCTCTACGAAACCTACTACCGCCCAGATGCATGTCCGGATGCGGCGGTATTAGCTAAAAAACTTTCTGCCGTCGGTTTTGAGCAGGATGAGATTTCTGAAGCCTTAGATTGGCTTACTGTACTGGCTGATACTACCAATGAGATGGTAAAGCAGGCACCGCAGGATGCCCAAGTGTCAACAGCATCCAAAGGATTTCGTATTTATGCCGAGCGGGAAATCGCAGTGCTCGGAACCCAGGCTATGGGTTTTATCCAATTCCTTGAATCCGCAAATTTAATTGACTCACAACAACGTGAAATAGTGATAGAACGAGCCTTGGCTATTCACGAATCACCAGTCCCCTTGGATAAACTCAAAGTAGTCGTTCTCATGATGCTTTGGAGTCAAGGTAAAGATCCCGATATGCTCATGTTTGATGAGCTACTATTGTCCGACGAGGAAGCTGAACCACGCCTCCTGCATTAAAATAATTCTTGTATGGAATTATTGTTTTGATATTGACAATGTTTATTGCGATTATTTACAAATCTCGCTTATCATTCCCCGCTGAGTCATAGCATTTAGGGTAGTCTTACGCTTATTTGCCTCTACAGGCTCATTTGTGTTGCTGATGCAATTGCTTTTTTGTTCGCACACAATGCTAAAAAATTAATCCGAGAATATTTAAACATGACCAAAACGCTCATCATCGCTGAGAAACCCTCCGTTGCAAACGATATCGCCAAGACTTTGGGTGGTTTTACCAAGCACGATGATTACTTTGAGTCGGATGAATACGTTCTGTCTTCGGCTGTTGGTCATCTGCTGGAAATCGCAGTGCCAGAAGAGCATGATGTGAAGCGTGGCAAATGGACTTTTACCCATTTGCCTATGATTCCACCGTATTTCGCGCTTAATCCGATCGCAAAGACTGAATCCCGCCTGAAGGTATTAAATAAGCTGATCAAGCGCAAGGATGTTACCGCTCTGATTAACGCATGCGATGCCGGTCGCGAAGGCGAGTTGATTTTCCGTTTAATCGCCCAGCATGCCAAGGCCAAGCAACCAGTTAGCCGCTTATGGCTGCAATCCATGACGCCCAACGCGATACGTGAGGGTTTCCAAAAATTGCGCAGTGATGAGCAGATGCTGCCATTGGCTGACGCTGCCCGTTGTCGTTCCGAAGCCGATTGGTTAATCGGCATTAATGGCACACGTGCCATGACCGCATTTAACTCTAAAGAAGGTGGTTTTTACCTGACGACGGTTGGTCGGGTACAAACCCCTACACTTTCTATCGTGGTTGAGCGTGAAGAGAAAATTAAAAAATTCGTTCCGCGCGACTTTTGGGAAGTGCGCGCAGAATTTATTTGTGCTGCCGGCGTTTACGAAGGCCGTTGGCTTGATCATCAGTTTAAAAAAGATGAAACTGATGCCGAGAAAAAAGCAGAACGTCTGTGGAGTAAGGCTGCTGCGGAATCTATAGTCGCCGCTTGCCGTGGTAAGCAAGGTAACGTCAGGGAAGAATCCAAGCCCTCCACCCAAATGGCACCGGGCTTATTTGATTTAACCAGTTTGCAACGTGAAGCAAACTCACGGTTTGGATTTTCCGCCAAGAATACTTTGGGTTTGGCGCAAGCTTTGTATGAAAAACACAAGGTATTGACTTATCCGCGTACCGACTCCCGTCATTTGCCTGAAGATTATCTTGAGACCGTTAAACAGACCATGGGGAGTCTGTCTGACACCAATAACTATCAACAGTTTTCTTCTCAGATTCTGAAAAATAATTGGGTTAAGCCGAATAAGCGTATTTTTGATAACGCCAAAATCAGCGATCACTTTGCGATTATTCCTACTGGTCAAGCCCCGAAAAATCTGTCGGAACCGGAACAAAAACTGTATGACATGGTGACGCGCCGCTTCATGGCGGTGTTTTTTCCTGCAGCCGAATTTCAGGTTACCACCCGTATTACCGAAGTATCTGGCCACCAGTTCAAGACTGAGGGTAAGGTGATGACAAATCCCGGATGGTTGGCAATTTACGGCAAAGAGGCACAAGACGATGCAGATCCAGAAAATGGCGGTAACTTAGTTGCCGTTGCTCAAGGTGAAAAAGTAAAGACAGAAAAAGTCACGGCTAACGGATTAGTCACCAAACCACCTGCTCGTTATTCGGAAGCGACCTTGCTGTCTGCCATGGAGGGGGCGGGAAAATTATTGGATGACGGTGAGTTGCGTGAAGCCATGGCCGGTAAAGGTTTGGGTACACCAGCTACGCGTGCGGCGACCATTGAGGGCTTACTCAATGAGAAGTATTTGTTGCGCGAGGGGCGGGAGCTGATCCCGACAGCTAAAGCTTTCCAGCTGATGACTTTATTGCGCGGATTGGGCGTGGATGAATTGACTTCACCTGAGCTGACTGGTGAATGGGAGTACAAGTTATCACAAATGGAACGTGGCAAAATCAGTCGCGAAGAATTCATGCGTGAAATCGCTCAGATGACGCAGGTTATCGTCAAGCGTGCTAAAGAATACGATAACGATACCATCCCCGGGGAATATGCTACTTTGCATACGCCTTGTCCAAATTGTGGTGGAGTGGTGAAGGAGAATTATCGACGCTTTGCTTGTACCAAGTGTGAATTTTCCATGAGTAAGACACCTGGTAGCCGGCAATTTGAGGTTGCTGAAGTCGAGGAAGTTTTAAGTAAGCGTGAAATCGGTCCATTGCAGGGGTTCCGCTCCAAAATGGGACGGCCATTTGCTGCGATATTGAAAATTGTGCGTGATGAAGAGCATAATAATTTTAAGCTGGAATTTGATTTTGGACAAAATCAGGACGATGAGAATGCTGAACCGGTAGACTTTACCGACCAGACCCCGCTGGGACCTTGTCCGAAATGCGGTGCCGGAGTCTACGAGATGGGTTTGACCTATGTGTGTCAAAAAACCATGGAAAAACCTAAGGCTTGTGACTTCCGCAGTGGTCGCATTATCTTGCAGCAAGAGATTTTGCCGGAACAAATGGCCAAATTGCTTAATGACGGTAAAACAGATTTATTGCCTGGCTTTATTTCGCAACGTACACGTCGTCCGTTTAAGGCATTTCTGGTCCGCGGCAAAGATGGCAAAGTAAGCTTTGAATTTGAAGAGCGTAAGGCCAAAGCACCTGCCAAGGCGGGCGCTAAAACTAAGGCTAAAGCGACTGAGGCTAACGTGACTGAGGACGCGGAAGTTCCGGTCAAAAAAGCAGTGACAAGGAAAAAGAAAGCTGCTTGATACCAATTTCATCATTCTGTTATATTTGTAAAAATATATCTGCTCGCAGCTTAGATGAGCGTGAAAATTACACAGTATGCATACCATTTAGTATTCATACTGTGCTTGTGATTTGCTAGACATTAGTGCTTCAAAGAAGAGTTCGCCTGTGCTAAAGACCGGGATTGGTTCATAGTTTCTGCAATTTTTCATATGCGATGCATGACAAGGAAAAATATGGATCCGAAAAATTTGTTGGCGACCTCCCGTACAGAATTTCTTCTCGCTGTTTCTGAGGCGACGCAAAAAGTTGTTCCCCGGTGTATTGAAGATCTATTTAAGAAGGCAGATGCAAGTTATTCATCTGCGGAGCAAGGTCGCTTACTCAATGCACGTTCAATATTGCAGGAACAGAGTTACTCTCTAAAGCATCAGATGAGCAAGAACATGGAAGTCTTGCTCACTCGTAGTTTTCAAACTACTTATAATACTTATAGGCCGGCAGCGGCATTTTCGCTTGACGCAAATAGTCTTTCTTTGGTGGATGCCTCTGCGTTTGAAGATGAATTGCGGATTGATGATGTTACCAAGCGTTTTAGAAGTGAAGCAGAAGAGCAGTTGCGAGATTTAAATATTCGTATTGCCTTATTGTTTGAGCAGGATGTCATCAAGGAAAGGGAAAATCCTTTCAGACCCTATTTGTTGGCGCGCTGTATTGCGACCACAATAGAAAATTTTTCTGCTAGCCCGGACATCACGGCGTGTCTGATTGAGCAATTCACCGCAAATTTTTCTAGTCAGATAGCGTCGATCTATAACAGCGTCAATTCGCATCTGGCGAAGCATGGGATTGCCGCCCAATTGCAATTCAAAATCAAAAAATCCCCGACTCAGCCAACTATGCCATCTCAGGCACCTCAGGGGGCTGAGCTTGAATCAGAGCCTGAAGCGCAGGAACACGAGTTTCAGCATAGTCAGCCGCTTACTCAGCAGCATAGCGGTGACCACTTTAGTCACGATAGTCATGCTCATCAGCAAGAAACCAATGCCAAAGAGCGTGCGGCGGATGGTGTCAGAAGTAAAGTCGATCAGTTGCTGGACGTTGTGCGGGGCAAGGCATCTAATATGTTGAATCCACGGTCTATGCAGCAAGAGTCCGCAATGCTTTCGAGATCCGAAAAGCAAGCCGGATGGTTGGGCGGTGGTCAGGCAATGGGCGGGGTGCTGAGGAAATTTTTCGGCGGTGGCGGAGGCGCCAGTGCTGCTAATGCTCAAGATTCATTAGGGGATTTTGGAAATACTATCCCTGGTAACTTTGTTCATACTCTGCCAGGCAGAAGTAACGCGACAGGAGGTTCGCAATACTCCGGAGATTCCGGGGAGAGTGGAAACTTCACGCGCTCTGATGAGATGCACGGTAATGGACGGCATAGCGATACTTTTGGCGGTAACAGTTCGATGCAAGGCGCGGCAAACGCCGCTAGCGGTGACGGCGGAGCTTCAATGTCTTCGGGCGGGCAACTGGTAAGTACTGTTCATGGTATGCAAAGAGCGCATACGCCAGCAACGGTTGACATGTTTGACGGACGGGGTGATGTACGTAATCTGATTCTCGAGCAAAGAGCTGCCCTGAATGAAATGACACAAAATGTTGATGAGTTGATGACCATCGATATTGTGGCAATGTTGTTCGAATTTATCCTTCGGGATAATCAGGTGCCAGCTGAAGTGCGTGCCCAGCTTGGGCGACTGCAATTTATGGTGCTAAAGATCGCGTTGCGCGATACTACTTTGCTCACTCAAAAAGGTCATCCGGCCCGGATGTTGGTCAATCGCATAGGGTCAATCTCCTTAGGGTTGAAGCAATTGGACCCTAGCGGCATTCAGATTACTGAAGAAATCTGCCGTATTGTTGAGACTTTATTGCACGATGATAGCGAAAATCCTCAGTTATTCTCCAAAATGCTGGATGAATTCGATGCTTTTATCGCGAGAGAACTGCGGGCTGGGAATAAAAATGTTGAGCGCACCGTTGAGGCGGTTGAACAGGTTCAGAATCGCACCTTGAGATTCGCGCATACTGCGGCCCAAATGGGTGAAGCATTATCTGGATTGACTATTGATGCATATTTGCATGAGTTTTTGCAAAATACCTGGGTTCTTGCAGTCGAAATGGCAGATCGTCAGGATGCTAAATTGGCTCGACGCTATCGTTTACTGGTGCCTGATCTTTTATGGAGTATCGTCCCAAAGTTAAAAGAGGATGACCGCACTCAATTGTTTGCATTGCTGCCGATTATTCTTAATACCTTGCGGGAAGGTCTGGCCTCCATCAATTGGGATGCCATTAAGCAGAAGGATTTGATGAATTGGTTGGTCGATGCGCACACCAGCGCACTTCGGGCTAGTCATTCTGCAACCTTGGTGCATATACCATCATTGCCTGCGATTCATGAACATTTCGCTAATTTTGTAAATACGCCTGAAGCGAGTCCTTCTACTGAACAGGTGGAACGTAGTGCATTAGAGTCCCGTAGTTTTCTGGAAGAGGCGATTAAGGAGCTCGATATCAAGGTGCAAATGCTGGATCAGGTGTTTGAGCATGAGTTGCCGGCAGAAAACTTTGATGAGGCATTTTTCAAGAAAGAAACTAGTACCGGTACTGATAGTATTGAAAGCCGACTTCGTAGTGGTGTCGCCATGGAAATTAATCTTGGTGGTAAGCCAAGCCAAGGCCAGTTAAGGTGGGTTGATCCATCAGTTAGTAATCTTGTGCTTAGTCTGGATGGCCAAGAACAGCCATCAGTGGTAAGTGTTCGTATGTTTCGTCGCATGATTGCGCATGGCAGGGTACGTTTTTTGGAAAGCGAGCCTTTGTTTGAGCGGGCAGTTCAATCTTTATTGAAGTCTGCTGACAGCATCGATCAAACAGCATTGCATTAAAATTCGTGTCTATGGTGTTTGACGCTAGCCATGGCATAGATTAGAAGATAGAAGGCGCCCACCGAATAAAGCTTGCTTAGCGACTACAGCCTTGCTATAGTTCGCCTCCCGCTGAAAGGCGGGGTAAAAAGAGGTAAGTGAATACGGCAGCAACGGCAACCCGACTTGAGTAAAGAGAAACATGAATTCAAGTGTTAGTAAAACGAGGGGTTGACGGGGTAGAGTAAATGCCGCATAATCTCGCTTCTGTGCTGCTCACAAACAAAACGCTTTGTGAAAAACGGCCGGACACCAGGCAGTCGGATTCTTGCAAGAGAGTATCGATAGCGTGGCAGAAAACACCGAATACCGATCTTTAACAATTAACAGTCAATAAATGTGGGCACTTGATAAAGAGCGCGGCTAAGTTACTTCGGTAAGTTAGTTAAACTTAAAAAATATCAAATGTTCGCAAAAGTAATAAATAGGATGCTTTGAGGCGTAAGCCGAGAAGTAGCCTGTCAGTTATTTGAGTGAGCGACACCGTTCGAAAGAACGGAGTTCAGAAATGAACACAAAACAGAGATTAAACTGAAGAGTTTGATCCTGGCTCAGATTGAACGCTGGCGGCATGCCTTACACATGCAAGTCGAACGGTAACAGGTCTTCGGATGCTGACGAGTGGCGAACGGGTGAGTAATATATCGGAACATACCCTAGAGTGGGGGATAACGTAGCGAAAGTTACGCTAATACCGCATACGATCTGAGGATGAAAGTGGGGGCTCGCAAGACCTCATGCTCATGGAGTGGCCGATATCTGATTAGCTAGTTGGTGAGGTAAAGGCTCACCAAGGCGACGATCAGTAGCTGGTTTGAGAGAACGACCAGCCACACTGGAACTGAGACACGGTCCAGACTCCTACGGGAGGCAGCAGTGGGGAATTTTGGACAATGGGGGCAACCCTGATCCAGCAATGCCGCGTGAGTGAAGAAGGCCTTCGGGTTGTAAAGCTCTTTTGTCAGGGAAGAAAAGGTATCCTCTAATACAGGGTGCTCATGACGGTACCTGAAGAATAAGCACCGGCTAACTACGTGCCAGCAGCCGCGGTAATACGTAGGGTGCAAGCGTTAATCGGAATTACTGGGCGTAAAGCGTGCGCAGGCGGTTATGTAAGTCAGATGTGAAATCCCCGGGCTCAACCTGGGAACTGCATTTGAGACTGCATGGCTAGAGTGTGTCAGAGGGGGGTAGAATTCCACGTGTAGCAGTGAAATGCGTAGATATGTGGAGGAATACCGATGGCGAAGGCAGCCCCCTGGGATAACACTGACGCTCATGCACGAAAGCGTGGGGAGCAAACAGGATTAGATACCCTGGTAGTCCACGCCCTAAACGATGTCTACTAGTTGTTGGGTCTTAATTGACTTAGTAACGCAGCTAACGCGTGAAGTAGACCGCCTGGGGAGTACGGTCGCAAGATTAAAACTCAAAGGAATTGACGGGGACCCGCACAAGCGGTGGATGATGTGGATTAATTCGATGCAACGCGAAAAACCTTACCTACCCTTGACATGTACAGAATGCCGAAGAGATTTGGCGGTGCTCGCAAGAGAACTGTAACACAGGTGCTGCATGGCTGTCGTCAGCTCGTGTCGTGAGATGTTGGGTTAAGTCCCGCAACGAGCGCAACCCTTGTCATTAGTTGCTACATTAAGTTGAGCACTCTAATGAGACTGCCGGTGACAAACCGGAGGAAGGTGGGGATGACGTCAAGTCCTCATGGCCCTTATGGGTAGGGCTTCACACGTCATACAATGGTACATACAGAGGGCCGCCAACCCGCGAGGGGGAGCTAATCCCAGAAAGTGTATCGTAGTCCGGATTGTAGTCTGCAACTCGACTACATGAAGTTGGAATCGCTAGTAATCGCGGATCAGCATGTCGCGGTGAATACGTTCCCGGGTCTTGTACACACCGCCCGTCACACCATGGGAGCGGGTTTCACCAGAAGTAGGTAGCTTAACCGCAAGGAGGGCGCTTACCACGGTGGGATTCGTGACTGGGGTGAAGTCGTAACAAGGTAGCCGTATCGGAAGGTGCGGCTGGATCACCTCCTTTCTAGAGTGCGCTTAGAGTTAAGTGTCCACACTTATTGACTGTTAATGATTAAGAACGTAGAGATGAAGCAATTCATCGATACCGAGTTCCCGAATTGGGGGTTTAGCTCATCTGGTAGAGCACCTGCTTTGCAAGCAGGGGGTGAACGGTTCGATCCCGTTAACCTCCACCATTTACCTGGTAAATAGTGGGGCTGTAGCTCAGCTGGTTAGAGCACCGTGTTGATAACGCGGGGGTCGTTGGTTCGAGTCCAACCAGCCCTACCAGTTAAATGCGAAGGGGAAGAAAAAGCAAATGTGAGTGGCGCGCGCGCTATTGAGATTTGTTCTTTCGAAGCGAAAGCAAAGTATCAAGTATTACCGTTCTTTAACAATTGAGAAGAAGTAAAGTAGAAATAATCAAAATTATTTCTGTGAAGGAAATTAATGACGACAGTCATTAACGATAATTCATGGAAGGGTTGTGATTGTATCAAACAAACATAAAATGTATTAAAAAGAGTTTGAAAAGCACTGTAGCAATACAGGGTTTTAGAAAATCAAATATCTTGAGATACGGCAAACGCTAAAGTAATACTCATAGTAATAAGAACTATAGCGATTTTTTGGTGATGAACCTTGGTTTAAGCAATTAGACGAAGACGCCAGAATCTAAAGTTATAGGGACAAGTGACTAAGTGCACATGGTGGATGCCTTGGCGATTACAGGCGATGAAGGACGTAGTAGCTTGCGATAAGCTGCGGGGAGTGAGCAAACACACTTTGATCCGCAGATTTCCGAATGGGGAAACCCACCCTTAGGGGTATTGCAACCTGAATACATAGGGTTGCAAGGCGAACGTGGCGAACTGAAACATCTAAGTAGCTACAGGAAAAGAAATCAACCGAGATTCCCAGAGTAGTGGCGAGCGAAATGGGAGCAGCCTGCAAGATTTAGCATGTCTGATAATAGAACGGAATGGAAAGTCCGGCCATAGAGGGTGATAGCCCCTTATATGAAATCATTCGTGTGGAACTAAGTTTGCGACAAGTAGGGCGGGACACGTGAAATCCTGTCTGAACATGGGGGGACCATCCTCCAAGGCTAAATACTCGTAATCGACCGATAGTGAACCAGTACCGTGAGGGAAAGGCGAAAAGAACCCCGGAAGGGGAGTGAAATAGATCCTGAAACCGTGTGCATACAAACAGTAGGAGCGGACTTGTTCCGTGACTGCGTACCTTTTGTATAATGGGTCAGCGACTTACATTCAGTGGCAAGGTTAACCGCATAGGGAAGCCGTAGAGAAATCGAGTCCGAATAGGGCGAAATTAGTCGCTGGGTGTAGACCCGAAACCAAGTGATCTACTCATGGCCAGGATGAAGGTGCCGTAACAGGTACTGGAGGTCCGAACCCACTAATGTTGAAAAATTAGGGGATGAGCTGTGGGTAGGGGTGAAAGGCTAAACAAACTTGGAAATAGCTGGTTCTCTCCGAAAACTATTTAGGTAGTGCCTCAAGTATCACCATCGGGGGTAGAGCACTGTTATGGCTAGGGGGTCATCGCGACTTACCAACCCATTGCAAACTCCGAATACCGATGAGTGCGAGCTTGGGAGACAGACGTCGGGTGCTAACGTCCGGCGTCAAGAGGGAAACAACCCAGACCGCCAGCTAAGGTCCCAAAGTATAGCTAAGTGGAAAACGAAGTGGGAAGGCTAAAACAGTCAGGAGGTTGGCTTAGAAGCAGCCACCCTTTAAAGAAAGCGTAATAGCTCACTGATCGAGTCGTCCTGCGCGGAAGATGTAACGGGGCTAAGCTATACACCGAAGCTGCGGATATGTTTTAGGACATATGGTAGGAGAGCGTTCTGTAAGCCTGCGAAGGTGTCTTGTAAAGGATGCTGGAGGTATCAGAAGTGCGAATGCTGACATGAGTAGCGATAATGGGGGTGAAAAGCCTCCACGCCGTAAGCCCAAGGTTTCCTGTTCAACGTTCATCGGAGCAGGGTGAGTCGGCCCCTAAGGCGAGGCAGAGATGCGTAGCTGATGGGAAGCAGGTTAATATTCCTGCACCGTCGTATGATGCGATGGGGGGACGGATCGCGGAAGGTCGTCAGGCGGTTGGAAGAGCCTGTTCTTGACTTGTAGAAGGCACTTAGGCAAATCCGGGTGCGTAATTCAAGGGGTTGAGACGAGTGAATTTATTCACGAAGCGATCGGAAGTGGTTCCAAGAAAAGCCTCTAAGCTTCAGTCATACGAGACCGTACCGCAAACCGACACAGGTGGGCGAGATGAGTATTCTAAGGCGCTTGAGAGAACTCGGGAGAAGGAACTCGGCAAATTGGTACCGTAACTTCGGGATAAGGTACGCCCTTGTAGTTTGACCCCCCTGCGGGGGAAGGACGAAAGGGTTGCAATAAACTGGTGGCTGCAACTGTTTAATAAAAACACAGCACTATGCAAACACGAAAGTGGACGTATATGGTGTGACTCCTGCCCGGTGCTGGAAGATTAAATGATGGGGTGCAAGCTCTTGATTGAAGTCCCAGTAAACGGCGGCCGTAACTATAACGGTCCTAAGGTAGCGAAATTCCTTGTCGGGTAAGTTCCGACCTGCACGAATGGAGTAATGATGGCCACACTGTCTCCTCCCGAGACTCAGCGAAGTTGAAATGTTTGTGATGATGCAATCTACCCGCGGCTAGACGGAAAGACCCCATGAACCTTTACTGTAGCTTTGCATTGGACTTTGAACCAATCTGTGTAGGATAGGTGGGAGGCTTTGAAGCGTGGACGCCAGTCTGCGTGGAGCCATCCTTGAAATACCACCCTGGTTTGTTTGAGGTTCTAACCTTGGTCCGTTATCCGGATCGGGGACAGTGCATGGTAGGCAGTTTGACTGGGGCGGTCTCCTCCCAAAGTGTAACGGAGGAGTTCGAAGGTACGCTAGTTACGGTCGGACATCGTGACGATAGTGCAATGGCATAAGCGTGCTTAACTGCGAGACTGACAAGTCGAGCAGGTACGAAAGTAGGACATAGTGATCCGGTGGTTCTGTATGGAAGGGCCATCGCTCAACGGATAAAAGGTACTCTGGGGATAACAGGCTGATTCCTCCCAAGAGTTCATATCGACGGGGGAGTTTGGCACCTCGATGTCGGCTCATCACATCCTGGGGCTGTAGCCGGTCCCAAGGGTATGGCTGTTCGCCATTTAAAGTGGTACGTGAGCTGGGTTTAAAACGTCGTGAGACAGTTTGGTCCCTATCTGCCGTGGGCGTTGGAAGTTTGAAGGGGGCTGCTCCTAGTACGAGAGGACCGGAGTGGACGAACCTCTGGTGTATCGGTTGTCACGCCAGTGGCATTGCCGAGTAGCTATGTTCGGAATAGATAACCGCTGAAAGCATCTAAGCGGGAAACTAGCCTTAAGATGAGACTTCCCAGAGACTAGATCTCTTTAAAGGGTCGTTCGAGACCAGGACGTTGATAGGCTGGGTGTGGAAGTGCAGTAATGCATTAAGCTAACCAGTACTAATTGCCCGTAAGGCTTGTCCCTATAACTTTAGTGGTTATAGATTATGACAAGTATTGTTTGTGTGTTTGCCTTATGTAGTAGCGTTGGAAAACGCCGCGAAGTTTGGTACAAATCACAACCGCCTAAGTCCTGCACTGACCTGCAGGCACGCTACAGCGATGGTCAATCGCTGGGCACATGATTAGTGCGACCGGGAACGGACCGCACACTCTACTGAGCTTCTTCCCAATTGGACCTTGTGCGACTCACAGAGCAACGTGAGCCACACAAAGTCAACAAGTTATGCCTGATGACCATAGCAAGTCGGTACCACCCCTTCCCATCCCGAACAGGACCGTGAAACGACTCCGCGCCAATGATAGTGCTGCAACCAGTGTGAAAGTAGGTCATCGTCAGGCTTTTATTAGAAAACCCCTCAGCAGAATCCTGCTGAGGGGTTTTTGCTTTTTGTGAGAACTGTATGTTTTTGTACTTGATATACATTCAGGATAATTTTACCCAATTCGAATTTTTGTGACTCGCGGAACAATGCGACTACAAAAACTCAAACAGTCATGCCTGATGACCATAGCGAGTCGGTACCACCCCTTCCCATCCCGAACAGGACTGTGAAACGACTTTGCGCCGATGATAGTGCTGCAACCAGTGTGAAAGTAGGTCATCGTCAGGCTCTAATAGAAAAAGCCCCTCGGCAAAAAGTCGAGGGGCTTTTGTTTTTCTGAGCGGAGTTTTCCGCTTATTGAATCCTAACTATTTTTGTATGGCTGTCTTGCCCGCTCCGGGGAGATACAGCCGTTCAAACTCCGAAGCCGGCAAGGCTGGCGAATATAAAAAACCTTGTAATTCATCACATTGCAGCGATTGCAAAAAGCTGCGTTGTTCGGCATTTTCCACACCTTCGGCGATGACGCTCAATTTAAGCGCATGGGCCAGACTGATGATGGCAGTGACTATCGCGATGTCGCTCTCATCGTCAGGTAAGTTAATGACGAATGATCTATCAATTTTGAGTTTGTTGATAGGAAAGCGTTTCAGATAGCTGAGACTAGAATAACCGGTTCCAAAGTCATCGATAGACATTTTTACACCCAATGCCGCCAATGCTTCTAGTCTCTTCAAGGTTTCCTCTACATCACGTATCAAAATCGACTCGGTTAGCTCTAGTTCAATGCGACAAGCCGGTAGATTTGCCTCTTGCAATGCGCGGGCGATATTGCTGACAAAATCAGATTGCTGAAATTGCAGAGCCGATACGTTGACGGCAATGCTAAGTTCATGACCCTGAGCATGCCATAGCGCCGCTTGTCTGATCGCGTGTTGCATGACCCAATTACCGATAGCCACAATGACACCGGTTTCTTCGGCTATAGGAATAAATTTTGCCGGACTGACTTCACCTAGATCTTTATCATGCCAGCGTAGCAGAGCCTCGACTCCGAATACTTCGCCATTGCTCAGATTGATCAGCGGCTGATAATGCAGGCGAAATAGGTTATGTTCGAGTGCCTGACGCATGGCATGATCGATTTTCATGCGCGACAGTAAGCCTATATTCATTTGCCTTTGGTAGAAACGAAAGCCCGAACGACCCCGCTCTTTGACGTGATACATTGCACTGTCGGCATTTTTGATCAAGTCGTCCATATTCACGCCATCCTCAGGGTAGAGGGCGACGCCTATGCTACTGGTGACGGTAAAGTTCATTCCATCCAGGGTAAATGGCGCTTTCAGTTCTTCCAGCACCCGGCGGGCACAGATCTCGGCACCGCTGGCATCGGCTTGATGCAGCAATAAGACAAATTCATCACCGCCAAGACGCGCGGCAGTATCAACCTGACGTATGCATTTTTTTTAACCTTTCCGTAACTTCGATCAGGACGCGGTCACCGAAGTGATGGCCAAGCGAATCGTTGATTTGCTTAAAATGATCGAGATCGAGAAACAGTAAGGCGAAGTTGCTGTTATTGCTGCTGGCATAATTGACCGATTGCTTGATCCGTTCGCTGAGCAGGAGACGGTTAGGCAGGCCGGTCAATACATCGGAAAACGCGAGTTCTTCGATTTTTTTGTTGGCGATATGGCTTTCGGTTCTATCCTTGAAAAAACCGATGTAATGGATAGTTTTTCCATTCTCATCTTGCACTCTGACCAAGGAGATCATGCAAAGATAGGCATGGCCATTTTTTCGTCTGTTCCACAGTTCAGTTTCGCAGTAACCGGAACTTTCCAGTTGCTCCAGCATCAATTGCACTTGCTCGGCATTATTCGTTTGCGAAAAAAAATCGCTTGGTGTCTTGCCGATGATTTCCTGTTCGGTATAGCCGGTGAGCCTTTCGAAACTAGGGTTGGTAGTAACGATAATTTGTTTGTTGTCAGTAATGAAGATCGCATCGGTACTTGATTCAAATACCTTGGCCGCCAATTGCAGGCGTGCTTCATTGGCCAGTCTTTGCGTGATGTCGCGGTACGAATAAACCCGCCCTATAGGCCGGCCACGTGCATATTGCGGTAGCGTCAGGCGTTCTAGTATTTTGCCTGAGCGCAGCACCAATACATCGGTGGCTTCCATTAGTGGCGAGCGTCTGATGATGCCCAGGCGTTCGCTATAGTGACTGGCATCGACCATGCATTTATCCATCCAGGCATAAATTGCCGGATCATCGCGCTGGGTCAGCAATTCTTCGGGTAAGGCTAAGAGTTCGGCAAACAGATGGTTATAGCTACGGATCGCACCGTCCAGATCGGTAACCAAGATACCGTCGGCAGTTGACTCGAGTGTGGCGCGTAATTCCGCAATTAATTTTTCCAGCTCATTTTCGACCTGTCTTTGCTCGCTATGGTCTCGTATCGCCACCACAAACAGCGAGGTGTCCATATCGATGCGTACCAGACTGACGCGTCGCTCGACTTGTATCGTGCTGCCATTTTCGCGCTGAAGTAGGGTTTCGGAGAAAATATTGTTCGATAGACCGGCCGCCACATCTTCCCAGAAAAAAATATCTTCCGGTGCCGCGGCTAGTTCTATGACCGGTTTTCCTATCAGGCTGTCGGCGGCTACTTCAAGCAGGGCATGTGCGGAGCGGTTGGCCGCGAGTATCCTTAATTGCAAAGGGTCCACTAACAGGACCGCTTCCAGCATGCCTTCTATTAGGGATTGCCATTGGGCAGCTTTCATAAGGCTGCTCCGGGCGCAGGTAATTCCATGCCGCGTTCAAAAAAGTAACAGAGGCGCTTGCGTGGCGATAGATAATCATAAGCCGCTTTGGGCAGTTGCAAGGGCTTCAGGCTACGGCGTATGCCAAGCTGAGGTTCGTGTTCCAGATTAATGACAAGCGCGTCATCGCGCGGGATCTCGGAGTTGTGGATTACCACGCGTGGCTTGAGAGGGCGCGCTGAATTGACCGCCACTACCAGGGCATAGCGCTCATCAGTCAGTTGAACCACCGATCCCGGAGGATACACTCCCATCATGCGGATAAAAGCAGTCATGGTTGGTGCATGAAACTGCGCCTTGTTTTGGGTAAATACCTGAGACAAGGCCTCATGCGGCGTAATCGCCAACGCAGGGTTGCCGGGATTGCACAGATTGTCATAACGATTAGCCAATGCCACGATACTGCTGAGCGGGGACATCTTCTCACCGTGAATGGCGCTTGGGTAGCCTGTACCGTCTATATGTTCGTGGTGTTGGGCGATTAGCAACATGGCACTGGGGGATAATTCCATCTTACGCGCCAGATTGACACCGTGTAGCACGTGACCCTGATACAGCTGCCGTTCGCCCGTACTGTATTGTTCATCTTGCCAGCGCAGCCGGTCGGGTAGTTCGATTTTTCCTATGTCATGCAGCAAGGCACCTATGCCCAATTCCAGCATTTGAGGCTTACTCAATTGCAAGGATTTACCAAGCAATAGCGATATTACGGTGACATTAATAGAATGCAGGGAAGTTTTTTCTCCGGCTTTTTCGGACAGCAGGCGGATTGCCGCTTCTTCCTCTCCTAAGACCCCGGCCAGAAATCCTTGAATTAATGCCTGAGTCTGATCTCTGGCAAGCAGTGGTTGCGCATGAATAGTTTCTGCGACCTGCTTAAATGTTTGCGCAGCCAAGCCAAACTGGCGTTCACAGGCGAGCAAGCTAGAGTGCTGACCCGCAAGCATTTCGCGGCGCAGGCGTGCTTCGGCTGCTTTGGGGGATTCGGTACGGGCTACAGGCGTTGACACATTGGCAGTGACGGGCGGTGGCTGACTAAGATCGGGGCTACTTTTATCCGGTGAGTAACGCAGACGTTCCAGACCCAGAGAGCGGATGACGGCAATTTGTTCTTGATTTCGGATCTCGAAATTATTCACCGGAAACGGATGATCCATCCAGCCCATATCCAGATAAACGAACATGCCAATTCGTAATCGCGGCTGGAATCGCCGGAGTGAACGCGTTCCGGCACTGCTGCGCCGTCACGTTTTCGTGGCTCTTGTAGCGGCCAGTGAATTGGGTAACCGGCCGGCAAATTCGCATCGCCATTGGCCTTCATCGGCGCCTGGCGCTGCCCGTGGCAAAAAGTAGGGCGAAAGGAAAAGCGAGGGACTTGGCCGGCAATCGGTACAAATGAAACTCCGCGTGGATGTATTCAGGGTGAAAAGGCAGCGTTGTAAGCTGCCTGCCATCAGGTGCCTGTATCGGGCAATTTACTCGGCACGCAGGAAATTCCTGAAGCTCGCCGGATCGCTGATGCCAGTTGGCAAGTTTGGTTCCGGCAAACGGCAGATTTGTTTTGCCATGGTAAAAATATTGCACAAGTTTCTTTTTAGCCACCCTGCCAGCACGCAACAGGAATGCGCCTGCTGGCGGCATCTGCCTGCAAACCCGCATGGATGCTGCGTCTTGGGCTTGTTATTTTCGACCGCCCCGGGAGAATTTTTGACGCTCTTAGACGTTGGTCAGGCTGTGGCTGCGGTAATTAGCCCGGCTGTTCAGCCAGACTTTTCAGAAAGGCTCCCGGAACGATAAAATAAAATATTTCACCAGCGCCGGAATAAAGCGTGCTCTCTTGCGTTTACCTCCATGTAAGCAGTGCTTTCGTATGGTGTTTAGAACTTTCGCTTACCGCAATTTTTTCTTTCCCGCATTTATTTCAGGAGCTATTTGATGAAAACTGCAAAAATTTTAATCGCCATATTGGCTGGTATCGCATTTTCTGGCAGCGCTCTGGCGCAGACGGCATTGCCGAAAACCGTGGATGGCGTGCTGGTCAGCGAGAGTGGCATGACGTTGTATACGTTTGATAAAGATATGGCTGGCAGCGGTAAGAGTAACTGTAACGGCCCTTGTCTGGCACTATGGCCTGCGGTGCCGGCACCGGCGACTATGCCCGCCGGCAAGTATTCTGTCGTCACGCGTGATGATGGCAGCAAGCAGCTCGCCTATGACGGCAAGCCTTTGTATTTTTATGCGGCCGACAAACATGCCGGTGAGCGTACTGGCGATAATTTCAAAGGCGTCTGGCACGTGGTGAAAGAGTAAATGCGGGTAATTTTCGGCAAGCGGGCTACACTGACAGTTAGCTGATTGAGTCAGGAGTCCGTCATGCAAGATCACCATGCACAATTGCTGGCCTGTATTCCCCGCCTGCGACGTTATGCGCGCGCGCTGGTGGGCGACCGGGAGGGTGCTGACGACCTGGTACAAGACACCATGGAACGCGGCTGGCATAAGCTCGCCACATGGCGGCAGGGCAGTGACATGCGCGCCTGGTTGTTTAGCATCATGCATAACCTGCGCCTCGATCAGTTGCGCAAACCCGTGTTGCCTACCGAATTGCTGGATGAGGAGACGCCGATGCCTATGGTTGCTGCCAGCCAGAGCCACGGCCTGGAGTTACGCGATTTGCAGTCGGCGCTGGCGCTGCTGCCGCTTGAGCAGCGCGAGATCTTGCTGCTGGTAGCGTTGGAAGAAATGGGTTACGAAGAAGTGGCACAGACGCTGGGAATACCGCTCGGTACGGTGATGTCGCGGCTGTCGCGTGGCCGTGAGAAACTGCGTGCCCTGATGGAAGGCCGCAACGTGGTGTCGCCGCTTAAAGTGGTTAAATAGGATGAAGGTAGATCAATGAAACTCTTGCCGGTGACTGAAGCGGATTTGCATGCCTATGTTGATGGCGTGCTGCCAGCGACGCGGGATGCCGAGATCGCCGCTTATCTGCAAGCGCGACCCGAAGAATTGCAAAGGCTGCAGGCGTATCGCGCCCAGAATGCCTCGCTGCGCGCCTTGTTTAATCCGGTGCTCGATGAAGCGCTGCCAAGTGCATTGTTGCGTAGCATGGATGAGCAGAAAACCCGGGCGGCACCGGCAGTTGCGCCGTCAGCGCTGGCCGCGTCGTGGGGCTGGCAGCGCCTGGCCGCCGGCTTGGCGATCGCCTTTGTCAGCGGTGGTGCCGGCTGGATGCTGCACGGCCAAAATGATAGCGGCAT
Source organism: Undibacterium piscinae (assembly GCA_003970805.2). GTDB lineage: Bacteria > Pseudomonadota > Gammaproteobacteria > Burkholderiales > Burkholderiaceae_D > Undibacterium > Undibacterium piscinae. The sequence goes on from CP051152.1 coordinate 2,749,302, forward strand.
GCAAGTGGCGCACAATTCACGGCCGGCTTTGCCCGCCGTACACAAGGTATCGGGCCTAGCGCATCAGGCGGCGATCGCCCATGTCGTGTACAGCCCCGATGTCCGGCGTCCGGTAGAGATCGGCGCGGATCAGGAAGATCAACTGGTGGCATGGCTGTCCAAGCGTATCGGCAACCAGATCCGCCCGCCCAAGCTGGGCAAGTTGGGTTACGAGCTGATCGGCGGACGCTTATTGCCGGGCGAAAGCGGCCCGGTGGCGCAGTTCATGTATCACGACACCACCGGCCAGCGCCTGACCCTGTATGTCTCTACCGAACAGGTGCATAACAAGGACACCGGCTTTAAGTTCAGTCAGGAAGGCCCGGTCAACGTGTTTTACTGGATAGACGGCAAGTTCGGCTATGCCCTATCGGCCGGTATCAATAAAGGCGAGCTGGCCAGGATTGCCACCGCGGTCTACGAGCAACTGGCTCCTCGCCCTCGGAGCAATGAAAATACCAATGGTTTGACCTACAAAAAACTGACACTTTCCACCCCAAGCTATGCTACCAAACTCCCTCCGCGCTGACCGCGCCCAGTACTCGTTCTGCGCATCCCAGTGCGTGCTGTGCGAAAAGTGCTCGCAAAGTTCGCATACACCTACACTGACCCCAAGCTAGCTACCAAAACCGCGCCCAGAGTTTGCGACTTAGTGGCTGTCCCATGCATAGTCAAACCGAGTTTGACTGGCGCAGCATAGGCGCTTTGAATACCGTCTCGACCCTGGCGCAAGTGGGGCAATTTGGCATCGCCTTTGTGGTGCTGCCGGTATGGTTGGTTGAGCAGGGTTTAAATGCCTCGCAACTGGGCATGTTCGCCGCTTCCTTGTGGCTGGGGCAGTTGCCCGGTTTGGGCTTTGCGCCTTGGTTGTGCAAGCGTTTTGGCGATAAACAAGTGATACTCGCTGGCTTGTTTTCTACCCTGCTGGCGCTGAGCTGCGCGGCCTTGGTGGGCTGGCCGTTTTGGCTGATCGCGGGGGCGCTGGCTGGCTTCGGTCTTGGCTTGCGCTGGATCGCCTTAGAGCCCTGGTTGTATCTGATTGCGCCAGCTCACGCGCGCGGGCGTCTGGTCGGCTTTCATGAAACTCTGATCGCCTTGGCGCCTATCGTCGCGCCGCTGCTGGCCGCTTATTTTGGGATACATGGTAAGGCGATTTTTTGGATAGGTGCAGGCTTTACCCTGGCCGCCATCGTGCCGCTGTGCCTGGCCAGAAGCGCCACCATTCAGACGCACCAGCCAGGGACAGGAGTTAGCGGGACGAGCACAGGTGGGGCCAGAATGAAGGCCGCGATCGCGCAGATTTTCCGGCAGCCGCGCGACCACATCTTCAAGCAAGGCATCGTGATTGCGCTCTTGGGCGGCATGAGCGAGGCCGCGCTATCGGGCCTGTTTGCGATCTTTGCGCAAGAGCGCGGTTATGCGGTATTGCAGATCACCGATTTGCTGGCGCTGTTTGGGGTGGGCGGTTTGCTGCTGCAATACCCAGTGGGCTGGCTGACCGATCACACCAGCCTGGGTACGGCAGCCATCAGTTGCGCACTGGGAACCGTGCTGGTGGCGCTCTGCATGAGCCTGCCGCTGGCCTATCTGCCTATGCAGGTGGCGGTGTTCTTGTTGGGTGGTTTTATCACCGCTTTTCTGACCATGGCATTGATCGCCAGCACCACCACCGGTTCCGGTGATATGGCGCAAAACGTCAGCCTGCTGTCGATGCTGTACACCCTCAGCGCGGTGGCCGGCCCCTTGATCGCCGGGTTGGTGATGCAGACTAGCCATGCCGATGCCCTGATGTGGCTGATCGCGCTAGCCGCCTTGAGCATGGCCAGCATACTGGCGCTGTACGGCCGCAATAGCCGGACTAGATAGCCAGCCTAAATTTTTGCATCATCTAGCCGCTCGCGCATAGTCCATGCGGGTTTGCGGGCTGGCATGCGAATTAAAGTTCGAATTGCGACGGCATAAGGATAGAAATACAAAGATTTTACTCGTTACAGGAGTACCTTTGTATTGTTCTTAACCCAAGGAAATCGCAATGGAATTTACTCACCTCAGAGCTAAACAGCGCTCGCAAATTGAACGCCTGCTAGCGTCAAAAACCAGCGTAAGCAAGATTGCCACAGTAGTTGGAGTAGATCGTTCAACCATTTATCGCGAGATCAAGCGAGGCAAAGTAAATCAAAAATACAACGCCCTCGCGTCCAATGAAAGAACGCTTAAACGTATTGCCAAAAGCGCGGCCAATCATCCAACCAAACCGAAAGAAATCTGGCCGCTGGTGCGACATTTATTAAATCAAGAATGGTCTCCAGACGAAATCAGCGCACGTTTGCGCATTGCGGGCAGTGAAGAGAATTGGTCTATCAGTCACCAAACGATCTACAACTGGATACGGCGTACCAAGAGTGCATTGAATAAAAAATTACGTCGCTATCAGCTTGCCAACGTCTGGAAGCCCGCCAAATCTAGCTATCCGGCCGGTCGCAAGAGTATTCGACAGCGTCCCAAAGGCGCGTTGACAAGAGAGATTGCTGGTCACTGGGAAGGCGACACCATCCGCGGACAGTCACATCATCACTGCCTACTCACTTTGGTCGAACGCAAAAGCTTGTACACCAAAATCTCTCCCGTCTTGCAAAAGACGGCCATCCTTGTTGCCGCTGCGGTTGGAAAAGAACTCAATGGATTGCCCGCCCTTTCACTGACCTTAGATAATGGCTGTGAATTTGCGCACTTTAAAGACATGGGCTTACCGGTCTTCTTTGCCGATCCTGGTCGCCCTCGGCAGCGCTCCCGCAATGAAAATACCAATGGTTTGATCCGTCAATACATACCAAAAAGAATGCGTCTGAAGACACTTTCCAGGGCGCGCATTCAACACATTGAAGACCGCCTGAATCATCGCCCCAGAAAAACTTTAGGCTACAAAACGCCACATGAAGTACTATTTAATTTAACACCTAATTCCGTCGCATTTCGAACTTGAATTCGCATATCTGCCCGCTCAGGCATAGCCTATGCGCCTGTCCAGCCTGCCTATCGGCAAACCCGCATGGGATATGCGCAGTGGGCCTGTGCCAAAACTATTCTTCAGCATTTTTGCTACAGAGATGTTTTGCTGTTCAGCTTGCCTAAGCCGAACAGCGGTCGCAGTAAGGCATGGCGTTTGACGATCTCATAGCCGCCGAAACTCAGTATCAGGGTGGCGACGATGAGCAGGCATGCTTCTGCTGGCGCTGCTAGTTGATAGGGTTTTAAAGCATGTGCCAACATCACGATGATGGTCTGGTGAAAAATATACACAGGGAAAATTGCCACGGTCAGATAGCGGCGTGCCGCATGGTCTTTTTGCAGATGGAGGCGAGCAAAGCCACAAGCGCCTAAAATTGCGGTCCACTCCAAAATCACCCAAATACCACGCTGCATCAGGCGTAGCCAGTCTGGCGCTGGATGGACATTATTGAAATAGGCATAGTAGCTGACCAGAAAAATCCAAGCTACGAGTGCGCTCAGCAGACTGGGCCAGCGCAAGCGCACCAGCTCTTGCCAAAATCGATCTGAGGGCGCAATCAGGGCGCCAAACAGGAAGAAAAACAAGTAATTGGCATGATTAAACCAATCGTCGATCAAGGCATGCGTCGTTGGAAAATGATTTAACATCACCACGCGTATCAAGGCCAGATAAAGTATCGGTAGCACGATGATGCGCCAGCCTCGCAGTTGATTTATCAAGACCGCCCGTAGACGCGAAAACCAGTTGGCTCTGAGCGCGATGAAAACAGCTAGTACTAAGCTGTAGGCCCACAGATAGGCGACAAACCAGAGGTGATTCCAGGTCGGCAAAATCAGGCAGCCATCTTTGCAAAATCCTGAGTAGCCACTCAGATACAGCTTCATAAAATCCAAATAACTACCGGGATAGGCGAGTTTTTCTATGACTTCAAAATAAGTTTGAGGCGGCACGATGATCAGCATGCCAAACAGTAAGGGCGGCAACAGGCGGCCACTTCTTTGTCGGGCAAACTTTGCTGCACTATGTTTTTGTAGCATGAAGGCGGATGCCACACCGGAGACCAAAAACAAGAGGCTCAAGCGCCACGGTGAGCTTAGCAGCATCAGCGGTTTGATCGTGTCTATCACATGCGGACTATTCACATGCCAGTCTTCGCCTACGTAGTACATGCCTACGTGATAGAAAATGAGTAAGAAGAAGGCGATGATACGTACCCAATCCAAAAAATACAGGCGCTCGCTAGTGCTGGCGCTGGCGGGAAGGGCTGTCGATGTAGTGGAAGACTGAGGCATGCTCTTGCTCGCGAAGTGAACGATACAGAGTAGCCTACGCAGGTGGAGCAGCAACTGCCATCAAATTGTGGCGAAATGGGGTTGGGATGGGGCGAGTCGGATGCAACGCAAAGTTAATCTTCAATTTTCAGATAGCTCAGCACCGCGCTACGATACTGGCGACTACAGGGCAGACGAGCAGCGTCTTTCATGAGCAATTGGGCATCGCCTTTTTGGGTGGGAATAAATTGTTGAATCGAACATAATTGCACCAGATAGCGCCGATGGCATCGCACAAAGCCGCTACCGAGTTTTTCTAATATGCCACTCAGAGTCTGGCGCAACATGTGCTGACCGTTGACGGTATGCAGCAAGACATAATTATCGGCCGCCTCGACCCACAGAATATCGCTCAGTTTGACGACCTGAATTCGACCTTTCTCATTGCAGAGTAAATGATCTGCCGTTACCACTGGTTTTTGCAAGCGCTCGCGGGCTTTTTGCAGGGCGCGTAAAAAACGCGCTTCGTCATACGGCTTCATCAGATAGTCGATGGCGTTGGCATCAAAAGCCTGTAGCGCATACTGATCATAGGCGGTGACGAAAACGATCAAAGGCGCAGGTTCAGGCAGTTGCGTGGCGAGGCTGATGCCATCATAGCTCGGGGCAAAAAAACCATCGCGATCTGGTGGCATAGGCGCGGATTGTTTATCGCGCGCCGGGGTTCATCATAGCAAACTCTGCGCCCCCAGCCAGCGACCGCTTGCGCACAAGTCATGCGTGACCTCCAGCACCAGTTTTTGTACCGCCAGCGCGGCATTGGTCAGCGGAATATTTTTGGACGAACACAGCACCACGGTGCGTGACAGCGATACCCCGGAAATCGGCAAGGCACGCATTTCACCGCGCTCGATTTCGGCCAGAAACGGCGACACCGGCAAAATGGTTGCCCCCATATCAGCCATGATGGCCGACTTGAGTATCGCGATCGAGGTAATGTCTATCACCTCGCCCATCTGCAAACCGGCCTGGCGTACTTTGCTTTCTATACGCGGCCTGACGCCATGCTGGAGGCTAGGCAAAATCAATGGCGATTGCAGTGCCTTGGCCAGCGAGATGCTTTTCCTTTTACCGGCGAATCGGGAATCGGCGCGCGTGATATACATCATGTCCTCTTCCGCCAGGGGCTTGCTATTGAAGCCGCCAAGCTGGCCATCGTCAAACAGTATCGCGAAGTTGAGTCTACCGCAGCGTAATTGCTCGGTCAGATGTCCGGTTAATTCCTCGGTGAGCTGAAACACGATATCCGGATATTTTTCCCTGAGTGCAGCGAGCAAAGGAAACGCCAAAGCGCCCGAGGCGCTCTGCGGTATTCCCAGTGCCACGGTGCCACTGGGTTTATCGGTCGATTGCGCCACCGCCGATCTGGCGTCATGGACTTGCTTAAGTATCGCCTGCGCATGCTCATAGAAAATTTTCCCGGCATCAGTGGCCTGCATGCCTTGTGCCGACCTGTGCATCAGGCTCGCGCCTAACTCGTCTTCCAATAACTGCAATTGCTGGCTAAGCGCGGGCTGGACGATATGCAAGACCTTGGCTGCGCGCGACAGCGAGCCATGATCGACAATCGCGACAAAATAGCGGAGTTGGCGGAGTTCCATATAACACCTAATGTTGAGGGCCTAGAAAGTTTATTCGGTCACCGGCTTGAGCGAACGACGCTCCAGCGTCGATGACAAGATCAACGAGGTCGAAGTGGCACCGCAGCGTGTCAGATCAACCAGGATGCGCTCCAGTTCGCGCACCGACGGCACCACCACCTTGACGATACTGCAGTCGTCACCGGTAATCGAATGACACTCTATAACTTCCGGCATTTTTTCCGCCATCGCCGCCACCGCCTGATATTCAGTACGACCGGCGATCCGCACAAAAGCCGTGATGTTGTAACCGAGCGCCTCAGGATTGACCCTGGCGTGATAGCCGGTAATCACCTTGGCCGCCTCCATGCGCTTGACACGTTCGGCCACCGCCGGTTGGCTCAGGTGAATGCGCCTACCTATTTCGGTCAAGGTAACGCGGGCATCGGCTTGCAAAATATCGAGGATTTTTGCATCCATCAGGTCTAAATCTAATTTCATTGAAAATCACCTTGTTTTCGATTGATACCAAGGTAATGTACCTTATTTGCCTTGGTTTATCTATTCAAAAAACCGAACTGACCGCATACACTAGCTACCTTTATCAGGCATCACCAGACCACAGATCCATGCGCACTCTTCCCCGCACCCTTCCCAGGAACGTACTGCTCGCCCTATTGACCGTGTATATCGTCTGGGGCTCAACCTATTTTGCTATAAAACTGGCCTTGCAATCGTTCCCGCCATTTTTACTGATGGGCACGCGTTTCCTGGTGGCAGGATCGCTGTTGTTTGCCTGGCTGAAATGGCGCGGCACCGCCAACCCTACCCGCTTGCAATGGCGTGATGCCGGCATCGTCGGCATGATGTTACTCGGTGGTGGCATGGGCTTGACCGCCGTCGGCCAGCAATATGTCTCGTCCGGCATGACGGCGGTGTTTGTCGCCTGCTCTCCGATGATCATGTCGCTATGCGCCGGCATGTTTGGGGTCTGGCCGAATAAGCGTGAATGGCTGGGCATCCTGAGCGGCTTTGGTGGCGCGGTCTTGCTAAGCGGTACCGGTGAGTTATCGGCACAACCGATAGGCATGCTCGCCCTGCTGGGCGCGGTCATTTGCTGGGATCTGGGTTCGGTGCTGTCGCAAAAGAAAATGCATCTGGCGCCGGGAGCGATGGGCTTTGCCAGCGAAATGCTTTTGGGCGGCGCTTTCTTATGCCTCATCGGTTTGGTCAAGGGAGAAAGTTTTAGCGCCCCCATCACACTGTCCGCTTTTTTTGCCTGGTCGTATCTGGTAGTGGCTGGCTCACTACTGGCATTCACTGCGTATATGTATCTGCTCTCGAAAGTAACACCGGCACTGGCATCAAGCTATGCCTATGTCAATCCTGTGATAGCCGTAGCGCTTGGGGTGTTGCTGGCGGGCGAACAGCTAGAACCGCGCGCAATGCTGGCGATGGCGATTATTTTGAGTAGCGTGGTACTGATCACGCTGGCGCGCAAACCGTCAAAAAATTCATAAATACCTTAGACAGTACAGACTGACCGATAGGTTGGCGGTACTGATGCAACACATTTCTATTTAACCTTAAGAGAGTCCGTCATGAGCTGGGAAGCCTATTTAATTTTTGTCGTCACTACCGGCGTAATTTGCCTGACCCCCGGCCCTGCCGCGCTACTCATCGTGGCGCAAGGCATGTCCAACGGCATGCGTCGCTCATACTGGGCGATTGCCGGGATTGCGCTGACCAATGCCTTGTATTTCGCTTTATCGGCGACCGGCATCGCAGCCCTGATCGTGGCCAGCAATAACCTGTTTTCCATCATCAAGTGGGTGGGCGTGGCTTACCTGCTGTACCTGGGCATGAGCACCTTGCTCAGTAAGGGTAGTGCCTTCTCGGTCAGCAGTGACAAGAGTCTGGCGGTCAGCGGATGGCCGGCGTTTTGGAATGCGGTCATCGTCGAGCTCTCCAACCCCAAGGCTTTGCTGTATTTTGTCGCGCTCTTAC